>NZ_JAQEGR010000023.1:0-39071 GCF_027667425.1 Fusicatenibacter saccharivorans
GCAAATCTTTTTCGGATTTACTGCTTCATGTGCCGCTGCGGTGCGGCGGGATGGATATTCAGTTGAAATAAAAGAGGATGGTGGTACTTTAGTCTATCGACTCTTTACTAACTATTAGGTAATCTTGAAAGATTTTCCTTGAATTTATCTAAAGAATGTTCATTGTTTCCCGCAAAAATAAGTGGAATTGTATATTCATATGATATGCCATTTTCATAGTCCGATAATTGTATTTTTATAGTATCATCCCTCTCATCTTTAGGTGCTATATATATGAATGAATTTTTATTTATATCAGATATTTTCCCTTTTTCAGAAGAAACAGTATAACCCCAGTCTGTTAAATTTGTCTTTATTGTAACTTCTGTTTCTGTTTCTTTTCTAGTCTGCAATGCTGTTTTATCGATTTGGATATCAAAAGGAGTCGAACCTAACAATTCACTGTTTATATTTACAAGTTCTTCTCCATTTGTTTTAGAAATATTAGATTCATCTTCATAATTTTGTTGAGATTCATCTTTTGGTGTTTCTCTGTTACATCCTAATAAAAAGCATAAAATAATTAGTACTAATACAGAAAGTTGTTTTTTTTGCATTTATTTCTCCTTTCATATTATCAAAGAAAGCACTGAGAGTACTTTCAAGAAATTTTGAAATATTCTCAATGCTTTCTATTTTTTGATCATAAACTTGCCGGTAATGATACTATGTTAATTTATCTCTTTCGCGTAACCTTTGTTGCAATATACACATGCACCATTCACCCATTTGTGAGACATTTCAATCGTCTCAACTTCATAAATGCTTACTTCTCCACAAATTAAACATTGTTTGTAATTATATACATGACGTGTCGCACATTTATCCCAGTCATCATATATACCAGGCATTTCATCTTCATATCCATAGTACTGGGGAGAACCCCAACTATGAGTATGAGCGGCAAATACAGTCATTGGAGCAGCTACAATTCCAGCTACTACTGAAAGTGCTAAAATAGATTTTCTTAAATTCATAAGTTCCTCCCTTTCCTTAAAAATACATAGCTCTTTGTTACATTGTCATTTTAACATAATAATTGGTAAAATGCAATAATTTATTTTCTATTTACGAGAAAATACTGTGCATATTATCTTATTTAGGAATAGTTAAGGCGGCTACCTAAATCTTTTTATTACTTTACCGCACATGAGCATTGGAGCCCGGGTTATCCGAGCCGTAGCCCTCCAGCAGATTAACCACGCCCCACACGCCAAGGCCAGCACCGAGAGCAATAACGAGGGTCTGTAAAGTGTCGATTGCAGATGAGAAAAATGCCATATAAGCCTCCATTTCTCCGGGATTTTCCCGGTAACAAAAAAGCCGCCCATGCAGGCGGCAGGTTACAAACTTCGGGACACTTTGTCTCGAAGCATTTATGCAAAGGCGTCTGGATCGTCGATGTCATCATAGTTGAGGATGTCCTCGTCCTCTTCCGTGAGTGCATCGTCCGGCACAGTCACCTCATACATCGTACACGCCTCGTTCAGACCGGGCCGCCTGCGGCGGTTAATGAGCCTGTCGAGGTCAAAAGCGTTTTTCTGTTTATCGGCCTCCGCCGTATAGCGGTAGTTCGGATGCCGTTTCAGATCATACTTGGGAGAGAAGAACGGGGGCAGGCCCCGAAGCTGCAAAATACATTTATCTCCCGGCATGGTTGCAAGTTCGGCTGGGGTCATCAGTTCCCGGCCCAGCCGCTGGGTATTTTGACTGTAGCTTTCCGACTGACCACGGGAGCGGCTGTCGGTCTGCATACTGATTGTGGCTTTTCCCAGCCAGTTCTCGGATATTTCCTTGATGGTGCTGGCTTCGCGGCCACCAAGGAACACCACGCTGTCCATGTTGCCGAGGATTGTCTCGGCGTGCTTATCGTAAATGGCCTTGCACTGTGCCAACTGCTGATACAGCAGGCAAAGACTCACCTCGCGGGAGCGGATAACCGCGACCAGCTTTTCGAGCTGGGGCACCTGTCCCGTGTTGGCTGCCTCGTCCCACAGCACCCGTACATGGTGCGGCAGGCGGCCACCGTGAACATTGTCCGCCCGTTCACACAGGAGGTTGAACATCTGCGAAAATGCAAGTGCCACTAAAAAGTTGTAGGTCTGCGTGGTATCGGAAATGATGAAGAATACCGCCGTTTTCCGATCTCCGATGCGGTCAAGCTCCAATTCGTCATAGGCCATGACTTCACGAAGCTGCGGGATGTCAAAGGGAGCCAGCCGCGCACCGCAGGAAATTAAAATGCTTTTTGCCGTCTTGCCAGAGACAAATTGTCAAGGACTTTTTAATCAAATTCACAAAAATCTACAAAAAAGGTGCCAGAAGCACCGTATGGCTCCTGACACCTCGTTTGATAGATTACATTTTTCCGTTCAGCAGATCTTTGCAGAGATACGCATAGTCTGGCAGCTGGTTGATATATGGCTCCCAGCGCCGCTTAATTTCGGCCAATTCCAGCGGATCGGCTGCTTCCAGTGCATGATCGTTGCCTGTCATATATAAAACATCCGTAGCAACATCATCCAAACACCTGCCGCAGAGATCGGCGGCTGATTCGATTCTGATACCGGTATCCACATAGACTGGATTGACGCCAATCGCCAGCCAGACATAGCCTACCTTGTCCGACCAGAGCAGTTCAAAATCAGGGCTTTGCCGCAGATGTTCCGCAAAGACCTCCTTTACTCGTTCAATTTCATGCTTCTCTTTTTCTGTGTAAAGCATTTTCGTGTCCTCCTTGACAAAAATTTTGGTGCGTACCATCATCAGTTTAGCACAAGACGGCTTCGTTTATCAGTCTGTCACATCTGCTGAATTTCATTTTTGAGCATACGCTTGATTTTATCGCTCATGGTTTCTGTGCTGGTATTGCTGAAATGGACATGAACCTTGTAGGTTGTCTTTCCGATTTTCTTTACCATCGCCGGCGTGTTTTCCGGCGCTCTGGACGCAGTAGCGGCATCTGCCGCCTGCATAGTACGGGGTTCTTTGTTCATGGCGCTCCTTTCTCCGAACGGGTCTGTGCCGCCCGGTAAAAAATCAATCGTGCTTACTGTTTACAATGTCTTTTGCCGCCTGTCGGGTAGCACCGGCATTTTCTTCCCGGAAATTCTTCCCGTCAAAGAGAATCGGCGCACACCGTTCCAGAATACGGTCATAGATACGGGCGTGAGCCAGATCAGGCGGGTTTTTCAACTCGGACAGTTTCAAGTTTGTTGTGATAATCATGGGTCTGCGGCTGCGATAGCGGCTGTCGATGACGAAAAACATCTGCTCCATAGCATATTCTGTACTGCGCTCTACACCCAAATCGTCAATGATAAGCAGGTCATATTCGTCAAAGCTGGCGATAAAGTCGGCCCTGTCCTCGGAAAACATGCCCGTCAGACGGTTCAGGATGGTGGGAAAGTTCGTCATCAGCACCGGCACATCCCGGTCAAGCAGGGCGTTGGCGATACAACCGGCGAAAAAGGACTTGCCGGTTCCCACATCCCCAAACAGAAGCAGGCCGGTGTTGTTCCTGTATGCCTCCTTCCAGTTCTCCACGTAGGCGCGGGCCTTGTCCATCAGAGGATTTTGGCCGTTGTCGTTGGCAAAGGTGTAGTCGTACAGATAACGGTCTTGCAAACCCTGTGCCTTTCGGCGTTTGATACGCTCCATGCGGCGCTGCCGTTCTTCAGCAGCCTTGCGCTGCTCCTCAGCCTCCCGCTGGCACTGGCAGATGCAGCGCGGCATAAAGTAGCCGGATTTCCCGAAGCATGGCACAACAGTCTGCCTCTGGCCGCCGCATTTCTTACAGTGGATGAGACCGTCTGCCGGGTCTATGTACTCGTCCCCGGCCAGTTCCACACCGGCGGCTGCCTTGTCGATCAGCGCCCGGATTTCTGCGGTAATCTCAATCATACGGTTTCATCCTCCTTTACGCTGTAATCCCGGTTGCGAGAGGGCGGGGCTGCTTTCTTCGCGTCCTCACCGGCCCAGCGCCGGATGGTCGCTGCATGGCTCTGATAACGCTTGCCGGTAGAAGCCATGTACTCGGACAGTTTTTCGATGTACTGGCCCCATACAGTGGGAAAGCTGGTCTGCAAGTCTGCCATTTCCTCGTCCGTCAGGAAAACATTCTGGTAACGGCCATAGGCGCGGGCGGAGCGTCCCTTCTCTATCTCTCTCTTTATCTCTATCTCTTTCTCTAACTCTATCTCTATCTCTGGTGGACGAATGTCGGACAAATGTCCGCCGTTTGTCCGGGGCGCGGAAAGAGCCTTATTTTGGAGCCTCGCCGCCCGCTTTCGCTCAGCCTCGGTAGAGGACTGGCCGATTAAAAGTTCGATGTTGCTCATGTAGAATGTGCCGCTCTCCAGCACTTCCACAAGACCCAGCTTCAAAAAGATCTGCAAGGCTCTCTCCACAGTGCCGATCTGCTGGCGGGTAATGGTGGCGATCATCTGCGCCGTGTAAGGAATGTCCTCGTCAAGTTGAAGCCGTCCACCATGTTTCAGCGATTTCAGATACAGCTTGAGCAGAATGTTGGAATACAGCACACCATCCTGCATACTTTCCAGCAGCACGATGGAATCATCGTCAAAATAGTTTTCTTTGAGTTTCAGGTAATAATATTTTCGGTTGTCTGACATAGGGTTCCTCCTTGGGGTTTCTCTTGGGATTCTGTACGCATTTTAAGGCCGTTTTAGGGGTCAGAGGATAAATCTATCAGCCTGCCTTTGACACCCTCGAAAAAAGCCTTGATTTACAAGGGTTTTTCAGCCCCTAAAGCGTGACATTTCTCCCGTTGTTTCCGCTTGCGCTTTGCGGCGTTGATCCGCTTCATGCGTGCGGCACATTCCGGGCAGTATTTGGCCCGGTTGGAACCGGGGGTAAACAGCGCCCCACATACGGCGCACTTCTTCGCATTCAGCCGGTGGAACAGCGCCGTTTCCAGTTCCTTATCCTGCGGCAATACCGCCGCCCGAAACCACCTGCACAACAGGGAGTAGGAAATAGACTGGACACAGACACATTCCTCCCCATCGTCCAGGGCGATACAGTTTCCGTCGATGTAGTTACAGCACTCATGCACCAGCCTCCGCACTCTGCGGTACTGGCGGTAATCCATGACGGGGATAGGTTCAGACTTATTGTTCTTCATAAATGATTTCTTTCATAAAGTCGGTAACCTCCTTAAATGAATTTATTGTTAAATATTCGTGCAAAGTATTGTTTTCTTCGTGCAAATGGCATATACTATAATTGCCAGCAGAAAGGGGTTGATCGTATGGCTGGAAATACCACAAACATCAGTATCCGCATGGACGCAGATTTGAAAGCGCAGGCGGACGCACTGTTTACTGAACTTGGCATGAACCTGACTACGGCGTTTAACATCTTTGTGCGCCAGTCGCTTCGTGAAGGCGGCATTCCCTTTGAGGTAAGGCTGGAACAGCCGAACAAAGAAACGGTTGCTGCCATGCTGGAAGCGGAAAGGATTGCAAAAGACCCGTCTGTAAAGGGCTACAATGACCTTGACGAGTTATTTGCTGACCTGAAAAGATGAAAGAAACCAAATATACCGTCAAGTACACGACCAGTTTCAAAAAAGACTACAAACGAGCCATCAAGCGTGGCTTGAAGATCGAGGTGCTGGAGCAGGTCGTAGCGTTGCTGGCGATGGGCGAACCGCTGCCGGATAAGAACCGTGACCATGACCTGTCCGGCGATTGGGCAGGCCATCGGGAATGTCACATTCTCCCGGACTGGCTGCTTGTCTACCGCATAGAAGATGATGTTCTGGTGCTGACGCTGGCCCGCACCGGCACACACAGCGACTTGTTCGGCAAATAAACAGTCTGCCGCCGTATGGGGAAACCTGCACGGCGGTTTTTCTGTATACAAAAGTATGTCGTGAAACGCGACGCACTTGACAGGGGGTACGCCAAAACGCGGTAGCCTTTACCGCTCCGGCTCCCGGTCGTGAGACTTGTCCCGTTCCTGTCTGGACAGCTGCTCGGCGGTTTTGCGGAGCCGTTCCACTGCTTTCAAATCCTCCCGCATGGATTTCATGGCAAGCGTGTCCGCCTGCTTTTCGGCGGCCAGCTGGTCGATCTCCCGATGCCATGCCTTCGGGGTGATCCCCTCGCCGCTGTCTTTCAGTTCTTTCAGATACCGGGCCGCTGCGTCATACAGAATCAGTTCCCGACTGTGGCGCTGTTCAAACTGTTCCCGTTTTTCCGGCTTTACTTTGGCAAGCTGCTTGTGGATGGACTTGTACTGGTTGTACTGTTCCCACATCTCCCCGCGCTCGGTAAGGGTGGCGATCCGGCGCTCGGCCTTGACGATTTTTCCCCGCAGGTCATAGTAACGGGTGTTCATATCTGCGATTTTTTCATGGAGCTGCTGCATGGATTGGATGCCGTTTGCCTGCAAAAAGCTGAACAGGGCGGCGCTCTCCTGTAAAGCCCGGATTTTGCCGGTGCGGGTGTCGGGCCGCTTGAGCTGCTGCTGGGCCTCCCACAAGTCAATCATGCTGGGCTGCTGGCCCTCCGGCTTCTCGGCCTCGGCCTTCGACCAGTTGTAGAGGCGGGTAATGCGGGCCTTGATTTCTTTCAGCAGCTTGTTGTCGGCGGCGATCTGCCGGTTGACTTCCCCCTTGTCGGTGCGGATGCCGCGCTTTTCCATTTGGCTGGCGGCTGGCCCCAGATGGACAGAGGGAATTTTATCAATGCCCTGCCGCTTGTAGCTGCGATGGTCAATGCGTTCCGGTCTGCCGGCAGATTCCAGCGCTCGATTGGTGTAGGCCGCCCACGCTGCCCGCCAAATCTCCACATTTCCTTTATCGTTCCAATCGGTTGTATCCTCTCTGTGATTTTTCCAGCCGCCTTTCCCATCCGGGATACGCTGTCCATTCTCGTCCAGATCGTATGCCTTGCGGCACTTTGCGCCCCACTGTCCATTTTCTTTCAAAGGCCGGAGCGTCAGCATGATATGGACATGAGGGTTGCCGGTTCCCTTGTCATGGATAGCAAAGTCGGCGCACATTCCTTTGTCTACAAAGTTGTCCTTCACATAGGCGCGCACAAGGGCAAGCTGCTGTTCATCGGACAGTTCACGGGGCAGGGCTGCCTCGATCTCGCGGGCAAGCTGGCTGTCCCTTGCTTTCTCGATTTGCTCCACGCTGTTCCAGAGGATAGAACGATCTGCAAATTCCGGCGGCGCGTGGGCGGGCAGCATGATCTCCGCATGGACAATGCCGCCTTTCCGGGTGTAGTCGTGGGTCATTCCGTCCCATTCATTTGTCAGCTTGGTTCCGCTGCGGTAAGCAGCTGCGGCAACAGCAGAACGGCCTGCGCTGCGCTTGATGATACTGACGGGGATATGACAGAAATCTATGGGGAACACCTCCTTTCAGTGAGGGGATAACAGGCTCTGTGGATCCAAACAAACGCAAAGCGGGTGTTTGGCTTCGCAGAGCGCACAAGGGGTTTGGGGAGTGTAGCTCCCCATCGCGGACGAAGTACGCAACGCCCCCGGCAGGGCGCACAGCACCGGCAACGGTGTATAAGTGCGCCCTTGTAAACAAGGGACTTACGGCTTGTCCCCGGATTTCGGCAGTTTTGCGGCCAGTTCTTCCGCCCCCGGAAGATGGGACAGGGCAATCAGGAACGCTTTGACCTCTACGCCGGGAAGGTCGGGGGCCAGAGGGAAAATGCCCTCCAAAACGGCCCCACGCTCAATCAGGCGGCGGGTGCGAACCCTGCGTTCTTCATTCCGCTGCTTGTTCTCCAAAATCTTCTTTCGGTTTTCAAGCTGCCGAATCTCCTTCAGGACTTTCTCCCGTTCTTCTTTTTGGGGGTGGGCTGTAATTTTTTCGTTCATGTCAGGCACCTCTTTTCTTTGAAAATACTCATAGATTGACCGTCCATTTCTGTCGAGCAAAGTACCGGCGCAGCCTCCGCAGTGCGGCATGGATGGATTTTCCCGCCTGTGATGGCGTGATACCCTCCATTGCGGCAATATCTTTCACTTTCATATCCAGAATATAGCGGGCGTGAACACGGCGAGCCTGCATAGGCGGCAGGGAGGAAATGGCTTCATACAATCGCCGTATCAGTTCTTCGTATTCGGCTAATTCTTCTTTTTCTATCAGGTAGTCCTCCGGCGATGGCTGCGCCCAGCCGATGGCGGCATTTTCGATTCCATCGTTACAATCGAGGGAATAAAACGCCTTATACCGGAACATCCTGCGATCTCTGGTGGCCTCGGCTCTCTTGTCCAGAAGAAACGTTTCGACGATCTCATCGGACACCTCCACAAAAATGTCCTCTTTGCAAAATGGATAATATTGTTTGAGATTGATGGTCTGCATAGGCACGCCCTCACTCTGTTTGAAAAAGGTCATCATAGCAGCGGCGCATATTCCGCAGCCCCCGGTGGATGGCAACGCTGACCTTGCTGCTGTGGACGCCCTCTATCCGAGAGATTTCCGGCTGCTTGATACCAGCAATGTAGTAGGCGTGAACACGGCGGGCCTGTGTCGGAGTGGCATGAGCCAGAGCCACCGGCAGAGCTGCAATCAGGTATAGGCGGGTGGTCATTTCTTCTCGTTCCAGCAAAATATCTTCCGGCGATCTGCTGTGTTCCAGTGCGTAATTTTCCAGCCAGCTGTATGCGTCCAGAGAGTAGTAGGCGCGGTGGTAGACTTTCCGACGCTCATAGTTCTCCATCTCCCGCTTGGCCTGATACATCGCTGCCCATACCTCGTCCGTAACATCCACAAACTCGTCATGCCGGTAGTGGGGATACATCCACCGCAGATTGATTGTTTTCATAGGCTTACCTCCTGAAAATCGGAGAGGCGGACAGCTCGTCCGCTGTCCGCCCCTCGCTGAGATAAGGGAAATAATCCCTTTCACTTGGTAGCCAGAAAACAGGTCATTCGTTAAGCCTGTTCTCAAAGAAATTTATAAATTTTTTTCTGACCGCCTCCACACTTTGATAAACAGCCACTTTGGAGCAGCCGCACAGCACACCGATCTCTGCAAGGCTCAGCCCGTCAAGCGCATAGAGCAGGAACCGGCGGCGCTGGGCCTCGGTACAGGTGTCCAGAACAGCCATCAGCTCATGCAGCGTTTCCATGCGGCAAAGGTATTCCTCCGGCGTTTCGCCGTAGACCCCTACACCCTCGGTGGTAATGATGTACTCGTCAAACTCCCGGCCATCCCAATGCCGCCGCTGTTCATGGAACAGATTCTCCGTTTTATGATCGGCCTGGTCAAGAAATTCATAGACTTCCAGCGTGACCTCCACGGCCACAGCTTGTCCGTTATAATTGATGGTAACTTCCATCTGCCTTTCCTCCATTCAGATTTTTTGGGTAAATCTGCATGGGGCGGCGGGGAGCGGCACCGGGGATAAAGTTCGGGCCATGCTGACCCGATGTTCCGGCTCCACAGGGACAAAAAAGCGCCCGGACGGCATAAAGCCATACGAGCGTAATAGAGTATATTTTGCTGTTTAGTTACATGGTATAGTGCATACTTCTGACCGCATTGCTCCGCTGCTGGGAACAGGCTTTTTTTAGCTGGTGCAGGTCATGGGTACTGTGAAAAAAGGCAAGCATAGACACGGCGGCAATCCTCCTATATGCCGCCGTGGATTTACACGGTGTTAGGGTCGTCGTAGACTTGCCGATAGGCAAAAAGAAGCGGCGGCTCTGAAAATCAAAGCCGCCGTAATTTAGAAATGGCGCGTGAAAATACCTCTGCTTTGCGACGGCTTTTTTTCTTTTGCCGTCGTCCGGCAGATTATTTCTTTATGAGTAAGGGCGAAAAATCAATCGTAATCATAAAATTATGGTCATGTATTTCAATTATTGGATTTGTACAATTCATCATAAGTAATAGCTTTTTCACAATGTAAAGTCCTTGTCCAGACGTACCATTACTTCTTGAAACATCTGCTACATAAAAGCGTTCCAACAGTTTTGAATATTCTTCTGTAGGAATAGATGCAACAGGATTTTTAATACAGAGTTGTACAGAATCTGCGATATTAATTAGTTGAATTACAACATTATTTGTAGTGGATGTTACCGCATTGAATATAAGATTTTGTATAATGCGAATACACGCCTTTCTGTCAGCATTAAGATAGATGTCCATATTAGGTATTTCTATTTGGGGTTCAATTCCATTAACGCTGAAAATCGAATAATTGTCTAGCAGGATTTCAGTAAGCAATGAGCATAGCTCAACCTTTTCATAGTAAAATGGATATTGTCCTGCTTCTAAAAGAGAGATTTGATAAAAGTCATCTATGAGACGTTCTAATCTCAATGCTTTTCCGGATAATGCTGAAATATATTCCGCTCTTTTTTCATCAGGCGCACTTGATAGAAGTTGCAAATATCCGCGAATGGAAGTTAGTGGTGTCCGTAAATCATGAGAAAGGCAAGAAATATTCTCTTTTAATTCATTCTCCTTTTTTTGAATTTCGCCCAGATAAATATTATCTTTTGATACAATCTGATTTATGATTTCAACCAAATGCTCTAACCGCCTATCAGATAAAGACACTGTAACTAACTTTTTCGTTTTTCTATTCAGAATAGCATTTAGTTGGACGATTACTTTATATATCTGTATTTTCCAGTTAATTAAAGAAATTGAAAGGATAATGACCAATGCTATCAGAACAAGAAACATAATCGCCCAACCCATATTCTACCTCCCTTTTACTTGATTTCTTTTCTAATCATAATAAGACCGCCAACAATCAAAAGAGAAATGCACCCTATGAAATAGAATGGTAAATGCTCAATAATACCCATTGTGCGACAAGAGCTGAAATTCATCCAATAGTACATAGGATTTCCATATACAAAAAATTTTAAGGGTATTGAAACCGTCTCCATATCACTCCATAGCATTAAGTAAACAGACGCTCCACTGAATACATATAAGCAGCAAATCCCTGTTACAATCCCTGTATTTTGAATAACGACACATAAAAAAATAGAAATGCTTTCTAATGCTAATAAAACCGTTCCGCAAGCAAGAGCCCATCCCAAAAGGTTTATTACTTCACTCGCAGTTGGAATGTAACCGGATTGTATGATTTCAATAACGAAAAATGTAGCTACAAAAATCAGATACGTTATCAGAGACACCACCAATATTGTAATCGCTTTGGTGTAGTAGAGAATAGTTCGTTTAGTGCCGTATGCAACAGATAATTTGATTGTACCCGTATTATATTCTTTTGTAAAAAATATGGTTGCAAATAAAATGCCAATAATCCAGAAAAAGGCTGTATATGCAAGAGATGAGCGGGCAACAGTTTGAAACGTTGGTATTTCACTAGATAGATAACACTTAGCTTGAAATCCGATTACACTTTCTGTTCCATCTCCGGCTCCAAAAAAAGTCATGTCACCAAGTGCAAAAGAGACCATTATAACCGCCGCACATACGCCTAATATAGTTATCAATATCTTTGAGTGACGCAATTTATAAAATTCAGCTTTAAAATGGTTAATCATTTTGGCACCCTCCTATCAAATTAGTGTAATAAGTTTCAAGACTATCTCCAGATTGTGCTAACTGATAAATCGTAATGTTATTTGCACTTAGCAACGCTGATACTTTTCCGGCATTTTCAACATAATCATATAGATGAATACTTTTGTCTGGCATAACAGAAAAATTTGAAGTATTCAGTTTGCTTTCCAATAAAACACTAGCAGCAGCTACATCATTCACTTGCAACAACAGATGCTTTTTGCAGCGTTTGTCTAACTCTGTAGCGGTAATTTCCTGTAAAAGTTTCCCCTCATGTAAGATACCATATCTATTTGCTAATTGATGAAGTTCCGTGAGAATGTGACTTGAAATCAAAATAGTGATTCCACGTTCTTTATTTAGTCTTTTGAGTAAGTTTCTTAATTCGATAATTCCAGTAGGGTCTAGTCCGTTAATTGGTTCATCTAGTACGAGAAATTCAGGATTCCCAAGCAAAGCGATTGCGAGAGCTAGTCTCTGCCGCATACCCAAAGAGAAATCTTTTGCTTTTTTCTTTCCGGTATCTTTCAAACCAACTAATGCTAAAGCATTATCAATGCAACCTTTTCCTGGAATACCGCGTTGCAAACGTTGTACCTCCAAATTTTCATAGGCTGTCATATCAAGATAAAGAGAAGGGCTCTCAATAATACAGCCAATGCGCTCACGCTGCTTTGCAAGTTTCTTATTGCTTTCACCGAATAAAGCAATTTTGCCAGTAGTAGGTTCTGCCAGTCCGGTTAGTAAACGAATCATTGTTGTTTTACCGGCACCGTTTTCTCCGATAAACCCATAAATATCTCCTTGCATTACAGACATAGATACTTGATTTAGGGCTAGTGTATTGCGATACTTTTTTGTGATGTTGATAGCTTCAAAAACTGTTACGTTCATTTTTTCACAGCTCCTTTCTTGTTATTTAGTATCGCAGACAATTCCTTGAATAATCTAAAGGTAAAGCTAAAGATTATCTAAAGCTCACTTTGCAAATCGGTAACCCAAGCCCCATATGGTCTTAATTCGGCAGCCTTCGCCCTTTAATTTTTTTCGTAAGTTACTTATATGTGTGTTAATGACATCATTATCCCTTGCAAATGGTTCTTGCCAAATACTTTCATAAAGATTTTGCTTAGAAAAAACTTTATCAGGATATTTCGCCAGTAGTTCTACAAGTTGATACTCTTTTGCTGTAAGCACAATAATTTCGTCTGCAACAGTAACTATCTTTGAAGATGTATTAATGGAAAGTTCTCCAAAGGTCAAACAAAGATTGGGAGTATCTTTTTGACTTCTTAGCAAATTGCGTTCAATTCGCGCTAGTAATTCGTCCAAATCAAACGGCTTTGTTAAATAGTCATCAGCACCCAAGCGTAGCAGTTCGACTTTGTTGAATGTTAAACTTTTTGCAGAAACAACAATTACAGGTACGTCTGAAAATTTTCTGATATTTCTAATTAACTCATCTCCACTGATAAAAGGAAGCATTAAATCTAAAATAATTAAATCTGGGGATAATTCTTTTATACGTTCAATCGCATTTGCACCAGTAAGTGTGAAGAAGACTTGATAATTGTACTTTTCCAGATGGTCTTTTATCATAACGCAAATTTCTTTATCATCTTCGATAATTAAAACATTATTCATGTTGAAACTCCTTTCTGCGTCTATCAGTCGGCTTTTCCGCGTCCTTTGGGATCAGCCAAACACCAGCCATATTCACAGCGCCAGGGATACGCCCACCAGCGCAATAATAATTTGCACTACGAGGTGTCACGCCCCACTTTTCGGCGGCCTCTTTCAATGTCATATAGTCCATTTCGCACCTCCACAGAGTACATTATAGTTCTCTTTTTCGAACAATGCAAGAAACGGGATATGAATTATAAACTTCAACTAACCTGCATACAGTGACATTCCACAGGCGAAGTATGAATTATACAATGTAACAGGGTGATATTATATGGCGAAAGTTGAAGATTGTCCCGGTTTTGAAACCTTCGGCGCAGATGTCAAAGCCGCACGAGAGGCAAAGCGTCTGGCACGAAAAACATTGGCGGAAATGGTTGGGATTGAATGGCGGTATCTTGCCAACATTGAGAATCAAGGTGCAATTCCGAGCCTGCCTGTGATGATCCAATTGATTAAGATCTGCGGACTTCCCGTGGAACGGTATTTTAACCCGGAGATCATGCGGGAAGAAAGCGAACAGCGGCAACGGGTCAGCCACAAGCTGAAACTCTGCCCTGAAGAATACCTGCCGATTATCGAAGGTGCCATAGACGGGGCGCTCAAAATGGAACAGACTGCGAAGCAGAAGGAGGACGCATAATCGCGGCCTCCTTCTGGCATTTCTATATCAAGGTTCCCGGCACTTTTCCAAAAGTTCCTGACACCTCTGCTGGATTTCTCTGGTTTCTGTCACAGTCAGTTCACGCTCGTTTCCGGTAATTTTATCTTCCAGAAAGTTGGCGTATGTACCCAGCAAAGCGTTCCGTAAATCCTCTGGGGTTTTCTGTATCTCGGCGCTATACCAGTCATTCCGGTGGGGTTCCCATGCCATCAATGTATAACCGTGGCTGGTCTGAACCACCTCATACAGAGGGTCATCATCCAGATATGCCTGAAACACTTCCAGAACCTTTTCAAAGGTCAGCATTTCCCACACCTCCCATTCAGCTGCAAATCAGTTCCCTGAGTAAAATTTCCTCAATCTGTGCCGTTAATGTGTTCATCAGCCCCACCCAGCGCATGGGGTCACGGGCTTTCAGTTCCTCGGTGACGCCCGCCGCCTCCATCATGCGGGGCAGCATGGCGTCCATCCGCTCCCGCGCCGCCCGATCAATCTCCAACAGGTGCGGGTACAGCTTTTCGCTCAAAATCAAGCTGCTATAAAGGCCGGGCCGGTGTTCCTTCAGGTAGCGTTGCCGCATACGGCCATACTTGCCGATGGGGGCCTCCGGCTGCTCGGAAAGTTTCAGATCAGGGATGTAGTAATCTCCGCAGCGGGTGTAAGTCAATTCGCTCATGTTCATTCTCCTTTGCACTGTAATGGTTAAACTGTGGCACTGGCCGATACGGTGGCCTTGCGCGGCTCCTGCCTGGGTAACTGGCTGACGGTGGTAAAAATGCCCTTCTCCATGTCCTCGGCCCGGATTGTGGCCTTTGCTGCCTCCACCTGGGCCTTGCGTTTGGCGTTGTAGCGTTTTTCCCATTCCTTCTGCTTGCCGTTGGCCTTGCGGCGTAAGTAGTTCTGGTGAAGCCTGTCCTTGCGTTCCTCCTTCTTCCGCAGTTCTTCTTGTTCTTCCGGGGTCAGTGGAACCGGCTGCAAGGCGGGCGGGATATACCGGCCCACAAAATTGAAGTAGATTTCAACCTCCTGCGTAGTGTCCTGGCTGCCTTTTCGGGCGCGTTCGTGGACAAGGATTTTCTCTACAAACTCGTTGAGCATGGTGTTTGTCAGCGTGTCAAAATTCTCGTACTTATCAATCAGGGCTATAAATTTCTCCGCTGATTTCTGGCTCTGCTCATAGCCGGTAACAGCCTTTTCCAACTCCGCAATTTCAATCTCAAGTGCATCCTGCTCTTTGGCATACTGTGCATCAAGCGCCTTATATCGTGCATCCGGCAGCTTGCCGAGGGCGTTGTCCTCATAGATTTTGCAAATCAGTTTTTCCAGTTCTCCGGCTCTCTTTTGGGCAGCAGCCAGACGCCTGCGCTTTTTCGATATATCGGCACTCTGTTGAGCAACCTGCGTCTCCTGAACAGTGTGAATAAATTCCGTCCGGTCATTTCTCGAATATTCAGCGATAGCCCGGAGCGTGTCGGAAACCAATGTCAGGACAGCACTCTCATTGATACGGTGTTGTGTAGGGCATAGTGTCCCACACGGAACTTTGGTATAATTGGAACAGGTATATTGAGAAACCCGCTTGCCATTGTTGGTGCGGTGGACATACATCTTGCCGCCGCAATCGGCACAATAGAGCAAGCCTGTGAGGGGAGCCGCTTCGCCCCAGCCGTTTGGATAACGCCGTACATTGCTGCGGATTTTCTGCGCCAAATCAAAGGTCTGCTGGTCGATAATGGCTTCATGGGTATTCTCAAAGATCGTCCATTCGTCCTCAGAAACATAGTGGCTTTTCTTGTCCTTAAAGTGCTTGCGGGTCTTGAAATTGATGGTATGCCCTAAATACTCTCGTTTTTTCAAAATGTTCACGATGGTAGATGATCCCCATCCATATGGGTCTTTGATCGGCTTTGAACGGTTCACACCCTCGTTGAAGCGGGCAAGGTGTACGACAGGAATTTCAATCCGGTCTGTGGATAATTTGCAGGCGATCTGGTAAGGCCCATATCCCTCCAGCGTGAGGGAGAATATACGGCGTACCACTTCGGCAGCTTCCTCATCTACCAGCCAATGCTCCCGTTTTTCGTCCCATAAGTAGCCGTAAATCACAGTGCCGGTCAGGTGCTTGCCACTCATGCCTTTTGACTTAAACACAGAGCGGATTTTCCGGCTGGTATCACGGGCGTAAAATTCATTCATAATGTTACGGAAGGGCGTAAAATCGTCATCGCCTTTCAGACTGTCCACACCGTCGTTGATGGCGATCAGCCGGACGCCGCGCTGCCGCAAAATCTCCATGACCTGGCCGACTTTCAGATAATCGCGCCCCAGGCGGCTCATGTCTTTGATAACAATGGCCTCCACCCGTCCGGCCTCGACTTCCTCCATCATCGCCAGAAATCCGGGGCGGTCAAAACGGGTGCCGGAGATACCATCATCGGTAAAGTGCGTAGGGTTGGGCAGCCCGTTCCGGCGGGCAAAATCCTCTAACATCTGCTTTTGGTTGGATATGGAATTGCTCTCGCCCTGTAACTCATCGTCCCGGCTCAGGCGCTCGTACAGTGGGGTAATTTTTTCATTTCTCATGGCTGTACCTCCTGAAACAAAAATGCTCTAAGTGATTGCTTCACTAACCATGACAAAATCATGATTAAGAAGTCACTTAGAGCATATATCACCGCTGGCCAATTTGTACTTTTTATACTGTTTGACCGCAAAGCAATCCGGCTTGCGCTTTTCAAGCCCGGCAAACATATAGTCCACCGCGTTCATAAAGTCCTCGTCATCCTCCTTGACCTCCATGCCGGAAATCATATCCACAAGGGTATTCATGTTCCGATCCTCGGCAGGCCCCTCGAAAATGATGTAGGCAATCAGGGCGCAGTATAAAAGCGTTTCCGATTTCGTCCAGAATGGATCGCCTTCCTTGCCTTCGCCCTTGGTGTTGGAAATCAGGGCATCCACGAATTTCAGAATATCGGCCTCGTTGCGGATATACGCCAGCGGGTTATAGTGCATGGATTTTGAAAAATCTATGCTGTTGAATACCTTGATTTTGTACCCGCGTTTTTGCAGGAAAGCTCCGACCTGTCCCAGCACACCGCCTTTGGGATCGACCACCACATAAGAGGAATGAGCCTGTAAAAGCTGGGGCGTGAGCCAGAAGCGGGTTTTGCCGGAGCCGGATGAGCCGATAATGCAGCAATTCAGGTTTCGGGCATTTGCGGGGATTTTAGGGCGGGTGTTCATCGTGAGAAACTCCGTCCCGGTCAAAATCACGTTGTTTTCAAACTTCGGATCGACAAACGGTTTGATGTCTTTTTCCGTTCCCCATCGAGCGCTGCCGTATTCTGCATCCCGCCGAAACTTCTTAGCGTTCTTGCTTTTGAAATAGATCAGCAGCCGGAAACCAACTGCGCCTACAATACCGACAAGCCAATCCAGCGGGGCAAGACCGGGTGCAAAGTCAGCAAAGGCCGGGCCAATCGTCTGGCCCAGTCCGATGAGCTTATGTGCAAAATCGTTACCCGCTGCCAGCCGGTAGGCCGTTCCCAGCTTGAGGAACGCCCACAGGATGAACAGATAGGGAATGTTCGGAATGAGATATTTTCTGATCTTATCTGTCCTCATGGGCCACCTCCTTTGCACGTTCTTTCTGCTTCGGCTTTTCTTTGGAAAGCTGATCTGCCGCCTGTTGCAGTTGTTCCCGGAGGGGAACACGGTTCGATTTTGCTTTGCTTAACACCTTCCGGGAATACTCAGAAAAGCAGGCGGTCATTGCGTCTGCCTGTCCAGCCTTGAAAAACAGCAGGTATTTGTCCGGCCCGGTTTTATAGAACGCATAGTCTACATTCCATTTCCGGGCCACGCGGTCAAAGGACTTGGCATCCCCGGATAGCTCAATGCTGTTGGTGGCTGTACCGTGGGCCATGAGCTTTCGCACACTTTGTTTTCCATGCGGTACTTGCCGCCCACGGTATGCCTTGCGGATCTTCCGGCCCACCATGCCCAGCACATACGCCAGTCCCCGCGCCGTCAGCTTGGTTGTTTTTACGGATATGGCTATCGTGCGCCGGGAAATATCTTCATCAATCAGTTACACCGCCTCCTTCCTTGGGACAATTTGTCTCGAAGTGCCATCATCGATCCCCACGGTCTTTTTTCTGCATTTGACGGTAGCCCTCCAAAGAAGAACCGTCTATGATTTCCTGATAAGCGGCCATTTGCTCCCGGATAGAGAGCTTCGGGAAAGAGAATACCTTATGCTCCTTGGGAATATCCTGCAAGCCGTGATACACTTCCACGAAATGATCGCTTTCTTTGACAACATAGCCGCCCGGGGCAAAATGGCCGTTTTCGTGGATGCAGGCATCCCGGCCATACGCCTCATAATCGAAATACGGTTTTACCTGATCCGGCACATCCAACATTTCCAGATCGTCCACATAAATACGCCCCAGCGTTTCCTCATCGGATACGCCGGGGTAAAAGCCGTAACAGTCCAGATTTTGTGTCAGATTGATGATGTCCCGCACCGAAGAACAGTGATCGCCGCTGTCGAGGACGGCCTCCAGTGTTTCCAGCTCCGATGAGGTAAGCCCGGAAAGCAGGCAGGCCAGATGATTAAGCTCGTCCAGATTTTCATACTCGCTCAAATGGTCATAGAGCCCCAGCACATCCCCATCGAAAGAGGTAATAAAAATTTCCTGATAGCGGACGCCATCCACGCCGATCCGTTTCAAGAGAGCCTCCACCTCCTGGGCGGTTGTGGGAAATTTCAGTGTTTCACCCACAAGCTGGCCCTCGCTGTACTTTCCGACGTTGGTAACGTAGGCTTCAAACAGGGTTGCCATTAGCGGCGGCCCTGTCCCTTGACGGTCAGGATGCCCTCAAGGGTTGTTGCCGTAATTCCCAGCCGCTGGGCCACGGCAATATCATTTTTCATGGCTTCGGTCATACTGTGCCCGCAAACAACCAGCACATGAGAACGGCGGAGCAGGTCACGGCTCATGTCGATGCCGCTTTTATGCTCCTCGGGAACAGCATCATTGAGAAACAAGGGCAAGTACAGGGGCGGGCAAATAGGAGAAAAGCCTGCCTCATACACGGTGCGGCAATACTGCGCCGCCAGTTCTGCGTTTTCGCTATCGCCGCCGAGCCATGCAGCGGTGATATAAGCAAGGGGTCGTTTCATCGTTCATACCTCCGATATTTTAATAAGAAAGTTCAACCCAAACCCCACGCCCTTTCCCAGTCTTGGGAAAGGGGGCGGCTCTGGAGGATATACCCCCGCCGCTTGCCGGGGAAATAGCACAGCCGGGGCAGACCGTCAAGGGCGAGCCGCCGAAAACGGCGGTGCGCTGCACCCTTGACGGCCCACTCCCGGCTGTACTAAAAAACAGGCGGCGACGGGTATATATACCACCAGAGCCTCTGCGCGAGGGCGGGGCCCTCGGGACAAAGTGTCTCGAAGTTGTTACTTGTCAAGTTCCTGCTTTTTCGGGGCTTTTGCCAGCTCCGGCGGCTGTTTTTCTTTCCAGTCATCCAGCAGGGACATAATCTGTTCTTTCATTTTGGCGGGAGTGACCTCCTTGCCAAAATACTTTTCCAGTTCCGCAGTAGAAATAATCACGCCTCGATCCTCCTTTTTCTGTTCTGATAAGATACCGTCAATGACATCGCCATTGAGTTTGCCTTCCTTATCCAGCTCCCGGAGCCGTTTAGCCTGGGCCAGTGAGGGCGATGCCTGCTCCCCGTCAATGGAAACAGCGATAAGCCTCTGATTTTTCGGTTTGATGTAGGACAGCTCCACGGCAGGCATGAAGCCCATCTTTTTATCGTCTACCTTGTCCAGAAGCTCCGGCACAAGGGAGTTGAGCCGCAAGTAGCGCATGACCTTTTTATAGTTCATTTCATGCGCCTCGCCCACAATCTCAACCGAGCGTTTCCCGACATCGCCTTCCGCAACGCCTTTCAGCCGCCCGCCCTGGTGCTTGATGTCCTCCACTTCCAGCTCCAGCAGGGCGGCCAGTTCGCTGGGGAGCGTCTGATCCCTCTGCTTGTTGCTGTCCTTCATGGCCTGAACCGCTTCGTGGTCGGTCATTTCACGGACGATAAAGGGCATTTCATCCAACCCGGCCAGTTCACTGCCGTGGGTACGGCGATGACCCGCTACAATTTCATAGCCGTTTCCATCTTTCTCCGGGCGGGCAAGACCGGGAACCATTACACCATTTACGCGGATAGAAGCAACGATTTCCTGCATCTTCGCATCGTCCCGTACCTTAAAGGGGTGCGGACGGAATGTGTGAAACGGATGAACCTCGGAAAGTTTCAGATAAACCAGCTTGCCTTCCTCAACCGGGCGGGGCGGTGTAGTCGGCTCGGGAGCTGTCTGTTCCGCAACAGTCTCCTTCGGTGCCGTATCTTGTGCGGGCTTAATGGGCTCCTTGGCATCCGGAGCCTTTCCATCACTTCGGGACACTTTGTCTCGTTTGGACGGCTTGGGCTTGTCAGGGGCCGCCTTATCCGCCTTGGGTGGGCGGCCCTTGCGGGCCCCAGCCGATTTCTCCGCTTTCTGATTTTCAGTCGCAGCCTTTTCCGCTTTCGGCGGACGGCCACGGCGCGGCTTTTTCGGTTCCTCCGTATTGGCGGGCTGCGGTGTTTCTCCGGGGGCTGCCGCCTCTGGCGTTTCGGGGGTTTCCGCCTTTTCGACTTCGGCGCGGGCATTCTGCCTCTTTTCCGCCATAAGCTCATTGATTTTGTCAAAGGACACAACCACATCGCCGGACTCAGGTATGGCAGGCCCGGTCTGTTCCTGCCGGGGCTCAGACGCTGCGGCCTGTTCGGGTGTGGTGATAGGCCCGGCGGCCTCCGGGGAAGTATTCTCCGCAGGGCCTGTGTTCAGTTTTTCATCGGCCATTTACGATCCTCCTTTTCGTTAAAGTTGCACAAATTTGAACGCTAAAATTTTGTAGTTATTTTTGTGCCTCCTTTCCGTCTATCCACGCAAAAAAGCCGCCCGTTTTTCATGCCGGACGGCTTTTTGCGTAATGTGATAGATCAAATATTATTTTTTCTGATTTGTAGGCTCCGAAAAGCCTTGTATTTACAGTGTTCCTAATAGGAAGTAATCATAGTATTGAAGAATGTAGAGGGTGCTTGAGAAAAGTGTCCTCTATTTTTTTATGCTTGCCACCTAAAATATTGATTTCAAATGTCACATTTTTGAAGAAAGTTATGTTTCGGTGATATTTTTTAAATTAAAATCCCAATCCACAACATTTTTACCCATTATAGACGATGCTGTGATATACTGTAGCTAATATATGTAATTTTGACTAATTTATTTTGGAAGTGTTCATTTGATGAGCTTCAGGAGGAACAATGAGCGTATCTTATAAAAAATTATTTAAATTACTAATTGATCGTGACATGAAAAAGAAAGATCTGAGGGAACTTGCCGGAATTGGAAATAGCACTATGACTAAGTTGGCCAATAATGAAAATGTAACGGTTGAAGTTATGGCAAAAATATGTAAGGCACTTGATTGTAAAATGGATGATGTAATAGAAATTATTTAGGACGATTCAGATAAATAGATAAAACGAGGGATTTTATTATGGCAAAAATGATTGATGAAAAACCATCCTTCAAAGGGGAAGGGAAAGTTTGGGATAAATTAAATGAATACTTGCCCAGTGATATGGTTGTGTATAACCAGAGAGAAATCAATGGTAGAGAGTATGATTTTTGTGTTATGGCAGAAAACCTTGGTATTGTTGTAATTGAGGTTAAGGAGTGGCTTGCTGAAAAGATTATAGTAAACGGTGTTGATAATATTGATGTAGAAGGTTATGAGAGGCCACAGACATCGCCCAAAAAGCAAGCGAGAGTTTATAGATTTGCCATACTCAATAAAATAAGCGAGAAATATAATGTAAGCCCATTGGTTTTAGACATGGTATGTTACCCATTTATCAGTAAAGCCGAGTATGAAAGTAGTCGTTTAGATATTATTTCGGAGGAACAATATACTATTTTTAAAGAAGACTTAGAGGATCGCGAACGGTTAAATAACAAAATAATCAATGTTTTTCAAGTCAATAGCGTTATTCCACATTCTGATTTTTCTTATGATTTAATGTTTCGCATTAGAAGAAGCCTAGAACCCGATATTAAAGAGAATGTTGAAGACGGCAAGGTGTTACCCTATTCGAAATTGTATATTATACCGGATATGCCTAATATAACAGAAGTTGAAGAGATGATTGATATTTATTTTATGGGTGTAAAAAGCATTATTTTTGTTGAGGATGGTGCTTGCTACAAAAATATTATTAGATGCTTAAATGACGGTTTAAGAAAACGTAACGTGGATTATAAAAAAAATAATTTATATTTGGGATATTACAAGGGAATTTCAGAAGAGAAAGATGATGATTGTTTTAGAATATTTAATTTTGAACTGTACCACATTGATTCGTTGGGGGCAAAATGTTCTGAAAAAATTGTTGTTAAAGAAGGAAAAGTAACACCTCAAGCATACGATGTGTTAAGAACGCTTTCAGAGTGTTCTGCATTCAATCTGCAGCAATACGAAGTAGAGCACGCATCTACTTTGCATGACATTTTAGTTGAGGCCGGGGCTGGAACAGGAAAGACATTTTCGATGGTCTCCAGAATTGCATATCTCTGTAATAAAGAAGTGGACGCTGTTTCCAATATAGCAGATGAGATAGCAATGGTGACGTTTACAAATGATGCAGCAATTAATATGAAAAAAAGATTAAAGCAAATGTTTGTGAACTATTTTGTATTAACGGGAAGAGAAAAATATCTCAAATTTGTAGAGGATATTGATCGTTCAAATATTTCAACAATCCATAAGTTTGCTATAGGAATTTTGAGAGGAGAATCCTTGTATACGGGACTGGGAACCAATTTTAGAATTACAGAAAATGAACATAAGAGAGGAAAAACCTATGATTTGTTTTTGGGTGAATTCCTGGAAGAAAAAGAATGTGAGAATGCAAATTTTGTAAATGAACTACCTATTCCAATCTATGATTTAAAAAAGAAACTTATGAGTATTGCGGATAGGCTTTTTGATAAGAGTATTAATTTGGAACAAATAAAAACATCCGAAATGGGCGTCACTGTTGATAATAATATTCCGTATTTTAATGAATTGCTTACAAGAGTTGTATTTCCAGCAGAAGAGTTGTATTTGGAAACATTGAGAGATGGTAACAATATTGACTTAAAGGAAAGCGTTATTGAATTGGAAAAAATATTGTCAGGGGGATGTGAAAAATTAAAAAATTTACATCTTAAATATTTATTCATTGATGAATTTCAGGATACTGATGACGTACAGATTGAAATATTTCAGAAGTTGCAAAAAGGCATCAATGCGGAATGCAAGTTGTTCGTTGTCGGTGACTTAAAGCAAAGCATTTATAGATTTCGAGGTGCTAAATTGAATGCTTTTCAAAAACTTCAGAATGGCAAGAAAAAGGAGTGGAGCCACCATAGATTAAATCGTAACTATCGTACAGATCAAAGACTACTCAGCCTGTTTGATGAAATATTTGCGAAAATGGGGAGTAAGAATATATTGCCATATTCTGGAAAAGCAGATCGGTTAGTGAGTGATGTTATTTCAGATGCAAAGGATGATGAATTGTTGGTTGAACTGCCTTGTCATGGCAAAGAGAATGAGAAGATTCTAGAATTGCTGAATGAAACTATTCTTTCAGAAGTTACAAAGCTAAAAGAACTGATGAAAAATAAGTCGCTTAGTAAAGAAGAACGAACAATTGCTATTTTGGTTAGAAGTAATTGGCAAGTTGAAAATGTTGTAAAGGCAGCGGCAAAAAAGAATATTAATGTGGAAATAAGCACTGGCGGCGATTTGTTTCAACTGCCATCAACATTGGATTTGTATAAATTAGTTTTAGCTATTAGCCATAATACTAGCCCGGTCTATTTGGTGAATTTTATTGAATCCAATTATACGGATTTGAAACTTGATTATCAAAAATTTCATTGTATGTCTGAGAAAGAAAAACTAAAAGAATTAAAAAATATATTAAATGCTTTCTTTGTAAAACGGATGAATATGAGTTGGGAAAGTGTTTTGAATGAGGTATATACGCAACCGGTTCTGTATGCATTAAAGAATATAATTGAATCTTTGAGACCTTGGGATAACTATACTCAGATTCCGGAGAAGAAGAGATTATACATTGCTAATCATGAGTATTTGATGGAGAAAATGATCAAATTTACACATGTAGATACATTGACATTGAATCAGATTATTGAATATCTTGGGATAAATATTTTGACCGGTCAGAGACAACTTTCAAGATCAGTAGAAGTTGACGATGAAGGTGTGCATGTGATTTGCAGTACAGTTCATAAATCTAAGGGGTTAGAATACGGAACGGTGATTTTACCATATACTTTCGAGGATATAAGCGATATAAAAAAGGTTAAATTAGAGACAAACTATAACGATAATAGTTTGTCGTACACTGTATTGTTTGAAAATGGTATTCGAGAAAGAAATTCAAATTACAGTGAGGGTAAGGAAGTCGATGAGCAAATTGCTGAAGAAGCCCGGATTCTATATGTTGCATTGACAAGGTCGATACGGAATTGCATTTGGATTAATAATATAGATAGTACTCCGCAAATTAGTTGGGGATCACTATTGGAGGGATAATATGTCAGTCATTATATACACATATCGCGATCCATATAAATTGAAAGAAAATAAAGAATTATGGAAGGAAATATCTTCATGTCCATATTTCTGTGCTGCGCAAACACTGGTAAATGGTCTGAAAGTGGTTTATGGAGCGGCTTTTCAAATAGGACGTGTTACTACCGTTAAAAACCTTACAGATGTTTTGTATGAGAAATGGAACGGAACGGCGTGTGCTGTTAAGCAGCATGCAGATATCGATAATATTATTGTTAATTCTTCGGATATTACAGGAATATCAAGAATAGAATTGGATAATGTAAAAAAATCATTTTTATTTAATAGGGATGAGGTTTTTACAAGTATACGTACAATGTTTGAATTGAAGATGGAGCCGCAAAATATTGTAGACAAATATTTAACACCAGAACAAAGATTTATAGTATCTGTTTATAAGAAAATTAGAGCATCTGAGAAGGTGAAAGATTTTTGTTTAGAGCAGGATTTTACAGAAGAGCAAATAAATAAAGCAATTATCAAAGCTATGACCACAGCAAAAGATAATTCTTCTACGAAAAATGAGATAGAAGTGGAAACACTGGATCACATTGTTATTCATGGAGTACATCAGTTTTCGCCACTGTTGTTGAGAGCTATTGAGGAGATAGCGAAATATAAAAAAGTAATTTTATTAATTAATTATCAGGAACAGTATAAAAATATATATCAGACATGGATTGATATTTATTCTGCATTTGACTGCGAGATACAAAATTTTGATGGCATTGAATATTATCCAGTAGATGTTTCGGCGGTAAGTTATGATGGAAATTTATTGGCTCATAACATAGGTAAACTTATAGGTGGACACAAGGAAGATATTTCTGTCAGAAAGCCCTACGAAATAATAGAGTTTGATAATACGACGGAATTCGCAAGTTACGTAGCTAAAGTATTTGAGGATGCAGAAAAGAAAGATCCAGAACATCCAATGAATGCAATGAAAGAACAAATTTACGCAGCAGATAGTTCTGTCAATGATATTTTGAAAGTATATTTTCCGGAACAGTTCGGAGAACGGCAATTCTTAAATTATCCATTAGGACATTTCTTTATCGCAATTGCCAATATGTGGGATTCAGAAACAAATGGCATTATTATTTCAGATATTAATGATATCAGAGAATGTTTAGGGGCTGGAATTTTAGCGGAGGCAACAACAGGAAGACTGGTGTCAACATTTGGCAAATTAGAGGCGCTGTTTGATGGATGTGCGTCAATTGATGATATGCTGTCCAGAATAAAGAAAGTGAGGAAAAATAAAAAATATGTCTCAGATGAGAAGAGGCAAGAGTATCTTGGACACATTTCTTATTATTCAGTTTCTTCGATTGAGTTAAAAGAGTTAGAAGAGGCACTTAATGAACTTGAAGAATTAGCTTCTTTCTTTTATGAAGACTTTGAAAAAAGACCAAGTAATTTTAGAAGATTTTATAAAAAACTAAAACAATATCTGCAAGAGGAAATCCTTGAAGAACGAGAATTGTCAGAAGAGTTTACTGATATAATCAGCAGGGTGTTATCTAGATTGGATGAGGTGGAAAATATTGATGCTTCCGCATCTTTTGAATGTCTTAAATCTACTATGTCATTGTACTTGGTTCAGGAAAGCAAACCAGGGAAAAGTGCCAATTGGATTGTTCGTAATTTTGAGCAGATTGATGGTGATGTGCTAAGAACTTATAAGGAAAGGGATAACAGCATATTGCATTTTGCTTGTCTAACGGATGAAGATATTAATTCTGTTAAGCAGAGAGAATTCACTTGGCCGTTAAATGGAGATTTCTTTGAAGTAGCACAAAATCCAGTTGACTGGAAATATCAGGTATACGTTAAAGCTAGAAAAGAGTATAAGAATTTTAAAAGATATGCTCTGATTTATGGACTAGAATTTAACAGGGGAAATTACAAACTGAGTTTCGTAAAGAGGGATGGAGATCAGGAAAGAGAACCATATTATTTGTTGAAAATTCTCGGGGTAAAAAAAGAGCGGAATATAGATAGAAGAATAAATCATAAGATGGAGCCACTTTCAGGCATACAGATTAAAAATGGTATTTCTGGAAAATATCAGAATTGTGATTATTATAGATTTAAGATATGTAAAAAAAGATTTTTATTAGAAAGCCTTGTAGAAGGGAATACAATATATAAAGATAATTTTTTACTTGCAAAGTATCTGGAAGTTTGGATAGAAAATGAAACAAAAGAGAGCCTGCAAGGACTTCCACATAGTGAAATTCTTCTTTTGGATAAACTGAATGAGTTGTATGATGAGCTAAAAAAGTATTTCCCATTTGCGGTTAATATAAATAGAATTGATATCATTAATAATGTGAAAAATCGATTGAACAATGGAAAAGCTTTTCTTGTTTTATCAGAAGATGATCTGAAATTTATGATGATACGTGAATTGTTTATATGTAAGCAATTGAAAGATCCAAAGAAATTTAATCAAGACGTATTAAAAGATATGTTTCCAGATGTAAATCAGCAGAAAATAGAAGAAGAGTTGTCAGAAGAAAAATTAAAGAAACTTGGATTTGGTGGCAGTACCAATCTCTGGTGTAAATACTGCACAAATAGAGAAATATGTGTTGATTATTATGCATGCATAGAATAACGATAGGGGGAGGCCGATTATGTTAAAAACAAAGATGTATGTTAGATGTCCAGCGGATCAAGAGAGCATGTATGAACCACGAATTTTTGTATGCGGACAAATAATTAATATTGATGAGTTTAAACGGACTGTATCGGTCAAAGTTCATGATCCATTTGGGCATCTTCTATTTTTTGAAGATTTACCGAAGGGTGTTATAGAATTGCCATTAGGAAGTGTAGATAGATGCAGTTTTTTTATCGGATCGATAGTTGTGTATAAGGGATCCAGCTATAAAGTATTATCATGTCAAAAATGCAAAGATGATTATTATAAGTACTATATTCAAAACTTTGATGACACGAGTGTTGTTAAGGTGCCAGAGGCTGACGTTATAGCTGCTTTTAATAACGGTCAGGTAGATCCTTGCGTCCAGTTGAAAAATTATGAGTTCCAAAATCCAGCATGGTATCTTGGAAGGGCTGTTGTGGCAAAAAGTATGGATATTCTTGAAAATTCTATTTATGGTTTTAAAGAATTGGCTGGATCAAAAATATATTTAATGCCACATCAGGTTAATACGATTATGAGATGCCTGCAGGAGTCACCATGTCGATATATGCTAGCTGACGAAGTAGGCATGGGAAAAACAATTGAGGCTATATCAGTATACAAGATATATACTATGAATCAGAGTAATAAGAAGGCATTGATTGTGGTTCCTCAAGTATTAAAAGAACAATGGATTTCAGAACTGTTATTGAAATTCAATATACCTAATGGAATGGGGAAAAATAATAATTCTGTAACAGTAAAAACATTACAGGAACTTAGTGAAAAGGATTTGTTTACTGATTGGGATTTTGTAATTGTTGATGAAGTGCATAAATATTTGTTTTCACAGAGTGAATATGAAAAGCTTCATAAAATAAGTACACTAGCAAAAAATATACTTTTATTAAGTGCTACACCGGTTCAGCAGAAAAAAGAAGAATATTTGGATTTATTAAGGCTCCTTTTACCGCAAAAATACAATTCCTTTAGTGTGGAAAAATTTGGAAAACTTATTGCTAAACAGAGTAAAATAATTCAAAAAACTGCTTTGATTTTAGATGATCTTGGAGATTTTGAAGAAGAAATAAACAGCCTTGCTGAAAGTGCACATGATTCTGAAGAATGTGAAGAATTGTTTGAGGAAATACATGAGGATTTAGAAGAGATATGTGATGAATTAGATGATGATAAATTGAATGAGTTATTGCAACAAATTAAGTATGAAAATGATGATTTAGGTGTTTATACAATAAAAGTTATTATTTCATATATATGTAGCAATTATCAGATTGAAAGTAATATCATCCGAAATAGAAGGAAAATCTTAGAGTCAACAGATGAAGATGTTCAACTGATGGCTAGCAGAGATTTGATTGAATTAACATATTTGACAGATAACGAAGGGAACCCGTATGAACAATTGTCATATAATGTTTTTGCTCATTGGATTATTAAAGGATTGGAGAGTGGCATACTAGATGTAGAACTAGATATAAAACCACTTTTATCCAGATTTTTTAGTTCACCTTGGGCTTTTTACAAGCAGGCTAAATCAAGCAAGATGGACGGGAGTATTTTAGATAATATTAGAAAATGGCTAGAATCAGAACAGTTCAATGTTGACCACATCAATGATATTTTGGATGATCCGGATAAATATGCAGATAGCTATGCTTCAAGATTGGTTATAGTAATAAATGCATTGTATGATGATTTTTATGATCAAAAAATTGTGTTGTTTACAAATTATGCAGAAACATTTGATGTATATCGGAAAGCGCTGACAAAAGTTTTTCCAGAGGAAGAAGTAAGTTTCTTTGGGGCTAGTATGTCGACAGAAGAAATCGAGTTGAATGCATATCGCTTTCAAACTCAAGATGAATGTAGAATAATGTTATGTGACAGTACAGGTGGCGAGGGACGTAATTTTCAATGTGCAGATTACATTGTTCATATTGATCTTCCGTGGGATGCAAGCGCGATTGAACAACGTATAGGACGATTAGATCGACTGGAAAGAGATATGTCGAGACCGGTTGTATACTCTGTTGTTGTTCATACCAAGGATACTTTTGAAGAAGCGTTATTTAGTTTTTTCAAGGATGGTTTGAAGATATTTAATCATTCATTGAGTGGAATGGAAATTATCATGAAAGAAATAAATGATGAAATAATATCCGCAATTAATGATGATTTCAAATATGGATTATTCGATAGAATACCTAAAATAGTAGAACTTGCAACTACAATGCGGGATGCGATAAGAAAAGAGCAAAACTTTGATGCTGCGGGATTTATATATCGCCCTATGTATGCAGAATTAAGAAAGTTAATAGAATATTATTCACAAAATGAGAATGTATTGTTTGCTTCGACCATGTCTAATTGGGCAAGCTTGGCTGGATTTCGAGGAAGTGAAAAAAAGAATGGGGAGATTACGTATTCTGCAACTTCGTTTTCTGCTAAAGCTGCCATTAATTCACAATTGATACCACCACGTTGGGATGAGTACCTGAATACTGCACAGAATCAATTTCTGATGAATGTTCAGAATGCTTATGATAAAAGCATGGCAAGAAAAACACAAGACAGAGCAATACGCGGAACATTCTCAAGAAAACTTGCGATTGAAAATGATTATTTGCATTTTTTTGCACCTGGCGATGAGGTGTTTGACTGTATTGTTGATAATGCAATTAATTCATGCAAAGGGTGCTCAAGTGCGTTCGCAACGTTTTGTAGGATTAACTGGATTGGTTTGATATTTACCTGGTCGATTGCACCGGACACTTCGTATTTGCTTGATAATGGAGTTTCGATATATGCAATGAGTCCTTATCGTAATTATTTATTCTCAGAACAGGTTATAATTCCTGTTTCAATTAGTAATGTGGACGAACTAGATGATGAGACTATTATTAGAGAATATACAGAAATTATTAATCGTGGATTTAACGCCAAGTCGAATCTAGTACATTTGGGAAAGAGAAGTCATGAGGCTAGATTTTTAAAAGATACAATCAAAGGCCGTAATATAGATTGGTTTAAAGAAAAATTTGGTGGAGAAAATTGGGAAGATTATGTTCTAAGTGCTCGTAAATATTCTCACGAAAAAGCATTAGAGATATTAAAGAAAAGATCAAATATCCGAGGTGCTAGAGAAGAAATGGAAAGAACGTTGTCTGCACGTGTCGCAAATAGCGAATTTTATGGATTAAATGACGAAGGCATTGAGCAATTAAAACAGACGCAAAAAATAGTATTAGATGCAATAAAGCATCCAAAAATCCATTTGGAATCTGTTTCTTTTATAATGATGATTGGGGAGCGTAATGAATAAAGAGTTAATCATAAGTGAAACGGAGCAGTTTATAAATGACGAAATTTTTTATATTCAAATAGAGTACGGAGAGAAAGAAACGGCCAATGAACGGTTTTACTTGAATACCGCAAAAAGGTTGACTAAGGCGTATTCGTTATATAAGAAAAATAATATTTTCAAGAATGATTACATATTAGCCTTAAGAGATTTTCTTATTACTTTTGATGTATCAGTAAGAATAAATCAGAATGAATTCCTAAAAAACAACAAATTTGGAATATCATTCGATGATGTAGAACGTAAATATTTCGCATCATACCAACTATCTTTTGATGTTAATGAGAAGTTCGTCAAAGAGGCTTTTTTAAGAGAAATTCAGAATAAGAAATCAGGCAATGATAATGATAATTTGACTACCGATCCAATGATTTTAAATCTGACAGGGTATTCAAAATTTAAGTCTTTAGGTCAGAAATTAGCAGTATATGGTGCGTTAAATACACCAGAAGGATTTACAACACTGGTATCTTTACCTACTGGTGGAGGTAAGAGTCTTATTACACAGACTATTGCCTTTCAAAAAGAAGGATTAACAATAGTTATTGTACCTACTGTATCTTTAGCGATTGATCAAGAACGAGTAACAAAAGAAATAATAAAAAGAGATAATAAGGATGGAGAAATCTTTTCGTACTCAAGTGGAGTTGATGCAGAACCTATATTATCTGCAATTAAAAAAAAGAATGCTAGAATGCTTTTCATTTCACCAGAAGCTCTTCTGGAAAATCCAGCATTTGCAAAGGTGATTAGGGAGGCAAACAAAGACAGGTACTTAAAAAATATTGTGATAGATGAAGCCCACATTGTTGTTGATTGGGGGGCAGCATTCAGAGTGGACTATCAGTGTCTAGAGGCCTGGCGAAATATGCTATTAATGACAAATCCATCTCTGCGAACAATACTCTTATCAGCTACTTTCGAGGATAAATGTGTAGAAATACTAAAAAACTTTTTTGAAGTATCCGGAAGATGGATTGAAATCAGATGTGATGCACTTAGACACGAACCGAGATACAGTGTTGTTCGATTGCGAAATAACAGTGAAAAACAAAAATGTTTAATTGAGATGGTAAGAAAATTACCACATCCTATGATTATTTATGTGGCTAGACCTTTGGATGCAGATAATATTAAGAAGTCTCTGGCGAATGTTGGAATCAATAATGTGAGAACATTTACTGGATTGACCGGGAAATCACAGAGAAAAAAATTGATAGATGAATGGGTAGATAACGAATATGAGATTATTATTGCCACTTCAGCATTTGGGGTAGGTGTGGATAAGAGTGACGTTAGGACGGTTATTCATACATATATTCCACAAAATGCAAACACTTATTATCAGGAATTAGGGCGAGGGGGGCGAGACTGCTTGCCGTGCTTAAGTGTAATGTGCTTACAACCAGAAGATACAACAATCGGTAGGGATCGTATTATCAAAAAAGTATTGACATCTGAAAAGATAATCGGTCGATGGGATAGTTTATATAATAATCGAAAGTCTGTTCGATTATCGGACAATAGGGTTTTTATAGATACATCCATAAAACCCAATTATGCAGAGGTGGATGAATTTGATGATTCTCCGACAAGTGATGCTGATATGAACTGGAATGTGTACGTACTTCTCTTTTTGCGTAGATATAATATGATTCAGATTCTTGAAGTCAAGATTGATCATGGCCGTTATATGATTTTGATTAAAATTGAAGATGATCGACTTCGAATAGTGGATGATGAACTTGTTGAATATATTAAAAAGATACGTGAACAAGAGTGGAACTATTACAGTAGATCTTATAATGCAATATCAAATGCTGTACGGGAAAATTGCAAGGAATGTATATCTGAATTGTTTACGGATACTTATTCCAAAGTATTTGAATACTGTGCGGGATGTAATGCACATAGTGAAGTAATTGTAGGTGATATGCCTAAATTTCCACTTAAAAATCGAGTATCTGAACCATTAAAAACTTTATCAGATGAACAGATGGCTCTATTTGGAACAGCTAATGAATTGATTGTCGTTGCCGATGAAAGCGATCAGAAAAATCTGATAAGCAAGTTGGTAGAGAAAGGCGTATCATTGATTATTGTTCCGGATCACTTTAACGGAGAGAATATATTGCTGAAAATAAAGCCGAACAGAAACATGATGATTTTCAGTTTGGATGAAGCGTATCAGTTAATTAAGATGAGAGGATTCTATTTCATTTCTGGGTTGATTGCAGTAATCTATCCTAAAGAAGAAAATGAAATAGGGGAACAATATGTGATTGTTAAGAATAACTTATGTGGAAGAGCTTCAACTAAGATTGTTCATATAGTTGAGAAAGATGTGTATATTGTTCAAGCGGGAAAGACACTTGTTGAACTTGTGGATGGACCAAGCTTGCAACCTAACATAGTCTACACATAGAAAGGAACGATAATGTTTAAAGAAAAAATGGTTACAACTGCAATTCCGGAAAGAGTATTTGCGTTGTGCAAAATCGTTGAAAAAGGATCCATATATTCAAGTGAATTGAAAAACAAAATGGAACCAGAATTTTTAGGGAACGGGTCGGTATATTTTAATGATTATAAAAATGCAGCTGAAGAATTAGGTCTCGTTACAATATCGGATGATCTTATTTCTCTGGCAGTTGATCCAAAGATCGTAAAAAATATAGAATCAATGAGGATGTATATAAACTCTCATTTGGAGTTGTATGATACAGGACAATTCTATTTGGTTACAAATGCGTATTTCGATAAGGGAAATGACATTTTCAAGGAGGATAAGAACATTGCAAATTTAGGTCCGATGTTTAGCGAAATGACTGGTGTGCCGGTAGATGCGGTAGCTATGAGAGCATGGAGATTTTGGGCGTCATTTTTAGGCTTTGGATATTTACAAGAAATGTTCGTAATTCCAAACGCCAATGTTTTTTTGGAAGATGTGATCAGTTCCACGAATCTAGAAAAGAAAAGAATGTATTCGGTAAGTGAATTTGTAGATGCAATTACGCCTATGGCAAATATTGTTATGTCAGACATTGCAGCTAAAAAATTCAACTATGGAGTATCAAATGGTCTAAGAACATTACAGGATGCGGGGAAAATAAAGATGGAACACATTCATGATCAAGAAGACATGTGGACATTGTATCCTTTGAAAGCTTATTCGAATGATTCGACGATTACACATATTACCATTATGTAAAGAGAGGTTGATTTATGAATTCTAAAATAGCAAAAGAGAGAATATCATATGTAGCTAGACCGGACTCTATTACTACATCTGAAGGAGATTTCCTGGCAACCCACGTAGCGATAAAAAAATTAAAAGTTTTAGAAAAATTTGATATCGCTCCAACAGGTGGAAAGTCTTTTTCGGAAGAGGATATTTTTAAAAAGTATATCCTTAATCCGGAAGATAGACATCAATTTATAGCTATATACGGACAAAGTGGTACAGGAAAATCTCATTTGATCAGATGGTTTGCAGCACGTTATGAACAGAGTAAACCTAAAGATGAAGTAGTACTGTTTATTAGGCGTAGTGATAATACTTTAAAGGGAACAATCCGGCAATTACTGGAAAAACCGGAAGTGCAAGGAATCAGTAATAAGGAAATATACGAGCGCTTGGTGAAAGCATCGATTTCCGTTGAAGAAAATAAGTTAAAAGACTTGATCTATCACAATTTTATCATTGAAGTCGACCATGATTTGGATGACCATGATATTCTATTGGGGAATGTGATGAAAAGAAAGGTAGTGGCTTTTCTTAATAACGAAATTGTGCATGATTTTCTATTAAGAAAAAATGGTCCAATCGAAAGAATGTATTCTAAGATAGCAGAGCATTCAACGGTTGATAGAGATACAATTGCGCAATTTGAAAAAGAAGACTTTTTAGTTTCCCAAGATTTATATGAGAGCATTCAGCGTGCTGGTGGTGATCGAAAAGCGGAAAGATTGGCGTTAGAACTTTTATCTGATGAAAAAGGAGCAACTACAGCGAAGAGGATTGCAGATTATTTGAACCAGTTTAGAAATGATGTCATTCAAAGATGTGCGGGCATTGAGCCGGGAGATTTTAAACAAATATTTTTAGATATTCGAAAGGAACTCTTCAGATTAGATAAGAAGTTAACTCTTTTTATTGAGGATGTAACTTCTTTTACTGGAGTAGATACTGCATTGCTTGATGCATTAATTGAAGAACATACAGGTAAAAGAGATGGAGAGAGTCTTTGTAGAATTTCATCTGTTGTAGGTACTACAAATAACTATTTACAACATAATTTTAAGGATAATCATAAGGATAGAATTACAAAATATGTTTATATTCCGAGTGATGTTCTTGATGAAGATGGACTGTATGAATTTGTTGCTAGATACGTGAATACAATGTCCCTTAATGAAGATATTATATCTGATTGGGTAAATGGTCATGCTAATCCAGAGGATTATCCTATTCATGATGTTGTTGAAGGAAAAAATTGGGAATATATCAATGTTGGACATGGGAAAAAGATAAATATTTATCCGTTTACTAAGAACAGTATTCTGTATTTTTATAATAATGTGTTAGAAAAAGGACATCAGACACCAAGATATATTATCCGTGATATTATTGAACCGGTTGTTCGTGATGCTATTTTTAATAAAGAAAATTTTCCGAGCATAGATGTTAAGATTGTAAATGTGAATACTACGCTAAGTTTTAGAATTCATTCGCAATTAGACGACCAGGATGCAGCGGATAGATTACTTAAGTTTATGAGCGTATGGGGAAATGGAAGCCCGGATCAATACGAAGAAAACGGAAAAATATATATTTCAGCAATTAGCAAAGATATGTATGATGATTTTAGTTTTCCAGTTTTGCAGATGGATAAGGTTGAAGCACCAAAAACTTCACCTCAAAAGAAAGCCTCAAACAATGCTATAACACCCAAAGTTACATCTGAAGTTAGTATTGATGCAAGTGAAATTGTCGTTTCTGCAGCAAAGATTAAAAAGGTCAATGATGCTAATACGCTACTTACAAAATGGACGAATGAAAAGAAAATTGATATTTCTGCTACGGTAGGAGCAGCGGGAACGGTGCATTCGGCAATATATGATGAGATTCCAGACTATCTGTTTACTGCAATTAACTGGCAGGTAGAAGGAATAACGATGGATAATGCAAGAAAAGTTAAAGATTCTGCAGTGCTTTTGGTAGCGCTTGAAGGTCAAACTAAAAAGGAAGGGCTCTATGTTTTGCCTGCCAATTGGAATAGTATAAATATTATTCTTGCTTTTATTCGTTGGAAAGAATATGGAAATAAAAGTTGGAATTATCCGGACGCAGATTTTGATGCATATTTGATTACGACATGGACAGAATCTATTAAGAAAACGTTGGTAACAAAGGTATCAGAGTACAAAAGCGGAATTGAAACAAAATATATTGAGGCGGCTGTGGCAGCGGAAATATATCGGACTATCCTTGCAGGTGAATTTAGAGAAAAAAGTTTAAAAAATTTTAATTTGCAGACCTTACTTGCAAGCAAGCCCAATAAAGCAACATCAAATTCACATTGCAGTGAATGGAAATCTTTAGTTAGTGTAATGTCTCAAAAGAGTGCAGATGTAAATAATCAACAGACAGTGAGAAGATATTTTAACATAGGGCAGGGTGGCGCAAGTACGAATGTCGTTCTGGATGCAATTGCTCTTTCAAAAGTTTTTGGAAAGGTTAAGAAAAGCCGGCTTATCATTGAGCCTGAAGAAAAACAAAACGACGATAGGATTAAACAACGTAGAGATGCATATACCTTCTTAAATGATATAGAGGAACGTATTGAAAGTGTTGCTAAATCTGAATTGGAAAATGGAAAAGCTAAGCTTCAGAGAATATATGATGCATTTGGAGACAATGAGATAGGAGAAGATGAATTAACAGAATTTATTTCTAGAGTAAAAAAATTTTATGAGGAAGCCAATAAAGCGCAGGTTAATGTGAAAGAGATTTCGCTAGATGGAATTAAGAAGGTGTCAATTCTTGAAAAAGCTATTTCGGATATTGCTGCGGTGCTAGATGAAGATGATCCGTTAACCATTATAATGGCATTTTCTGGGGATCCTGTTACAACTATAAATCGGTTAATCAATGTTATAGATGCCCTTGAAACCGAGATAGCGAAAGCGAAAACAATCATTGCAAATAAAAAAGCCGCATTAGGACCGGATGGTGAAGATTCTGCTGATAATAATAGATATTCTGCAGAACTGGTAAGTATTAATCAAAGTAGACAAAAGATTGAAGGGATGGTGAAGGTATGATCTTTGATGATTTAGTTACAACGACAAAAGCTATGCAGGATCTTCAGAAAAAAACTGCAATAAAAAATAATAAAGCCATGCAGGATAATGCGGACACTAAGTATCGTTTATTACTTACCCAGGCAAATCATTTTGTAGATGTAATGGTGTATTTATATACTGATCTTAGCGTGCCAAAGAATCATGAAATTTTGATGTCAATATCTGAGCTAATGAATGTTTTAGAACAAATTGTTGCCTCTGGTTTGGCTTCACCGGACGGTATTATAAATGCAGATAATACATTTAAGACCCTTCAAAGTAGTATGAAAAAAGAATGGTCGAAGCAATATGCGGATTTGACAAGTGCTACAGTCAGTACTTTGGAGGCTATCAGAGGGATAGATCCGGATAATGTTGGAAGATGTTTGCAAAAAATTCAACCTGCAGAGAATTGGGACTTGGATGTAGAAAGATATAAAACAATGCATAATGGTCTAAATGAGGCTGATTATCTAATAATGGAGTTGGGATTAGATGACGAAATAATAGCATTTCTACAGAATACAAATTCTGGTAGGGCAACATTACAAGACTTAAATGACAAAGTATTAGCTTGGATTCGGGATGAACAGTTAGAAAGAAAAATAAGAATATCATTTGTGAAAGCAAAGTAAAAACCAGAGATTTCGCTTTTAGAAAATAATATTCCCGTTTTGCCGAGAGCGCATCCAGCAGAATGGGGAATTCCCTTATTGAAAGAAAAATTACTGTTTTTTCTGGATAAACAACCAAAAAGGACACCTTTTATTGTATAATTATGTTACCACAACATAAAAACGAAAGAAGGTGTCCTTAATGAAAAATTAGCATTGAAGAAACTGCTAACTTATATGAAAAGTGTATACAAAATTCCGCAAAAAATCAAGGGGTTATCGGATGAAAGAAAGAGAAAATCTATTCCGTTGTTTAACCTTGTTATGCCTGTATTGATTTTTCTGATACTGCAGTACGAAAGCTTTCATACTGTCTTTTCAGCGCCCGAAAGTATGGGTAGACGGCTGAAAAACTGTATCCGTGGAAAAATCCCAAAAGTCGATGCGGTCAGAGATCTTCTTTCACGAATAGATCCAAAAGAAATCGAGGAAATTCATGCTCAAACGGTTGATATTATAAAACGTAACCGTGTATTTCGGGAAGGAACCATAGGCGGCTATGTAGTAGCAGGCATAGATGGTGTGGAATTGTTCAGCAGTACAAAAAAATCCTGTCCAGAATGCCTGAGCAGGAAGAATGGGGCTGGTAAAACAGAATACTTTCATCGGAGTGTGGTATGTATGACAGTAGGAAAACCACCCTATGTAATCTTTGGACAGGAAATGCTGAAACCGGTGGATGGATCTGGAAAAGATGAAGGGGAACTGACAGGTGCAAAGAGACTTATTCGGCGTTTAAAGAAAAGGCATGGTCATTTTGCGGATGTAATTGTGGCAGATGCGCTGTACTTGAATGCGCCGTTTATCAATGCTTTGAAGGAATGCGGTATGGAAACCGTGATCCGGCTTAAAGATGAAAGAAGGCTTTTGTTTCAGGATGCGGAAAGTATGTTCCAGAGGGATGAGGGGAGAAAAAAGAGTTTTAACATAGGAAAAAAGAGGGTTGAAGTCTGGGATCTTTCCGGATTTGAGATAGCTGGCAGCCCGCATAAACTCCGTGTGGTCCGATATCGCGAAAAATGGGAAGAAAAAGGAAAGGAAAGCGAATGCTGGATGTGGCTTGTGACTACGCTGGAACATGCGGACTACCGAATCTTGTGGGAGATGATGAAGCGCAGATGGGATATTGAAGAGAATGGATTTCATCAGTTAAAAACGTATTATCACGCGAAGCACTGTTATTGTCACACAGCGACAGAAGTTATATTTAACCTGATGATCATAGGTTTCAACATGAGAGAACTGTATGTGTATCGACGGGTCCAAACGTTTGAAGGAAGCGGAATCAGCCGAAAGAGTGT
>NZ_JAQEGR010000024.1:0-620 GCF_027667425.1 Fusicatenibacter saccharivorans
TGGGAAAAGAAAGACCCGGAAAACGGGCGGTATATGTGGGACTTTTCCGTTATCAAAGACCTTTTGATGAATCCCGTTTACACTGGGGCGATTGCTTCCCAGAAAAAGGACTACCGTTTCAAAATCGGCACGATTGGGGAAAAGAAGCCGGAGGACTGGATTGTAGTGGAAGGACAGCATGAACCGCTGATTGACCGCATGAGCTTTGACATTGTGCAGAACAAGCTGAAATCCCGCCAGCGTCCGGGGCAGACCAATGAAATCAGCCTGTTTGCCGGACTGATAAAATGCGGCGAGTGTGGGAAGTCTCTGACGGTACGCTACACAAACGCAAAACATCCCCAGCAGATTTACTCCTGCAAGACCTACAATGCCTTTGGAAAGAACCACTGCACCCAGCACCGGATTGATTATGACACCCTTTACAGTCATGTGCTGCGGAAAATCCGGGAATGTGCCAGAGCTGCCCTGATGGACGGGAAAGCGGTTGCTGACCGCCTGACCAATACCTGTGAAGCCGAGCAGCGGGAACAGCGGGAAGCAATGGAACGCTCCCTTACAAGGGACGAGGAACGGATTGAGGTTCTGGACAAAATGGTAATGCGGCTTTATGAAGATAT
>NZ_JAQEGR010000024.1:630-38968 GCF_027667425.1 Fusicatenibacter saccharivorans
AATGCGGCTTTATGAAGATATGATTGCAGGGCGTATCAGTGAGCAGAACTTCAACACCATGCTGGAAAAGACACAGACCGAGCAGACGGAACTTAAAACAAAAGTGTCCGAGGGCAGAAAGCGGCTGTCCGATGAAGTCCAGCTTGCCAATGACGCAAAACAATGGGTGGAAGCCATTCAGGAATATGCCAACATCACAGAGTTGGACGCAGCCACCCTCAACCGCTTAATCAAAGAAATCGTCGTGCATGAGCGCATTGACGAAGATAAAACAAGACACATTTCTATCGAAATTCATTTTAATCTCAAACCCATCCCGGAGGTGGAACAGGTCACTGCCTGACCTGTCCCGCCGGGACGGTTCTCTTAAAAACACCATATAGATTTTTTGTACGCCGCCGCCCGCCATCGAGCAGAGTTTTACACCTAATTGGGGATAAAACAGCTCATGGCGGGCGGCGGCGTTGCCCTTATCGGCATGACCCTTGTACCGCTGCTTTCCGGCCTGTTCGGTTAAGAAGCGCGGGTAAAGGCTTATGCAGAGCATACTTGACGCGATTAACGAATGGATAAAGGAAATCCTCATAGGAGCCATAAACGGTAATCTGTCAACTATGTTCGGGGACGTGAACGAGAAAGTCGGCACTATCGCCGCAGAGGTAGGGCAGACCCCGCAAGGGTGGAACGCGGGTATCTTCTCCATGATACGCACACTATCGGAGAATGTAATCGTACCCATTGCGGGGCTTGTCATTACCTACGTCCTATGCTATGAGCTTATCAGCATGGTAACGGAAAAGAACAATATGCACGACGTTGACACTTCCATGTTCTTCAAGTGGGTATTCAAGGCTTACGTCGCAGTCTACCTTGTGACGCATACCTTTGACATCACTATGGCGGTGTTCGATATGGCGCAGCACGTTGTTTCCGGCGCGGCGGGGGTAATAGGCGGCAGCACAAATATTGATGTTGCCGCCGCCCTTGCTTCCATGCAGAGCGGGCTTGACGCTATGGAAATCCCCGAACTGCTCTTACTTGTCATGGAAACAAGCCTTGTGAGCTTGTGCATGAAGATAATGTCCGTACTGATAACCGTTATCCTCTACGGGCGCATGATAGAGATTTACCTTTACTGTTCGGTATCGCCTATCCCGTTTGCAACATTCACTAACCGGGAATGGGGACAGATAGGAAACAACTACCTAAAATCCCTGTTCGCCCTTGGCTTTCAAGGCTTCCTCATAATGATATGCGTCGGCATTTACGCCGTATTGGTGAACAACATGATAATAGCGGACAACCTGCACAGCGCGATATTCTCCCTTGCAGCCTATACCGTTATCCTCTGTTTCTCCCTGTTCAAATCCGGCGCACTGGCGAAGTCGATTTTCTCCGCGCATTAGCGGCGTGTCAAGGGTAGGGTGGAGATTTTCAGAGCAAAGCGGCGAAAATACTACCCGACCTTGACGCGGGAAAAACCCCATAGAATAGGGACGGGCAAAGGGCAGAAATTGACCTTTGCCTTGATTGCCCCTATGGGAAGTTACAGCAACACAAAACATAACGAAAGGAGGTTTTCACTTGGCGTATGTACCCGTACCCAAAGACTTATCCAAAGTCAAGACAAAAGTAGCGTTCAACCTTACCAAACGGCAGATTGTATGTTTTGCGGCGGCTCTCATTATAGGTTTGCCGCTTTTCTTTCTGCTCAAAGACAGCACAGGCACAAGCCTTGCGTCTATGGCTATGATTGCGGTCATGCTGCCCTGTTTCCTCTTTGCCATGTATGAGAAGCATGGACAGCCCCTTGAAGTGGTGGTGAGGAACATCATACGGACGAAATTCATAGCCCCAAAGGAACGACCATACAGGACTGAAAATCTATATGCTGACCTTGAACGGCAGCGAAAACTTGAAAAGGAGGTATCAGCGATTGCAAAAGGAAACACGAAGAAACAGCGTGGCGGGAAACGCGCCTGCAAAGGCTAACCCGCCCCACAAGCTCACCCGCGCCGAAAAGAAACAGATTGCGGAAATCATCAGACAGGCAAAGGGCGACGGGAAAGCGCACACCGCGCAGCAGACAATCCCCTATATCCAGATGTACCCGGACGGTATCTGCAAGGTTACGGAACGGAAATACTCAAAGACCATAGCCTTTGAAGATATTAACTATCAGCTTGCACAGGCAGACGACAAGACCGCCATTTTTGAAAACTGGTGCGACTTCCTCAACTACTTTGACGCTTCCGTTTCGGTGCAGCTCTCTTTCATCAATCAGGGGACGCAGCGGGGCGAAGCGGAGAAATCTATCCATATCCCGGCACAGGACGACGCTTTCAACTCTATCCGCAGCGAATACCGGGATATGCTCAAAAACCAGCTTGCAAAAGGCAACAACGGGCTTGTCAAAGCAAAATATATCACCTTTGCCATTGAAGCCGACAGTCTGGGCGCGGCGAAATCCCGCCTTGCCCGTATCGAAACGGACGTACTGAACAACTTCAAGCTCTTGGGCGTGTCTGCCCACCCCATGACAGGCTATGAACGCCTTAAAATGCTGCATGGGATTTTCCACCCGGAGGGCGGGCAGTTTGCCTTTGATTTTTCATGGCTTGCCCCGTCTGGGCTTTCCACAAAGGACTTTATCGCCCCGTCCTCTTTCCGTTTTGGCGAGGGGCGTTACTTCCGCATGGGGCGCAAAATCGGCGCGGTTTCATTCCTTGAAATCCTTGCCCCGGAATTAAACGACCGTATCTTATCCGACATACTGGACTTGGAAACGGGCGTTATCGTCAATCTGCATATCCACAGTATCGACCAGACCGAAGCCATAAAGACAATCAAGCGCAAGATTACCGACCTTGACAAAATGAAAATTGAGGAACAGAAGAAAGCGGTACGCAGCGGCTATGACATGGATATTATACCGTCCGACCTTGCCACATTCGGCAGCGAAGCGAAGAACCTCTTACAGGACTTGCAGAGCCGGAATGAAAGAATGTTCCTTTTGACGTTCCTTGTGGTGAACATGGCAGATACGAAGCGGAAACTGGAAAATGACGTGTTCGCGGCGGCGGGCATTGCACAGAAGAACAACTGCGCCCTCACCCGCCTTGACTACCAACAGGAAGCGGGGCTTATGTCCTCTGTACCGCTTGGGGAGAACCTTATCCCCATACAGCGGGGGCTTACCACGTCAAGCACAGCTATCTTTATCCCCTTTATCACACAGGAGCTTTTTCAGACAGGCGCGGCGTTGTACTACGGCTTAAATGCCCTGTCTAACAACATGATACTCTGCGACCGCAAGCAGCTAAAAAACCCCAACGGCTTAATCTTGGGGACGCCGGGAAGCGGGAAATCCTTTGCAGCCAAACGGGAAATGGCAAACGCTTTCCTCATTACGGACGACGACATTATCATCTGCGACCCGGAAGCAGAGTATTTTTCCCTTGTGCAGCGGCTTGACGGGCAAGTGATACGCTTGTCGCCTACGGGCAAGGGCATTGACGGGAAGCCCCAGTATGTGAACCCTATGGATATTAACCTCAACTATTCCGAGGACGACAGCCCGCTTGCGCTGAAATCCGACTTTATCCTCTCCCTCTGCGAGCTTGTCATAGGCGGCAAGGAGGGCTTGCAGCCCGTCGATAAGACCGTCATTGACCGCGCTGTTAGGAACGTGTACCGTCCTTTCCTTGCAGACCCCGACCCGGAGAAAATGCCTATCTTGGGCGACCTCTACGACGAGCTTTTGAAGCAGCCGGAACCGGAAGCGGCGCGTATCGCGTCGGCGTTGGAGCTGTATGTTTCCGGGAGCCTTAACGTCTTTAACCACAGGACGAATGTAGAGCTTTCAAACCGCCTTGTCTGCTTTGACATCAAGCAGCTTGGGAAGCAGCTCAAAAAGTTAGGTATGCTCATTGTGCAAGACCAGGTATGGAACCGCGTCACTATCAACCGGGCAGAGAGGAAATCCACCCGCTACTACATGGACGAATTTCATCTTCTCTTGAAAGAGGAACAGACCGCCGCGTACAGCGTGGAGATTTGGAAGCGTTTCCGTAAATGGGGCGGCATACCCACAGCCATTACGCAGAACGTCAAAGATTTGCTTGCTTCCCGCGAAGTGGAGAATATCTTTGAAAACTCTGATTTTGTCCTCATGCTCAATCAGGCGGCGGGCGACCGGGCTATCCTTGCGAAGCAGTTAAACATTTCCCCGCAGCAGATGAAGTATGTCACCCACACCGAAGCGGGCGAGGGGCTTATCTTCTACGGGAACGTGGTGCTGCCCTTTGTAGACCGCTTCCCGAAAGATACCGAGCTTTACCGGGTAATGACGACGAAGCCGGAGGAAGTGGGCGAAGCATGACAGAGCTGAACATAGACACCATTATCAACCGGGACGCGCTCTATGCCTTGCGGGAGCTTCCAGAGGAAAGCGTACACTGTTGCGTCACAAGCCCGCCCTACTACGCACTTAGGGATTACGGGCTTGACGCACAGATTGGGCGGGAGGACACGCCGGAGCAGTACATTGACAGGCTTACCGAAGTTTTCCGCGAAGTGCGCCGGGTACTGCGTACCGACGGTACTTTCTGGCTGAATATCGCGGACACCTACTGCGGCACAGGGAATAAAGGCTACCATGCAGACCCGAAGAACCCCAGAGGGAGGAACGGTCAAGCCGTATCAATCGCAAGACAGGCGGCGGGCTGCAAGCAAAAGGACTTAATCGGTATTCCGTGGCTCTTGGCTTTTGCCCTACGCGCTGACGGGTGGTATTTAAGGAGCGATATTATCTGGCAGAAAGAGAACCCCATGCCGGAGAGCGTGAAAGACCGCCCTACCCGCTGCTATGAACATATCTTTCTGCTTACGAAGTCAAAGAAGTATTTCTATGACGCAGCCGCCATAGCCGAGCCGTTAGCCCCTACAACGGCGGCGCGGTACCGCACCGGGCGCAGCGCGGGACAGAAATATGCGGACGAAGTACCCGGACAGGGGAAAGTACAGGGGCTTAACCGGGCAAGGAGCGGCAGCTACTACGACGAAGCCCTCATGCCGACCATGCGGAACAGGCGGGACGTGTGGCTTATCAATACCGTTCCCTACAAGGGCGGGCATTTCGCCGCGTTCCCGCCGAAGTTAGCCGAAACCTGTATCAAGGCGGGCTGTCCGAAAGGCGGCGTTGTGCTTGACCCCTTTTTCGGCAGCGGCACGACGGGGGCAGCCGCAAAGCAGCTTCACAGGCATTATATAGGCATTGAGATAAACGCCGAATATTGCGCCCTTGCAAGGGCGCGGATTGGAGGGACAGAAAAATAAAACAGTATAAAGCGCGTGAGAAAGTCACGCAGAAAATGACCCGCGAGGGAGCCGTTGAGGTAAACGCCGCCACAGGCAAGAAGAAGCGTATCAGCAACCGCATAAGGGACGCTGACCTTACCAGAAAGGAAGCCGCCCCGCAGCAGCCGGAACAGGCAGCGCAGCCCCTACCGGGCGGCACAGCTCCCGCGCCCACAGCCGACGCGCCGACGCTTCCCCATGCGCCGGGGGCAGAACGGGAACAGGACACCGCCGCAGCCGAGCGCGTCATGGAGCATATCGACGGGGCGCATACCAGAAAGACGAGCAAAAAGGCGGCGAGGAAAGCACAGGCAGAAGCCGAAGCCCGCACCCGTACTTCCCGCTTGCAGTTTACCGAGGAAGAACGGGCAACGCCGGAGCTTGAAAAGTATATCCGAAAATCGGACAAAGCAGCCGACCGTCTGGACGCGGCAAAGGCAGCTATCCCCAAAGAAAAGAAACTTGTGGGGGAGCGCACCTTTGACGAAGCCACCGGGAAAGGCAAGACCCGCCTACGCTTTGAGGAACGGGAAAAGCCCATAGGAAAGAACAAGCCCCACAATAACCCGCTATCCCGCCCCGCACAGGAAGCGGGTATTTTCGTCCACAACAAAATACATTCCGTTGAAAAGGACAATTCCGGCGTTGAGGGGGCGCACAAATCCGAAGAACTGGCAGAACGCGGCGCAAAGTACGGGGCGCGGAAAGTCAAGGAGGGCTACCGCAGCCACAAGCTCAAACCCTACCGGGCGGCAGCAAAGGCAGAGAAAGCGGCGTTCAAGGCGAATGTGGATTTCCAGTACCACAAAGCCCTACATGACAATCCGCAGATTGGGGGCAACCCCCTTTCCCGCTTCATGCAGAAGCAGCAAATCAAGCGGCAGTATGCAAAGGCGGCAAGGAAAAACGGCGCAAAAACGGCACAGAAAGCCGCAGAGAACACCCGCAAGGCAGCGAAGAAAACAGCCGAGGAAACAAAGAAAGCGGCGGCGTTTGTGGCAAGGCACCCGGCGGGCGTTTGTATCGCCGTTGCCGCGCTGCTCTTATTCATTATGATTTCGGCGGGGCTTTCCTCTTGCGGCTCTATGTTCTCCGGCTTGATGAACGGCATTGTCGGGACTTCCTACACGTCGGAGGACAGCGACCTTGTGGCGACGGAGAACAATTACGCCGCAAAGGAAAACGAGCTTCAGCAGCGGATTGACAATATCGAGCGCGACAATCCGGGCTATGACGAATACCGCTATGACCTTGACAGTATCGGGCATAACCCCCATGAATTAGCGTCCTACCTCACCGCGCTTTTCCAGACCTACACCCCGCAGAGCGCACAGGCAGAAATAAACCGCGTCTTTGATATGCAGTACACTTTGACGCTGACGGAAGAAATCGAAGTGCGCCACAGGACGGAAACCCGCACAGGCACACGCACCGTCACCGACCCGGAAACGGGAGAAACCTCTACGGAAACCTACGAATACGAGGTTGACGTTGCCTATAACTATTACATTCTCAACGTGAAGCTGACAAACAAGCCTGTTTCCGAGATTGCGGAGGAACTTCTTACGCCGGAGCAGCTTGAAATGTACCGCGTCTATCTGGAAACAAGCGGCAACAAGCCGCTGATTTTCGGCGGCGGTTCTCCCGATACGGGCGCGTCCGAGGATTTAAGCGGCGTACAGCTTGTGAACGGCACACGCCCCGGCAACACCGCCATTGTAGAGCTTGCGAAGCGGCAGGCCGGAAACGTGGGCGGGCGGCCTTATTGGAGCTGGTACGGCTTCAACAGCCGCGTGGAATGGTGCGCCTGTTTCGTTTCGTGGTGCTACGGACAGGCGGGGCTATCGGAGCCGCGCTTTGCCGGGTGCCAGTCACAGGGCGTACCGTGGTTCCAGTCACGCGGGCAATGGGGTGCGAGGGGCTATGCGAATATCGCCCCCGGCGACGCTATCTTTTTCGACTGGGACGGGGACGGGAGCGCAGACCATGTAGGGCTTGTTATCGGGACTGACGGGGAGCGCGTCTATACCGTCGAGGGCAATTCCGGCGACGCTTGCAAGATAAAGAGCTATCCCGTTGACTATGGCTGTATCAAGGGCTACGGCTTAATGAATTGGAACTAAAAACTGAAAATCTGAAAGGAGAAATTGATTTATGGCTATGAATAAGATTGAACGTATCGACAAGGAGATTGCAAAGACCCGCGAGAAAATCACCGAGTACCAGAATAAATTAAGGGGGCTTGAAGCGCAGAAAACCGAAGCGGAAAATCTGCAAATCGTACAGCTTGTGCGCTCCATGCGCCTTTCCCCGCATGAGCTTTCCGCTATGCTGAAAGACGGCGGTATTCCGGGCATGGAATCCGCGCCGGGCTACCCCGCAGAACCCGCAGACCACGACACCGAAGAAATGGAGGACACCGAGAATGAATAAGAAAATCCTTAGAACCTTGACCGCACTCTGCGCCGCCCTCATGCTGACGGGCGGCTTTTCCGTCACCGCCTTTGCACAGACCCCGGAGGGCGAGGACGCCACCGACGACAGCGGCGTTGTCTATGAGGAACCCCAAAAGGAAGAACCCCTTACCCCGGACGGGAACGCGACCCTTGTAGACGATTTCGGCGGCAACAAGCAGCTTATCACAGTGACGACCAAAAACGGCAATTACTTCTATATCCTCATTGACCGGGACGACGAGGGCGAGAACACCGTACATTTCCTTAATCAAGTGGACGAAGCCGACCTTATGGCACTCATGGAGGACGGAAGCACCGAAACAGCAGCCCCGCCCGCTGTTTGCAGTTGCACCGATAAATGCGAGGCCGGGAAAGTGAATGTGAGCTGCCCCGTCTGCAAGGACAACATGACCGCTTGCAGCGGCAAGGAAGCGGAGCCGGAAACCGAGGAACCGCCGGAGCAGCCCAAAGAGAAAAGCAATACGGGCGGGCTTGTGCTTTTCCTTGTCGTGGCACTTCTTGGCGGCGGGGGCGCACTCTACTATTTTAAGTTTATGAAGCCGAAGCAGAGCGTCAAGGGCGGCACCGACCTTGAAGATTTCAACTTTGACGACTACGACGAGGACGAGCCGGAGCCGGACGACGGGGAGGGCTTGGACGTTCCCGAAGATGAAGAAGCGGAGGACAGGGACGCATGACGCTTTTCACCGAGAACCCTTTAGAAAGAATGATGATACAAAGACCCACCGGGCGGCGTGACAATGCGCCGCCCGTTCCAAAATCCCCGGCGTGTATGCGCTGCCCTTATAAGGCGCAATCCCCCTGTATCGGCTATTGTCTGAAACAGGCACAGGAGAAGAAGCATACCGCGCCGGAACGCTGAAAGGAGGATTTTTTCATGGCACTTAGACTTGTGATTGCAGAAAAGCCGAGCGTGGCGCAGACTATCGCCGCCGCGCTTGGCGTTAAGGGAAAACAGGACGGATATATCGAGGGCGGCGGCTACCTCATTTCATGGTGCGTCGGGCATTTGGTACAGCTTGCGGAAGCCGCCGCCTACGGGGAGCAGTACAGGAAATGGCAGCTTGACAGCTTACCCATTCTGCCGGAGGAATGGCAGTACGCCGTTGACCCGGACAAGGGGAAGCAGTTTGCGACCTTAAAGGAGCTTATGCACCGCACCGACGTTTCGGAAGTGGTGAACGCTTGCGACGCGGGGCGCGAGGGAGAATTGATATTCCGCTTTGTCTACGAAGTGGCGGGCTGCAAGAAGCCCATGCGCCGCTTGTGGATTTCCTCAATGGAGGACGGGGCAATCAAGGCGGGCTTTGCTTCCCTCAAAGACGGGCGGGAATATGACGCGCTCTTTGCGTCTGCCCTCTGCCGCGCAAAGGCTGACTGGCTTATCGGCATTAACGCCACCCGGCTTTTCTCATGCCTGTATGGAAAGACCTTGAACGTGGGGCGCGTCCAGACCCCGACCTTGAAAATGCTCACCGACCGGGACGCGGCTATCTCCCATTTCCAGAAAGAGAAATATTACCATGTGCGTCTTGACTTATCCGGCGCGGAAGCGGCAAGCGAGAGGATTTCCGACAAGGCAGAAGCCGACGCGCTGAAAGGGGCTTGCGAAGCGGGAAAGGCGGTATGCGTTTCCCTCACCAGAGAGAAGAAAACCGCAGCCCCGCCAAAGCTCTTTGACCTTACCTCTTTGCAGCGGGAAGCGAACCGCATTTTCGGCTACACCGCGAAGCAGACCCTTGACCTTGCACAAGCCCTTTATGAAAAGCAGCTGTTGACTTATCCGAGGACGGACAGCAGCTTCCTCACCGACGACATGGGCGATACCGCAGCGGGCATTATCACGCTGCTTTGTGAAAAGCTCCCCTTTATGGCGGGCGTGGGCTTCACACCGGGGATTGCAAAGGTATTAGACAGCAAGAAAGTATCAGACCACCACGCAATCATTCCCACTATGGAGCTTGCAAAGACAGAACTTGCCGCGCTGCCGGAAAGCGAGAGGAATATCCTCACCCTTGCGGGGGCGCGTCTGCTCTCTGCTACCGCCGAGCCACATATCTTTGAAGCGGTTACGGCGGTTTTCTCATGCGCCGGGACAGACTTCACCGCAAGGGGAAAGACCGTACTTTCGGACGGTTGGAAAGAGATTGAACGCAGATACCGGGCGACGCTGAAAAGCAAACCCGACCCGGAGGACGGGGAAAATGAGGGTGTGACGCTGCCGGAGCTTTCCGAGGGACAGAGCTTTGAAAAACCCGCCGCAAAAGTAACGGAGCATACCACAACGCCGCCGAAGCCCCACAGCGAAGCGTCGCTTCTCTCTGCTATGGAACGCGCCGGGAACGGGGACACCGACCCGGACGCGGAACGCCGGGGGCTTGGCACTCCCGCCACCCGCGCCGCAGTCATTGAAAAACTGGTAAAGGGCGGCTTTGCGGAGCGTAAGGGCAAGCAGCTTATCCCCACACAGAACGGAGCCGCCCTTATATCAATCTTGCCGGATATGCTCACTTCCCCGCAGCTTACCGCAGAATGGGAAAGCAATCTGACGCAGATAGCAAAGGGAGCCGCAGACCCCGGAGAATTTCTGTCCGGCATTGAAGCTATGGCGCGGGAGCTTGTGCAGACACACGCCGCAGCACTGGACGGGAAAAAGGATTTATTCAGAGAGGAAAAGCCCTCTATCGGGAAATGCCCCCGTTGCGGTTCCCCCGTTCATGAGGGGAAGAAAAACTACTATTGCAGCAACAGGGAATGTGCCTTTGTCATGTGGAAGAACGACCGTTTCTTTGAGGAACGCAAGACCGCTTTTTCCGCGAAGATTGCCGCCGCGCTCCTTAAATCCGGCAAGGCGAATGTGAAGAAGCTCTATTCCCCGAAAACAGGCAAGACCTACGACGGGACTATCGTTTTAGCTGACACTGGCGGGAAATACGTCAACTACCGTATCGAAGTGCAGAAGAACTAAAAACTGGAATAGCAAGCATAGGAAGCGGGTACCCACTTCCGTAAATCCCCGTTACGACGCTGACGCGCCGGACGGGGATTTTGCTTGTTGGGAAGTTTCCCAAACCCTCTTTTGCGGAGGGCTTCACCCTCTGAAAATCTTCAAAAAACTTTGGCAGAAATGCGGGTGTGCCGTAGTAGGCTATGCAGCCAAAAAATGCAGCTTATGACGCTGCCCCAGAGAAAGGAGGTTTTTCAACTATGGCAAGTTTACGGGACACCGTAAAGGACTATCAGGACGAGCTTAGGGACGGTATCGCATGGGTGGCGTTCTGGAAACAGGGGCGTTCATGGAACGCGGAATATTTTCATCTTGATATGGACGATACGCTCTACCCGGAGGACAGGAGCCGGTTAGAGGAAATCAAAAGCACCGACCCCGCCGCCGTTATCCTTAACGGCTACTATTGCGGGCATTTAGGCGAGGATATGAGCCTTGACGAGCTGACCGCCGGAGTGCGCTACCACTACGAAAACAGCATGAACGATATTGACGGTTTTATCGGGGCGCATGACGACAGGCTTCCCCCGGAGGTTATCGAGGAAGCAAGAGCCACCGCCCATGAAGCGGGGCTTCCCTTTTCCGAAAACCCCTACCGGGACGGGGAGGATTTTAACCCCTATGTATTTGACGGGAGCATGAGCATTGAAGATTTTGAGCTTATGCACCGCATGATGGAACAGGAAAGGAGAGAAAAAATGAGCGAGCAGTTTTCGATTTTGATTGACAGCCGCACCCGCTTTGAAACAGGCGAACCGGGCGGCGTGTGGCTTCCCATGCCGACTACAACGCAGCAGCTTCACGCGGCTATGGAAAGCGTCGGCATTACCGCAGACAACCCACAGGATTTTTTCATCAATGGATTTGCCAACACCGAGCAGCAGCCCTTTGACGTGCCGCTTGCCGTTATCCAGAGCGCGGGGATTGACGAGCTGAACTATCTGGGGAAGCTCTTGGAAATGCAGAGCGACGAGGACAGGGACAAGTTTACGGCGGCGGTGACGCTTGGGGAACGCGCCGGGAACATCAAAGACCTTATCAACCTTGCACAGAACCTTGATTGTTACTGGCTCTATCCTACCGTACAGAGCGAGGAAGATTACGGCTATTACCTTATCGACGAGCTGGACGAATTGGAGCTTCCCGAAGAAGCGAAAAAGTATTTCATGTATGAGGAATACGGGCGGGACGCAGCTATCAATGACGGGGGACGCTTTACCGACCAGGGCTATATCTACAACAACAAGAACACCTTTACGGAGTGGTACAACGGGCGCGAAAGCGATATTCCCAAAGAGTATAAAGTAATGAGCTTCCCACAGGCAGAACGCCCCGACCCGTCAAAGGTAGAAATGGACGCAGCCGCGCCGGGGCAGAGAACGGCACAGTCCGCAGAGCAGCCACAGGAGCCGCGCCCGGTTATCCCTATCGTGCTGACGAGCGAGAAGCCCGCCGAAAAGCTCAAAGAGATTACCGACCGTCTGGAACAGGGCATTACGGAACTCTTTGACAGCGAGCGTTACAAGGAATATCTGCGCGTCATGTCAAAATTCCATAATTACAGCTTCAACAATACGCTGCTTATCGCCATGCAGAAGCCGGACGCTTCCCTTGTGGCGGGCTTTTCCGCTTGGAAGAATAATTTCGGGCGCAACGTGATGAAAGGGCAAAAGGGGATTAAAATCATTGCCCCGTCGCCGTTCAAAATCAGACAGGAAGTGGAGAAGATAGACCCGCACACACAAAAGCCCATTATCGGCAAGGACGGAAAGCCCGTCACCGAGGAAAAGGAAATCAAGATACCCGCCTACAAGGTAGTGTCTGTTTTCGACGTTTCCCAGACCGAGGGAAAGGAGCTGCCGGACATTGCGGTGGACGAGCTGACGGGCGACGTTGACCGCTACAAGGATTTTTTCGCAGCCCTTGAAAAGACTTCCCCCGTCCCTATCGCCTTTGAGAATATCGAGGGCGGCTCTCATGGCTACTACCACTTGGAGGACAAGCGCATTGCTATCAACGAGGGCATGAGCGAATTGCAGACCTTAAAGACCACCATTCACGAAATCGCCCATGCGAAGCTGCACGACATTGACCTCAACGCGCCCAAAGATGAACAGCAGCCCCGCGTTGACCGCCGCACCCGCGAAGTCGAAGCGGAAAGCGTCGCCTATACCGTCTGCCAACATTACGGGCTTGACACGTCGGACTACTCTTTCGGCTACGTCGCCGGGTGGAGCAGCGGGCGGGAGCTGTCCGAACTGAAAAGCTCCCTTGAAACGATACGCAGCGCAGCCGCCGAGATTATCAATTCCATAGACGAAAATCTTGCGGAACTGCAAAAGGCACAGGACAAGGAGCAAACCGCCGGACAGGAGCAGCCCACCAGAGAGGAACAGGCAGCCGCGCCGGAGCAGCCGCAGCCGGAAGCCCCGGAAAAGGCAGATACAGCCGGGAAAGAGAAGCCGGAGCCGGAAGCAGACGCACCGGGGAAATCCGGCGCACAGGAAAAAGCGGACGCAGCCCCGAAAGAAGCCTTTACCCCGGAAACGATTTACAGAGTGCGCCGGAACCCTTACGGCGACAGCCGGGAAAACAGCTACCTCTTGCAAGCCTATGTGACACAGGAGAACGGGCGGGCGAAAATGGGCGACGTTCTTTTCGCCGGAACGCCGGAGAAATGCCGCGAGCTTATGGGGCAGCTCAAAAGCGGGGAGCTGACCGAGGGCGACGTAAAGCAGCTCTACGCAAAGGCACAGGAAACGGCAAAGACCGCCGAGCCGGACAAGGACACCTTTTCCATTTACCAGATAAAAGGCGGGGACGAAACAAGGGACTTGCGCTTTGAGCCTTACGACCGCCTGCAGGCGGCGGGGAATGTGGTTGACAGGGCGAACTATGAGCTTGTCTATTCCGCGCCCCTTGCGCCGGGGACTTCCCTTGAAGATATTTATACCCGTTTCAATATCGACCACCCCAAAGACTTTAAGGGACACAGCCTTTCCGTTTCCGACGTGGTAGTGCTTCATCAGGACGGACAGGACGCGGCGCACTATGTTGACAGCGCGGGTTTCCGGCAAGTGCCGGAGTTTTTACAGGAGCAGAAACAGCTTACCCCGGACGACTTGGAAACGGGCGAAACTGTCAAAACATCGAGAGGGACTTTCCATGTAACCGCCATGAGCCGGGAGCAGATAGAAGCCGCCGGATATGGCTTTCATCATCAATCCGACGACGGAAAGTATCTGATTATGGGGAACGGGACGCGGGCGTTTGCCGTTGCCGCAGAGCAGCCGGAAAAGGCAAACCCTTTGAAGCACGTCGAGGACACCGTAGAGCAGAACGACAACAACTTTGACGGTATCATCAACAACACCCCTACCGTTGACGAACTGGAAGCAAAGGTCAAGGCGGGAGAAACGATTTCCCTTGTTGACCTGGCTAATGCGGTCAAAGCCGACAAGGAGCGCGTCAAGGGAGCGAAGCCGGAAAAGAAGCCCTCTATCCGGGCGCAGCTTAGAGCCGACAAGGAAAAGGCGCAGAAGAAAAACGCAAAGCAGAAGTCACAGGACTTGGAAAGGAGCTGACCCATGCCGGAACAGAGCAGATTTGAAAACGTGGATTTGTTCGCTTCCCTTGAAGCGATTATGAAGCAGAATACAGGCTTTTACCAGAGCGACTTGGAGATTGACAAGGAGATTATCGCAAAGGCGGCGGCAAGCCCCCACAGGGAGGACAAGACCCTTTTGTGGTTCTGCCGCCCGTCCGGGACGCATTGCTTTAGGGAGCGCGACGTTTTCCTAAAGGACACCGCGCCCCACAATACATGGCGTTTCTACATGGAGCAGACAAGCGACCGCGTACTTGCCTATGCAATCGAGCTGACGGGAAAGGAGCGCGGGAAAATCAAGGGCAATCTGTATGAGCTTGACTATTCCCGCCATTATGAGCGCGTCAAGGAAAAGGAGCTGCCCGCCGATACGGTGAAGCTGTTTTATGAGCGTGGGGAAAGGGTACAGAAAGCCGGGAGATATTTTGACGGAACCCCAGACCCGCAGCTTGGGAAGTTTGAACGCTTTGAAGCCGTACCCAACGACCCGGACGCGCTGCAATCGCTCTTACAGGAAGAACGGCGCAGCCGGGAGCAGCTTCCGCCGGGAGATTTCAAGGCGCATATCGCCGCATTGCGGGACGGGCTGATTGAAACGGAAGCGCGGCGCATTGTGTGGGAAATGAAGCGGCACGACACGCCGAACAGCCCAAACAAGACCCATTTCATGGTAGAGCTTTCCCCGGCGTTCATGCAGCTTGCGGCTACAAAGGACACTGACCGTCTTTTCTCCATGCTGCCCTACAAGACCCTTTCCTTTTCCAAAATCGAGGGCAGACATGGGACGTATGCGCTGATTGACAAGAGGGAGAACCGGGACAGGGAGATACGGAAGCCCCGCCCCTCTATCCGGGCGCAGCTTAAAACAGACAAGGCAAAGACCGCCCCGAAAAAGGCGGCGGCAAAGAATAAAAATCACGATTTGGAGGTGTGAACATGACAAAACTGACCGTAGAAGAAACAAACCTTTTGAGCATTTACAAGACCGGGAGCCGACAGGGGCTTATCGTCGCCATGAACGCCGCGCTGCCCTTTATGGACGGGGAAATGCGGGGCTTTGCTGCCCGTACCCTCTCCAAAGTGGAAGCCATGACCGAAGCGGAGTTTGCGGGGCTTCCCATTTACGCCGCTGATGAAGTATGAGCGAGGTCAAGCGGCTGACGCCGCCCCAGAGCCGGAAAGTCAACGCCCTTGTGCGCCGGACGTGCTGCAACTGCGATAATGGAAACTGTATCTTACTGGACGACGGGGACGAGTGCGTATGTCCGCAGCTCATTTCCTATTCGCTTCTCTGCAAGTGGTTTAAGGTTGCGGTGCTTCCCGCTGATAAGCTGCTCTATGCGGAGCTTTACCAAACCGGGGACAGGAAGAAATGTACCGAGTGCGGCACGTCCTTTGCGTCAAGCTCTAACAGCGTCAAATACTGCCCCGACTGCCGGAAGCGTATCACCCGCAGACAGGCCGCCGAGCGCATGAGGAAAAGACGCGCCCCTGTTACGCAGTAGGCGCGGAAAATCCCTTGATTTGCAAGGCTTTCCGGGCGGGAAAATCGGATAGGCGATACTTTATACCTTTTCCCCCGAAAATGGCGTTCTATTGCGTAACATTTACCACAACAGCACCCACAAAAAGACAGGGCGCGGAAGTCATATACTGACTTTCCGCGCCCTGTTCTTTTTATTTCTTTGGCAAACATTTGTATGTATTTGTAATCCAATCATCAAATTTTTGACCCTTTTCAAATTCCATTACATCATACATTTCTGCCGCGATTGTTTTGAACGCTTCCTTGAATAATTGTAAATCTAATTCTTCCATTGATTTTTCACGTTTGATACGTAGAAAAACTTTAGTAAAGTCTTTTGTCTTAAAACCAATATCTTTACGTCCTAAGCGAATAGGATTTCCGCGGTAAGTAATCCCCATAGCTTGTGCTGCTCTAAATGCTTCCTCTTTAACTTTATAAACTTTGTCATGGAGAGCAAGACGAGTAATAACATCTCTTGATTGTTGACAATCATATTGTTTTAGTTCATTCAACGCAGCAAGCCTAATTTTCCATGATGATTTATTGTTTGCGTCTTTGACAAGCTGACTAATATTAGCTGGTGTTCCTTTTGTCATGTACTATCAAATCCTTTCAAAAGTTGTAGATAATTTTATTATACCACATACCGCTTTCTGTTTCTATACGAAAATCATTTTTTGCTTAATCAGTGTTCCATTCCCTTTTCCCGTTCCGGCTGTCTGTCTGCCTGTAAAATGTTGTCAATGTTCTGCTTGATAATGTCATATTCCCGGACTTTCTTTTTCAGCTTCCCATAGTCGGCGTAAAGGGCTTCTTTCTGCGCTTGAAGGGCTTCATACTCCGATTGCAGCGCGGCGAGGTTCGGGAGCTTTGCAATGCCCGTTGCTTTCAATGACCTTGCAGCGGCTTCATGTAAGATAATCGCCTGTTCCTGTCCGGCGCGGTATTTCTCCCTGTTCCTTGCCTTGCGGTATGCGTCATAGACGGGCTTTGTCTTTTGGTAGGTGGAAACATTCTTGATAAGCACCGCCATGTCCGCAAGCCGCTTTTCGGCGTTCTTCAATGCGTCTGCCGCCTGTCCGCTTTCCGCTGCCATTTCCTCAATCCGGCTAACTAAATCCGCGTACTGTTCAATCTTGTTTTCGGTGAGAAAGTTCATAGTCTTTGCCGCCTGTTTCAGATTGTGGATTTTCGCCCACTGTTCATAGCCCTTACTCTGCGCCGCCTTGATACTGTTCTCAATGTCGATAAGCAGCGAAACGCCGCGCTGCTCTCTGGGGGCTTTCGCCGCCTTTGTCCGTCTGCCCGCTATCCGTTCCCTTATGGCTTCCTCTGTATAGTCTGCGCCGAGGGTTTTTAGGCGGGTGAAGCGTTCCTGTCCGGGGGCGCGGCATGATACATATTTCCCCGGCTTTATCTCATAGCCCGCCGCCTGTAACCGCGTTAGCAATTCCTCAAAACTGGAAACTTGGGGGATAAGTGCGTCAACGGCGGTTTTCAGTTTGCCTTTCCAACTTGTACCCGTCTTTTCTGCCTGGTACTCTGCATAGCTCTTTCCCTTGCTGCCCTTGCCGGGGACGACGACGGACAAGCCATTTTCCCGGCACAGCTTGTCGCTCATGTTCCGTATACCGTAATAGCTCCTTTTGTTGGAATTGTATTTGTGGTGGTCTACGAAGTTCACCGCGCAGAAAATAATGTGGTTATGGATATGCCCCTTGTCAATGTGCGTCGTCACAACATACTCATGTTGCCCCTTTGTTACCGCGTCGGCAAGCTGCTTTCCGATTTCATGGGCTTTCTGATAATCCACTTCCCCCGGCTCAAAGGACTGTATCAGATGAAAGGCTAAATTGTTCCCCTTTTGGAGTGCTTGGGACAATGTATATTCAAACTCAATATCTGCCGTTTCATAGGAGCAGCCGAAAGAGGACACAAGCATTTTTCCGTCCGTCTTGTCCGGGTTTTCGATATAGTCAAGGGCTTTGCTTAGAGTGCTTTTAATAGGCTTAATCTTTGTAACCGCCATATCTCCGCAAGCACCCCCTTTATTTCCTCTATGTCCTCTTGGTATGCGTTCCCCGTCGCGTTTACGCGGCGTGCTATCTGGTTGACGTTGACACCGATTTTTTGTATCTCTGCGGTCATAGCCTTTATGTCGGCGTGGTCTATCTGAATGATATATCCGTCAATGGCAATCTTCCGCAGATACGCCGCCATGTTCCGGGTGGGTACGAGCTTCATTTTTTCCAGTATTAAATCCCGTTCCGCTTCCGTCACTCTGAATTTGATTTGTACCGTCCTTTTGCGTCCGTCCATGTATTCGCTCCTTTCCTTTCCGTTCCGAGGGTTTGGGACACTTCCCAACAAGCAATTTTCAACCGACGCGCCGCAGCGCGGGAGGGGGAAAATACGGAAGTGGGTACCCGCTTCCTATGCTTGCTACGAATGTTTTTATCCTTTAGGCTCTTATCCCCTACTACGGAGAAAAAGCGATTTTGCCAAACTTCCGCAAAAGAAAAACGCTGCAATCTCAAAAAAGATTACAACGCTCTCTAAATCCTGTTCAGTTTTAAGCCGGACATTCCTATTCGCCCTCTTTTTCGACTTCGGAAATCTCTTTTGCCGTTGCGGTCACAATCCATATGCCTGTATCGCTCATACCGTCAAGGAGCGCGTCAAGCTGCCGCCGCTTTGTGTCCTTTGCAGCGGGCGTGTCTAACAGGAATTGGTCTACGGATATATGGTAACGCTGTATCAGCTCAAAGAATATCTGTAAACTTGGGTGCTGCCCCTTGTTCTCAATGTTCGCAAGGTAGCGCGGCGAGATAAACATTTCGTCGCCTACTTTCTTGCGGCTTTCCTTGCGTCCTTCACGCGCTGCCTTTATCGCTGCCCCAAAAGCCTTGAAGTCGTATTTTGGTACTGGTCTTTTTGCCATAGTTATTCACCCTCTTACATTTTACTGTTCCCCTTTCTTCTTGGATATGTCTACATAGTTCTATCAGTTAGCCAAAATAATTCATATATATATATGTTGACAACAAGCTGCTTTTGTATATAATATTATATAAAAGGGGGGGAATGTTTATGTTACATAGCATGCGTATTCGATAAGCATTGAAATCAAAAAAGATTTTTCCCATTTTCAATATGGGCTTTTTTGTCATGCTTATTTTGCGTATGCTATACAACAAAACTAACGACGTATAGACATAGTATAAAAACTATGCCTTAATTTTGTTGTAGTATTATATGTATAAATGCAGGTCAATGCTCATGTTGAGAATTGACCTGCATTTTTTTGCGCAAAAGGAGAAATATTATGCTTGAAAAATATTGGATAAAATGTCCAATTTGTAACGGAAAGACGAGGGTTCAAGTATTTTATAATACGGTATTAAGAAATTTTCCTCTTTTCTGCCCTAAATGTAAATTAACGCATATCGTTGATGTTGAAAAACTAGAAATCATAATCAAAAACTCTGAAAAACAAACTTTTTAATTTTGAAAAGGAAGGATATTTAAATGAAACACTTACCTAAAAGTACACCTACGGAAATATTGAATGACCCATACGGATTTACTTACAAAGAAATGTCGGAAGTAATTGGAGAGGATAAAGCAAGAGCCTTATATACGGAATTGTATAAACAGCCATTTCACAAAGAAAATCTATCAATATCAACAAAAAAAGTCTATAAAAGTAGCGATACTGAAAAGTATGTTTATGAATTGAAAGATAACAGGTATATTGAAACGGTTTTTATTAAACGGCGAGATGGTGGGACTGTTTGCGTAAGTACGCAAGTTGGTTGTTCTGTTGGCTGTATTTTTTGTGAGTCCGGACGCAATGGTTTTGTTCGTAATCTAACACCGTCTGAAATTGTGCAGCAGGTTGTATTGATACGTCAAAAAGTAAATCGTATCGTTTTTATGGGAATGGGAGAACCTTTATTCAATTACGACAACTTGATTGCAGCAATCCATATTCTTCGAGATAGAAATGGACTTAACTTTCCAACCGACGGCATTACCGTATCAACAGTTGGTCCAGTTAATCAATTAAAAAAATTGCGCGAAGAACATCTAAAAATTCAGTTGACAATATCTTTACATGCAGCAACACAGGCTGCGAGAAACTGTATCATTCCTCATATGCACATGTACGCTATTGAAGATGTTGTTAAGCAAGCATTGTCCTATTCTCAAAGGCATAATCGAAAAGTGGTATTTGCGTATTTGCTTTTACCAGGTATAAATGACCGTTCCTCAGATATAAGGCAACTTGCAAAATGGTTTAAGGGCAAAAATGTTATGATTAACGTGCTGCAATACAACCCGACGAGTAATTCAAAAATTAGAGCACCACAAAAACAAGAAATGGTTGCGTTCAAACATCAATTAGAGCAAACAGGACTTGAAGTTACCATGAGAGTTTCTCATGGTAGAGAGATTAAAGCAGCTTGTGGACAGTTAGCTAATACATATAATAAAGCCAAAAAACAACAGAAATAATTTAATTAAAAGAGCCAGACGCACAGACGCAGAGCCGATAATATGCAGTTTGAAATACTGCTGTTATCGGCTCTTTTTTGATTTTAATTTGTGCCCCTAATAACCATATTGGAGCAAAATCAGAACTGTTGCTTGTCGTTCTTTGATTTCCGCAGCAGCTTTGAAAAATCAAAGCCGCCGTTTCTTTTTATCTTCTAATGAAATGACGCGGTATCACTGTTAAAAGCGGCGGCTAAAGGAGGTAGCCGCCATGAAGCACATACCCTATCGACAAAATCCGACGGTCATTGACATATCAAAAAAAGCCCGACCACCGCCGGGAACCTCTCTACCCTTGACTATGAACTGTCTAATCATCTAAATACTGCTTACAATACCTATACGCCTGTCCGGGCTTTTCGGACAGGCGTATTTTGCTGCTCAAAAAATTTTTTGAAAAAATTTCAAAAAATCTTCGGCGTTTTTCAAAAACGCCGTATTGCCCCGCGAAAAGGGGGAAGCACCACCAACTTTCCAACGAGAAAGGAGGTGAGAATGTGGAACCTAATAGCAGGGAGTTTTACAAACAATGTGCTTTTCAGAAGTTTTGTAATACGGTGCTGCACAATGAAGCGTGTGACGCTCACAGGGAGCTGCACAGGCATAAGGCAAGGGAAGTCACCTTTTCCGATTTGCCCTTAGACGAAGCGCGGCAGCTTCATACCTTTGATGAATATTTCAAACGGGAAACCGCCGAAACCGTCTTTGAGAAAGCCGGGAAGAAAATCACGCCGAAGCTGCTTCTTGAAGCAATCCGTACTTTGCCGGAAGAAAAGCGCAAAGCCGTACTCCTGTACTATTTCGAGGGAATGAACGACACCGAGATTGCGAAGTTGTTCAATACATCGAGAAGCACGATACAGTACAGGCGGACAAGCTCTTTTGAGAAATTAAGAAAATATCTGGAGGAAAATGCTGATGAATGGGACGAATGGTAACGAACCCGGCTACCCGGAAAATGCCCTTGTTCCCTATCCTGTCATTGTGGCAGCGACAAAGGGTGACCCGGACGCCATGAAGATTGTCTTGCAGCATTTTAGCGGCTACATAGCCCGCCTCTCCATGCGGAAGCTGTACGACGAGCGCGGGAACGTCTATTTCGGCGTAGACCACGACATTCGGGAACGGCTGCAAGCAAAACTGATGATGGCTGTCCTCACCTTTAGGACAGAGGAATAACCGCAACGGCGGCGGGACGCTTTCTCTCACCCCCTTTTCCGTTCCGCTGTTGACGCGGGTAGCACAGCCATTTTGAACCTTGAAAAAGAAAGCGGCGCAAGATAACGGCGGCGCAGCATAGGGCAAATCGGATACGTTCCTTTTGCGTCGAGCCATACGGCGGGTGCGCCATGACGCTATCCGGGCGAGGTTATCACCGCCCGGACAGCCGAGCGACCAACACCGCGCCGGAAAGCAAGTGTAGCGGTTTGCGGGCAACGACACGCAGAATATACAATGATACTTCCTTACAGCCACAGTCCGAGCGTTAAGAGCGTCGCAGGCAATGGGTAGGGCTGCATGAGAACCATGCCGGGGTGAAATTCCCATGAGGTTATGCTAATAACCGTCCGATTAAAGCCTTTGTTTTATTGAATAGTGGACTTGCTGCTATTCATAGACTGTATTATATGTTTGCGAAAGAAAGGGGGATTTTCTTTGACGCAAAACCAAACGCCCGTTACCACAACGGAGCATAAAATCGGAAAAGTTACTTACCTTGTATGTTCGTCTGCAAGTGAACGCGCAACGGACACACTGGATAAAAAGATAAAAAAGCTCATTCGCAAAGACATGGAGCTGAACCCCGCAAACGCCCGAAAATAGGGCGTTTCTTCACATTTTATACATGACACAGGCAGCGGTATGTGGTATAATATAGACAGTACAAATACCATGCTTGTCTGTCGTCGGAAAGGAGGACAAAATGTTACAGACAGACAAGATTACCGCTTTATATTGCAGATTGAGCCAGGAAGATATGCAGGCCGGGGAAAGCGAGAGCATACAGAACCAAAAGCTGATTTTACAAAAGTACGCTGACGAACACCACTTTTTCAATACGCGCTTTTTTGTAGACGACGGATTTTCCGGCGTGAGTTTCGAGCGTGAGGGGCTTCAAGCCATGCTGCATGAGGTTGAAGCCGGGAACGTGGCGACCGTCATAACAAAAGACCTTTCCCGTCTGGGACGCAATTATCTGAAAACCGGCGAACTGATAGAGATTGTTTTCCCCGAATATGAAGTGCGCTACATTGCCATTAACGACGGTGTAGACACAGCGAGGGAAGATAACGAGTTTACCCCTCTGCGGAACTGGTTCAACGAGTTTTACGCCCGCGACACCTCAAAGAAAATCCGGGCTGTTAAACAGGCAAAGGCACAGAAAGGCGAGCGTGTCAACGGCGAAGTGCCGTATGGTTACATAGCCGACCCAAACGACCGCAATCATCTATTGCCCGACCCGGAAACGGCGCACATTGTAAAACAGATTTTCGCTATGTATGTGCGCGGCGACCGTATCTGCGAAATCCAGAACTGGCTACGGGAACATGAGGTACTTACTGTTTCAGAACTGCGCTACCGTCGTTCCGGCAGTTGCCGCCACCCGCGCCCGCACCCGACCTGTATTTATAACTGGCCGGATAAGACACTGTATGATATTCTTGGACGCAAAGAATATTTGGGGCATACCATTACGGGCAAGAGCTATAAGGTATCTTACAAATCGAAAAAGACGAAAAAGAACCCGGAGGAAAAGCAATACTTTTTCCCCAACACGCACGAACCTTTGATTGACGAAGAAACCTTTGACCTTGCACAGAAACGGATTGCTACCAAACACCGCCCTACAAAGGTTGATGAAATTGACATTTTTTCGGGACTTCTCTTTTGTGGGGATTGCGGCTATAAAATGTATCTGCAACAGGGAGCCGGGACACTGGAACGCAAACACGCCTACACTTGCGGAAAGTACCGAAACAGGATAAGGACTGGCGAGCTTTGCACTACCCATTATATCCGAAAGAGCGTCCTTAAAGAACTTGTCCTTGCTGATTTACAGAGGGTGCTGTCCTATGTGAAAGAGCATGAACAGGAGTTTATCGAAACCGCCAACGAGTGCAGCGCAAAGGCAGTACAAAAGACGCTGACACAGCAGCGGAAAGAGCTTGACAAGGCGCAGAGCCGCATTAGCGAGCTGAACATCTTATTCCGCAAGCTCTACGAGGACAACGCTTTAGGGAAACTTTCTGATGAACAGTTTGCTTTTCTGACTTCCGGCTATGATGAAGAAAAAAAGACGCTGACCCGGAGGATTGCGGAGCTGTCACAGGAAATCGACAACGCCACCGAGCGCAGCGCGGACGTGAAAAGGTTTGTCGCACTGGTACGCAGATACACCGCCATTACCGAACTGACCTACGAAAACGTCCATGAATTTATTGACCGTATTCTTATTCACGAACTGGATAAGGAAACGAACACCCGCAAAATCGAAATCTTTTATAGCTTTGTCGGCAGAGTTGATACGGGCGACAAGCCTACCGAAAGTATCTCCTATTTCAGACAGATAGGAGCCGACGTAAAGAGTTATGCTATCTAACATACATCAAAAAGAGGTAAGATAACGCCCTCTGCAAAAAAGGTTACGTTATCTTACCTCAACAAAGTTCGTCCCCGTATAACCGTCATCCACCAGAATTTTCAGGTTTGTATACCCGTGGTTACGGGCATATCGGGTTAAATACTCTCGCTGATTTGCGATACTGTTACTCTCTCCATCTTGGGCATCCTCATTGCTCAAACGACAGTAGAGAATGGTAATTTTCTGCTGATCCAACATAATATCCTCCTTCGGTTGTTGGTCAGCCGACAGTACCGTTGTGCATACTGGAATTATATCATGCTTTTGTGTCGCAGTCATTAACAAATCACCCCCTTGTCAGAAAAAATGAGCCGTTTTACCTTGTCGGCAAGCGGCTCATTCCCGTCACATTCTGTTTCAATCACATACCATGTGTTCCCGATCTTACGCTCAATGGTTTTGCGGAAAGAAGACTGCGCTGTTTCCCAATGCTTGCGGCATTCTTCCAAAAAATCAATGGGCGGCTCAAAAATCGGGTCGAAGCAGGAGTAAATATCAATATAGCCGATGGCATCATTGATTTCTTCCATCGGGGCATCTTCCATAATCATCTTGTTAATTTCCTCTACGGTTTTATTCATAGGCAAATAGTTCCTTTCTTAAATTTCCATATCCTGCCTACGCTTACGGGCAGGGTGCTTATGTTCCTGTGTTTCCTTTCCTCTGGCGAGAATGGCATGAACAAAAGCCCAAACCCTTTCAGACGCAATCTCTATCGCATCCAAGAAAGGCTGGGCTTTCTGTTTCAGTTCCATATATTTTTCGTTTACTGCTTCATACCGCTGTTTCCAGATGGAAATTGTTTTTTCAGCAGAAGCCAGTTTCTCTTTCAAACGCTTATTGTCAGCATTGGCAATAATGCCGTTGACCGCATAGCGTTTGAGTGTATCGCACTGATCCGGCGTGAGCGAGACATTTCCGGTGAGGGCATTTTTCTTGCCCATTTCCTCAATATCCTGCACCGTCAGCGCAATGGTCTTTGCTGCCTTGGTTTCCTTTTGCAGAGCTTCCAGTTTCTTTTTCTGCTTCTCCGTAGCAGCCTTGGCATCCGCCAAACTCTGCTCGGCCTGTTCCACCTGTCCGGTCACAGTTTCCAGGCGGTGCTGTTCGGCCTGTACCTTGAACTGTGTCACCGTCAGATGTTCCTCGGTACTGCCACGCTCTCCACGCTCCACATCGGTATATCCGGCGGCTCGCATGAAATTAAAAAAGTCATCCTGCAGCACACTGTAGGACGACTTCAAAATCTTTTTCCCTTTTGCGTTCAACATCGGATTGCCATCTTCATTGAGAACGGGTTTGGATTCCCATTTCTTACTGCGGCTGACCTGTGTGATCGTTTCTTTTACCGTTCCCCGGAGGAATTCATCCTTGCACCGCTTCGACCACAGGATTTGCTTTTCCACCACCGGGATATAAACCACATGGAGGTGGTAGTGATACACATCCTCGCCCAGGGCTTCGGACATTGCCCGGTTGCGCTCATCGGCGTGCATCACAGCGGAGAGGATATACTGCTCGCCGCCCACAATCTCCACGGCGGCTTTGTAGGCATCGGCATAGAACTGTTTGGCATATTCATAGCCGCCGTGGTTGTGGAAGTAGGCAGAGTTTACATCAAACAGCAGCTCCCCATATTTCACCGCATCGGCTTTCAGACCACGGGTGGAGATAACACCATCTGCAATCATCTGATCGAACATGGCGGCATAGCTGTCGGTAGGTTTCTTGAAGTGGACATTGCGGTGGGTCTGGGTGGTATCAATATCTTGATTGGAGTAGCTGTCTTTTTCTCGCTCGTTATGCTCCTGAACTTTCGCCACATCGTCGAGGGTGGGCAAGTCCTGGTTACGGGCAAAGGTACGGTCAATTCCATCGTTTCTTGCCATAGGTTTTTTCCTTTCTTTCGAGAGTAGCAGACGGGCGGGGCTGCGGGGATGCACTTCTGCGGAAGTGTAATAACCCACTATAACACTTTCATCCATTCTGGCTGCAAAGTGCCGTGGGCTCTCCCGAGGGGGTATGCGGTCACTGCGGTGACCTCTGCTGACCAAGGCAAAATGTCTGCAACTTTTCCCATGGTCAGCCCGTCTGCATGAAGCTGTTCTGCGGAACGTTTCTTGCAGACGTTGGCAGCGTCTTTCACTGCCATCCATAGGCAGCACTGCGGTGTGCCTATGGGGACGGGAGATGCGAGGGGCTGTTGCCGGGGGCATCACTTCTCCCGTCTTTGCTGCCATACAATGTCGCATCCCAGCACATCGGCAAGCTCCAATACTTCCTTGTATCGGATGCTTTCCCGCTGTAATTTTGCGGACAGGTTGGAAACGCTGTCGCTCCATCCGTACTCGTCCGAGAGCAGGTCAACAACTTCCTGCATGGTCATCCCAGCACGGATGATCTGTGCCTTGATTTCATTGCGTACATTCATATTGAAAAATCCTTCATAATTCTGTTTGTGGTTCGGTACAATCTCTGCACCCCAAAACGGAACAGATACACCGAACAGTGAAAAATCTGCAATCTCTGAAATCCGTTCAGAATTTTGCTTGTGATGTCCTGTCCATATATGACCATATCCCGCTTTACTGTTTCGTGTGATTTGGTCTGGAAAAATGAAAACATCTATTGTTCCGTGAACAGGGTACACGGTTCAGAGAAGCACGATTTCGTGAAATAGCTTCGTCCTGCGGTCAAAAACTTTGCTGTTTCCATTGCCATTGATTTTCAATACCCGAAAACAGGTTGTCTCTGAAAGCCGTTGTTTCCTATAATGGGAGAAAACAGGGGTAAATGCTGCGTACATACGTACAGAGCATGACTGGCAAAATCAATCCCGCCATTCCTCCGGTACGTACGTACATGACGAAACATCGTAAAACCCATTTATATGAGGTCTTGCCACAGCTTCCACACCCATAAATCCCCACACCCGCCGTCCGGCAGAGTTGGTGATGTTGTTGCAATGTTCCAGATTGAATCTCCCGGCATTGGCAATCATGGCGTCGCTGAAGCTGCGGGCTTTCAGCGGTGCAAGGGAATTTTCTTCGCACCACATCCGGTAGATTTCATAGAAATCCTTGGAGCTGATGGACGCATCCGCTTTGCACCGGATGTATCCCTCCGATTCCATGAAATCAAAGATATTATTATTGTCACGCTTGACCGCTTCCCGGTTTTCCCGGATACGGTCACTCTCTGTGAATTTGAAGTTGTTGGCAACAAGCCGCTGCAATCCCTCCAATGCCCACAGGAAGATGCCCTCGGCTTCGGCTTTCATCTTCTCCGCAAGGTCAGGATCATCAGCTCTATCCACAGGCTTTTCCTTGGTGGTCAGCACAAGCTGTCTGCGATAAAATCCGTCACTGCGATCATAAAGAGCTTGCAAATCACCGTTGCTGAACGCAAGCAGCCGGGCGAACATCCAGCCCTGATAACTCTGCTTGCCCTTGCGTTCCAAATCCATCTTGCCCTGTGCTGTCACGATGGATTTCACATAGTTGGTCTGGCGCAGAGCTTCCATCCGCATATCATCATCCACGCACAAGAGGATATGTTCCAGATCGGCACGGGCAAAGCGGTTTTCGGAAATCTTTCCGATGCTGCCGTCTTTCATATTCATGCCAAAGATTGCCGAAAGCACCGCACCGATTTGGGATTTACCCTCGCCGCCGTTGCCCTTAATCACCATCATGCGCTGTCCTTTGTTGGAGGGAATCAGGCAGTAGCCGATAAACTCCTGCAAAGTGGGAATGTCCTCTGTATGAAGCAGGTCATCCAGAAAGTTCAGCCAGACCACAGGAGCAGGAGCATCGGGATTGTAGGCAACAGGCAGACGGCTCCGCACGATAGCAGGTCTGCCCTCAGTGAATGTTCCGTTCTGCAGCAGCGTACCGTTGGCAACATGAATCCGATCCTGCTCCGGAGGAAAGTCAGGCACTTGTGCTTCCAGTTTCAGCACCTCCAGAATATTGGTGATCTTCCGGGGGATGTTGTTCACGGCACAGAATTTCAGCTTGTCGTAAATCTCACCCCGGAGAGGGAGATCGTCTGTTACCCGACCATCGGGCGTAAAAAAAGCTCCGTTTGCGAAGATGATTCTGCGCTCACGCAGAAATTCTTCACAGAACAGAGCTTCATTGATGTTCTGCCCGTCAAACCAGATCGGCAGATTCATATCCGGCATTTTACCTTTCTTCCCCATGGGACAACCCCTCCTTTCGTTTCCGTGCCACATAGTTCCGAAGGAAAGCAATCTTGCTCTCCTTCATTAGCTCGTCCACCACGGCAACCCGTTCTTCTAAATCACCGACTGTCAAAATATCTGCCAGATATTCGATATAATCAATCATCTGGCAGGCTTCCACAAAACGGTCATCCAGATCATCGTCCGGTGTTTTCGGTGCATATCGCACTTTCCAATCTTCCAGCAGATGCAGATAATCCATCAGCACCCGGAAGCACAGCATTTCGTCCTCCCGAAACTGACGGATATAGGGACGTTTGGGCTTGAGCATAGCTGCGGAAGTGGGCGGTTTCGGGTCAAGCCCAAAATCCGAAGCCAGCTTTTGTGCTGCTTCATAGCTGCTCAGATCGAACGACCTTGCCACGAAGTCGATCACATCCCCCTTGACTCCGCAGCCAAAGCAGAAGAAATAATCCTCATTCAGCCTCATGCTCGGATGCCTGTCATTGTGGAACGGGCAGCAAGCCATGCCGTTTCGGTTGACTTTCAGCCCGTAGTGTTCGGCGGCTTGCTTTACGCTGATTGCCACCTTGATGGTTTCATAGATTGTCATAGAAAACCTCCGTTCATAGTATTCAGAAAGCACGAAACACCCGCCGTGATTGGCAGGTGCTTCGCTCCGTCTACTATTGTTATGCCGGATTTTTCAAAAAACAGGCTAATCGGTGGACAACCCCATTTCAAAAAACAGGACAGCTTTTCGGAGGATGTAGATTTCTTCACATTTGCATGATATAATGAAAGAAATGAAAAAACAGGACAGGAGAGCAAGCATGAATCAAGAATTGATGACATTGGATTTTTGGCAGGATACAATCATATATGAGGACAAAGCACTTCCTATCGGCACTCTTGCCTGTGATGCGCTGAATGTTTCGGCGGATACTCTTGCCAAAATGAATGAACAATGCCAGAAAATTAATCTACTGCTTGGAATGCTGAACGCCGGACAGGACGCTTCTGCACTCTTTCCTATGGCAAGGGAAGCTGCATTGACAATGTTAGAGATTCTCAGCAAAACGCCGCCGTTCTCCTATATGGATATACCAAAGCACCGGGAACGGATAGAAAAGGTTTTTACTGCGGACAGCGCACAAAAATATGTGGAGTTTGCTACAAAAGCTGCAACCAATTCTTTACCGTTTGAAGAAGTTCCGAAATATGCTGATGCGGCGATGCTCCAACGTTATACCGCTGTATTCGGACATTTGGCATATTCTCTTAGGGAATACCAAACCGCAGTGCTTGATTTTGCGGAAAAATCAGACAGCAACGAAGCAGACCGTACCGCAGAGGGCTTTGCAAAAATGTTCGGCAGCTATTTCCCGCCGGAGTTTTCTATCACGGAGGGCAATGCCTGGATGTCTGTTGCGAACAACTCTATTCAGTATGTGACAACTGTCCGTCCCGGCGAGGATGTGGCGAAGCTCGTCAAACGGATGCACTATGTATCCTTTGTGGGAATGTTCCGTTCTGATCTCTTTGAGGGCTTGTGTGTTGGTCATGCACCGAAAAAATGCCGGATCTGCGGCAAATGGTTTCTGACCACCAACGCAAGGCACACCAAATACTGCGGCGGTTATGCACCGGGAGATAAGCTGCACCGCACTTGCCGGCAGATCGGCAATCTGAAAGGCAGAGAACAGCGGGAGCTTGCGGACGATCATCCGCTGAAACAGATTTATGAGAAGCGGCTGAACACCATAAACCGCTATGTGAAGCGTGGTACTCTGGACGCTGATCTTGCAGAGGTTATGAAGAAACTGGCGAAAGATAAAATGCTCCGGGCCTTGAGCAATGTTGCTTATGCCAAGGGCGATTATGAAAAGGAAATGGGACAGGCTGCCTTGAAAAAGGAAGCTTACAACAAAAAATGACAAGGAGATAATACATGGCACGAAAAGCTGATGTTAAAGGCGGTAATGGTGATGTGGTATTCGATACTGAAACCGGAACTGCGAGAAAATACCTTCGAAATACGTCTACCGTTGAAAAAGTCGCACGCTTCAAACGAGAACTTGCTGTATTTCAGGAATTATGCAAGAATCCAATTCCCAATGTTGTTGAGGTGACGGATGTTTATATTAACGAGGATAAAATTGCTGAATCTTATGTTGAAATGAAAAAATATGACGGTTCGGTATACGATATACTCGAAGTTACCAAAGGGAATGTTAAATTAGCATTTGAACTGCTTTTGCCGGTCATCAAAGCACTCTATACACTTTCAACCGGAAATCCGCCCTTGTATCACAGAGATATAAAGCCGGATAATATCTTGTTTTTGAAAAAAGGTGATGAATACACACTGTATCTTACAGATTTTGGAACGTGTTTTCTTAACGATGGGAGCGAACGACTGACACCGGAAACTATGGCAGTTGGTCCCAGGATGTATATTGCCCCAGAATACGAAACAGGTCGTGTAGAGGAAGTAACTGAAAAAGGAGATATATTTTCTTTGGGTAAAGTTCTTTGGTGTATGATCAATGGTGAGCCGGAGGACTTTATGCCTTCAAACTTCTGGTTTGTTGATGAATATGATTTGACCAAGCGTTTTCCCGGAAATGCTGATATGATTGTTGCTAATACAATTATTGCATCATGTTTGAATATTGCTCCTGATGAGCGCTGCGCATATTCAAGTTTGATTGGACAGATTGAGAACTTCATTGCAGAGGGCAATATGACGCCAGGGGAAGAAGAACAGTATCGAGTACGAGTATATCAAGAGAAACGGAATTTAGAACTCTTGGAGATAAAAGAAAAGAATCGGCTAATTGTAAATTCCTTTAGTCAGTATTATATAAAGGCGTTAGAAGAATTACTGAATACATACCCTGATTTTGAGCTGATTCAAAAACTCTACGATGAATACCGTAAAAATTCAAAGGATGGCATTGATTATACATCCGTAAATGTTGAAAACAATGCCAGCCATTATCTCTATAGCGGAACTTATGACCGAATCTATTTTTCAATTAATTATGAACCCGCTCGTGGAACTGATAGGTATTGCAGCATCACGATAAAATACACAATAGATAGTTGGAAGACGATACGGTTCTATTATTCCGAAGATGGTACGATTTTAAGTGACCATAACGGCGTAGTAAAGCTGATGTGCGTAGAATCATTGTATAATATTTTGAACTCCATAATCATGGAATACATTTCATAAAACAGAATGGCATACAGAAGGGAGGTGCGCTATGCTGAATGATTTTACATGGAATATGACCGGATACATACCAAAATACCAAGTCAATCCGCACGGTGACGGCATCATTCCCTATGTGGCAGAGCGCATCTTCCAACTGGAACCGGAGCCGCCATCAGTGGGCAATCTGAACGAATATATCCTGTCTGCTTTGCATGAAAAGAATTTGCTACATTTTTCGTTCTTTCTACATCACTACGAGCCGCAGCTTAATAAGCGCATCAAGAGCTTTCTTGGTGTGGATGGCGGCGATTTGTACGATACAGACCGTTTTCTGGATATAAAACTGTCCTGCCGGGAGCAAATGCTCCAAAAGCTGATGGACTATGATCCTGCCAAGGGTGCGGAGTATGCTACATACATTTTTCCGTTCATCCGGGATGCTATGCTCCGTTTCCGCATGGGCGAAGAAAAATGGTCGGTATCCTCTCTGACTAATTACAAAATGGTGCGGTCAATGGCTTGGCTGTACCACAATACCAAGGATGCGGTCAACGAGTTTTCCAAGAAATACAACTGTGATCTTGCTCTTGCCGAAGAATATCTGAAAGTTGTCCGAGGTATCCGCAATCAGCAGCCATTCTATGTGACAGACGAGGACGGCGAGGAAACTGGCGAAGATGTCGCCCTTGACGATAGTTGGAACTATACCGACATCCTCTGGAACGGCATACAGGCAGAAAAGGTGCAACGGGCATTTGAGAAACTGAATTACCGGGAGCAGACCTTGCTCGAAAAACGGTTAGCAATTTGCATGACCTGTGGGCGTGTTGGCTCATGGAAGAACCGCCCCACCTTTGAAGACCTGGCGGTTATGTTTGAGGGAAGCACAGCCAGCGGTGCAGAGCGGGCTTACCGGAAAGCGATGGATAAGCTGACAGAGCTTCTGGTTGCCGAGGGTGCTATCCATGCAGTCCGGCTGAAACAGAAATCCAAAACCAAGCGCAAAAAGAAAATCACCGCCGCAATCTACGAATACCAGGCAGACTGCGACGGCGAATGGGGCGAAATATCAGTTGATTTTGAGAACGGCACAGCAGAAATCATTCGGCTTGCTGATTGGGATACAATTAAAACGAACTGGTTTGCCAATGAGGCGATCCGGTATATTTTATCATTGTCGCCTGATGCTCTTAAAAAATATATGCTCGTCCCCCTTGAGCCGCCACTTATATCCTGAATCCTTACAACAACTGTAAGTGGTATTTGCTGTGTTCCCATGCTATCATTTTATTACAAATGATAGGAGGTATTCACATGAAACCCATTTTGAATATTGAAAATTTAACAAAAATCTATGGCAATGTGCCAAGTCAAACAAAGGCACTGAATGGGATCACCTTCCAGGTGATGCCGGGAGAGTTTCTCGGCATTATGGGAAGCAGTGGTTCCGGTAAATCCACGCTTCTCAACTGTATTGCAACTGTGATTCAGCCCACCGGTGGGAGCATTCAGGTGGAAGGCGATACTCTGCAATCCCTCAAGGGAAAGGCTCTTGCAGAGTACCGTGGCAAAAAAGTTGGTTATCTATTCCAGAACTTTGAATTGCTGGACAACCTGACTGGCAGGGAAAACATCCTGCTCCCGACTTCCTTGCATGGGGTATCCGAAGCAGAAAGCAGCCAGCGGCTGAAGCAGTTGGCTGACTATCTGGAAATCACTGATGTTCTGGATAAGTTTCCGTCCAAGATGTCCGGCGGCCAGCGTCAGCGTGTTGCGGCAGCAAGGGCTCTGATCTTACATCCCCAAATGATCCTTGCCGATGAACCGACGGGTGCGCTGGATTCTAAGAACGCAAGAAGTCTTATGGAGAAGCTGTCCGGCCTGAATCGTGACGAACAAGCTACGATCCTGATGGTAACCCATGATTCCAATGCCGCCAGCTTCTGTAAGCGCATCCTGTTCATCCAGGATGGCGTGATCTTTCATGAGCTTCGGCGTGGAGACGAAAGCCAGCAGGAGTTCTACGGGCGCATCCTGAAGGTGATGGCGCAACTGGGAGGGGGCAGCGCAAATGTTCTCTAATCTCATTCTTCGGAACAGCCGCCGCAGCCGAAAGGAAAACGGTCTGTTTTTCAGCTCCCTGGTGATTTCTATTGTTGCCTTTTACATGATTCTTTCCATCTCCACTCAAGATGTGATGCTCTTTTTGCAGAAAATGGAGAGTGACGCAGTTGACAAACTCCTGCTTCTGATTCCTGCGTTTTATGGGATGACCCTCGGTATTCTGTTCTTTTTGATCTATTTTGCCTGCAAGTATCAGTTCGAGCGCAGACGGCATGAGTTTGGTGTTTATCTAATGTTGGGGATGCGTAGAAGTAAACTGTTTGGTATGCTTCTGGCGGAAGATTTCCTGACCAGTATTCTTGCCATGCTCATAGGCTTACCTGTGGCTGTGGTGCTTTCAGAAATTGTCAGTCTTGTCACCGCCAAGCTGGTAGGCATGGGGATCATCGGTCATCAGTTTTCTTTATCCTGGTCTGCGATTGAATGGACGCTGGCAGGATTTCTGGCAATTAAGCTGACGGCACTTCTGATTTTGAGTGGACGAATCAGCCGCCAGGAGATCGGTACTTTGCTATCCCAGCCAACGAACCGCCCCAAAAAGCAAATGCCATCTGTTATCTATGGACTGGCTGCTATATGCGGAAGTGTGATGTTGGCAGTGGCTTACTACATGGCGATTCAGGGAATTGCATGGACAAAGGTAAGTATGATGGGACTGACTTTGCTGTTGGGCATAGTTGGTACGATGCTGCTTTTCTATGGGATGCGTGCGCTGATTGCTTTGATTGTTAAGAAAGGAAAAGGAAATAAGCAGCTTCATGTATTTACCTTCCGGCAGATTCAGGAGAATGTCATTCATCAGTCAAACTCCATGGCCATCAGCTCCCTGCTGATTCTGGCGGCGCTGTGTTGTTTTGGTGCGGGCGTAGGAATTGCAGGAACGAATAACCTGTCTTCTGGCCATGTAATCGACTATACTTTTGAAGATCATACTGCAGAAGATTCATCGCAGGTTCTTCCGAATATAAAGGCAGTCCTGAAAGAAAACAGTTTGGAAAATCAATTTTCAGAGCTTTTTGAAATGAGGGTTGGGCGTATTCGCACCACAGAAGATTATGATAATGCCTACAGCATGGACGCTGTTATGGACTCTCTTCGGAGCCTGCCCCAGTCGGAAGACCGGGATGTCCTTCTGAACAATCTTGGTTATGCCACATACCCATATTTGATTTGTTTATCGGACTATAATCGTTTGTTGGAATTGTCCGGCAATCCGGCTCTCCAATTAGGCGAAAAGGAGGCCACTGTCTATATTGATACAGAGTTTACTACGGCAAGCCGTACCGCAATGCTGAACCAAGTATTGGCCGGGCAGCCCAAGGTGGAACTGGATGGTAGTCCGATTCATCTTACAGGAGAGGTTCAGTCTGTGAATTTGGTCACGGACCGTTCTATAACCTTGTCCTTTGCATTGATTCTTCCGGATGAAGCATTCCTATATTATAGTCAGGGAATGTATGATACCTATGTCAATGCGGTGCTCAGTGAGCAAGCTCTGAATGGAAATAGCCTTATGACTGCATATTTGGATTTGAACGAGAAGCTGGACGAAATTGACATTGAATATGAAAGCTATCTTCAGAATATGGGTCGTCAGCTTTTCTACACCATAGCATCCAGTTATATTACCCTCTATCTTGCGATTGTTTTCCTGGTAGTTGCCAACACCATCGTGGGTGTTCAGTTCCTGATGAGTCAGCAGAAAACCGGGCGCAGATACCAGACTCTGATCCGCCTGGGAGCTACTTACGAAACCCTTTGCCAGTCTGCTGGAAAGCAAATTACCTGGTTTATGGGACTTCCTGTATTGGTTGCGGCTGTCAGCAGTTTGTTTGGAGTCAGGGCGTTATTTACAGGGATACTCTCGTCCCGAACCCGTGGGACAGTGGCTGAAATGATGTTTGTATCTGCTGCTATGATTTTGCTGCTTTGCGTGATAGAATATATTTATATGAGAGTGGTCAAGCGCTCCAGCGATCGGTATTTGCTGACACTGATGCAGCCACAGAGAGAAGAATAATTTGGAAGGAGGTGCTGTCGTGAAAAGAATTGCTGTTGTGGAAGATGAAGTCTATATGCGGGAAGAACTCTGCAATATGCTCCAAAAGGACGGGTATCTTGCGGAGGCAATCACCGAGTTTGAAGATGCCGCTCGGCTCCTGGCAGCCCTCCGTCCTGACCTTGTGATCTTAGACCTGAATTTGCCGGAGATCAGTGGCTTTCAAATCTGCCAGGAACTAAAGAATAAAACCGCTATCCCCGTCCTGGTACTAACTTCCAGAGATCAGGTAAAGGATGAACTGCAAGCGTTCCACTTGGGTGCCGATGAATATTTGACGAAGCCGTGCAGAAAAGATCGACTTCTTGCCAGGGTATCCAATATTCTCAAAAGGTATGAAGGCCGTACCAATCTCATAGAGGGACCAGATTTCCTGTTAGACCAGCAGACCTACACGCTTTATATTCATAATACCTCTGTCGTGCTTCCAAAAAATCAGGGAAAACTGTTGGTTGCTCTTTTGTCCGGCGGCGATGCTCTGGTCACGACGGAGCAACTTTGCATAGCACTATGGGGAACCACGGAATACATAGACGAAAATGCCTTGCAGGTTAATCTGACCAGGCTGAAAAAGACGATGTCCGGTCTTGAGATGAAGCAGCGAATCGTTGCGGTTCGTGGGATGGGCTATCGTCTGGAAACGGGGGTGGCTCCATGAAGCAGCTTTGGCGCATAACAGAGCGATACTACCCCTGGCTATTGTTGCTGTTGGGCGTGGATTGCTTTTGTGCTATCATTCTTTGGATTTCTGACATTCAGGCATTTCAAACCTTGATTGGGTTAGTAGTTCTGACAAGCCTCCTTTTGTTTTCAGTGATTCTGTTTGTACTAAACAAGCGGGAGACTACCCGCCGAGAGCTGTTCCGGGATTTCCTCAGTGATCCTACCATCTGCAACGAGGAACGGCTGCTCAGTGCCATCAGCCGGGAAGAAGGAGAATCTATCCGGCTTCTGGCATCAGTTTTACAGGAACACAAAACTGAGAGTAACAGTATGGCAGATGCCCTACAGGACTATGAAGAATATGTGGAGGGCTGGGCACATGAAGCGAAAACGCCCCTATCGTTGTTGACCATGCTCCTGGATAATCGGAGCGACGAAATATCTCCTCCCCTGCAAGCAAAGCTGGATTATGTCCGCAGTCAGCTTCAGGAGGATGTCACTCAAATGTTATACTATGCCCGGTTAAAGAGCAGTACAAAGGATTATCAGTTTGAGGATATCAATTTGAATCAGTGCTTGGGGGAAGTTCTGGAGGACTATGCCCCACTTCTGGAAGAAAAGCAGTTTGTAATTCTCAATAAACTGCAATCTGAAACAGTCTATACAGACCGTAGAGGGCTTCAGTTTATGTTGGGACAGATCGTGAGCAATGCCATAAAATATAGCAGCGATAGTCCCATGCTAACGATCTCTATGATACATTCGGAGACCGCAGATGTCCTTTCAGTTGAGGATAACGGCATCGGTGTAAAAAAATATGATCTGCCGTATATTTTTCAAAAGGGCTTTACCGGGGATTCTACTGACAGCAGAAAGAAAGCTACCGGTATAGGGCTTTACCTGGTTAAGAAGATGGCTGACGATCTAAACCTTCGTCTGGAAGCTGCTTCCCAGTGGGGAAAGGGCTTTAAGATAGTCATCTTCTTTCCAAAATTGAGATCCAACGGAGGAAAATAAATAAATAAACAGAAAAACGCCCGCAGGATTTTCTCCTGCGGGCAGCGTGTTGTCAGCTATCCAAAGGCTTGTATTCTGTTACAGTTTTCAGATAGGTTTCGGGATCGCCATTCAATATCAAGTCAGCATATGCTATCGGGTCATTGTAGATCAAATAATCCAACTCTGACCGCTGATACATATTGTCTGCAATCTCGTTCTCAACAGCGATAGTGTCAATCGCAATCATTCTGCCGTCCCTGAATTTCAGTTCCACACAGCAATTATCCATAGTGTAAGCACAAGATATTAAGGTTTTCATGGTATGTCTTCCATAATTCGAAATATAAAGCGAAAATCCCGTCTGACTTCCTGTTAGAAATCAGACGGGATTTGTCCGTATGCACCCCGGAAACCGTCAGCTAACAGTTGATAAGTAAATTAGTTCCTTATCACTGTTAAGCCAAGGTTTTCCGGGCTTTTGCTATATCTAAACGGGCTGATATAGTTTGACCTCATTTGACCAAACGAGAGCCGTTTTCACCCAATTTTTAGTGGTTAAATATAGGGCAACCGGCAAAAATGGGGTCAAAAAACGGCCTTAGTGGTTAAAAAATAGGACAACCAGAGAGCAATTTCGGGGGTATTTTTGAGGGTGATTTTGGCACTCTCAGACACCGGATTTTTCGCTGGAGGGTTTGGCATAATCTGACCAAATCTGAACAATTAAATACGATTCTAATGCAGGCACTCAGTAACAAATAACTGGGTGCTTTTTTGTTTTAGAGATTCCGGCATTAGAAAGGGCCGTCACTTTATGATTTTGAAGTGGCGGCTTTTTCTATTTCCAGAAGCAACAGCAATAATTAGAAATGAGGTGACAAACTATAAACAGTCAAGAGAATTTTGA
>NZ_JAQEGR010000025.1:0-22277 GCF_027667425.1 Fusicatenibacter saccharivorans
AATAGCCCTTTGGAGGGCTAATAATAAACCACCAGTTGAACAGGTGGTTGCTAACTAGAATGTAGGAAACATTGTTTTTCGGCAGAAATACATTTACGGAGCTTCATTTCCTGCTTATGATGTTTGGCATATATCCCATAGTAGCGAAGCATTTTAAAATGTTTTTCGGAGATGTGGACAATGAGTTTTTGAATGAAGTTCAAAGCAGGAATGGTTTCAGTAACAGTTTTATTGTCTTCGTGTCTGGTGTAATGAAAGGTTACATTTTTGCCGTCATAAGTATCAATACGCGATGTGGCAATAACAGGTCTGCCGAGGTATCGGCTGATGTATTTAATGGTGATATCAGGAGTGCAAAGATTTGGCTTTGCACGGACATAAAAGCCGTCAGCGTGTTTCGTGTACATTTCATTTTTGACTTTGCGAAAAGTCGGACCAATGCGGGAGGTAAGTCGTTCAAGCAGGACTTTGCGGAAAGCATTACGAAGGAAACTGTAATCAAAGTGTTTGACAGGACGCCAAGGAGTGATGTTACCAGCCCCACCCTCGGAGATGAGATCGTGGATATGAGGATTCCATTTTAAATCACGCCCAAAAGTGTGAAGAATACAGATAAGCCCAGGAGTAAAGTTTTCGGTTTTATTCATTTTGGAAAACATGCGTAAAACAACATCACGAACAGAATGAAATAAACAATCTAAGAGAGTCCTGTCTTCGAGAAAATAAACGCGAAGTTCCGCTGGGATAGTGAAAACACAATGGCGATGAACGCAAGAAACAAGCTTACAGGACATATGAAAAGAACGAAGCTGGTTGTATTTGTTTCCGCAGGAAGGGCAAAAACGGCTTTTACAGCGAAAGGGAACAAATTTAAGATTTCCACAGTGAGGACAGCCATACATGGCACCACCGTAAGAAGGGTCACCACAATGAATCATCTTGTTGACATTTTCAATGACAGCAGGACGAGGATGGAGTTCATAATAATCGGTAAAGATGGATTGTAATATATTCATAATAGAATTTTACAATAAAGAAGGAGATAAGAAAACCCCTTCCCCTCATGAATGAGGGGTTAGGGGAGTTGAGAGTGTCGCAGACACTTTTTTATTGTGGGAGAAGCCTTGACCGCGGTCTTTGCTGAAGATGCATTGCTGGGCAAAATCAAGGCAAACCCTCTTGGCTGTATGGACAATTTGAGGCAGAACGATTGGTTCGGCTTTTTTGGGGAGACTGCGTTTTTACCGGCTCCCGTTACAGCTCTTCGTACTTGGGCAGCGACTTTACGGTGCCGCCTTCCATGGCGCTTTCGTGGGCCAGGAGACCAACGCCGGTCCAGTAGGCCGCATCGATATCGGAGGGGAAGGGAGTTCTGTCTTCCAGAATGCTGGTAACGAACTCATGGACCAGATGCGGATGGGAACCGCCATGACCGCCGCCCTGCTTGAAGGACAGATGGGGATTGACCTCGTCATAGGCCACTTCGTAGGTAAACCGGCCAATGACGTCCGGAAGCAGATGGGCATAATCGGGGACCTGAACGTATTCCTCATCGATCTTGCCGCCGCGGTTCTCGTTCTCCCAAACCAGATCCCGGCTGAACATCACATGTTTGTCGCCGTTGAGCTGATCCCACTCAAAGGACTTGTTTTCACCATAGATATTAAAGCATTCGCTGTAGCCACGGGCGACATGGTACAGGAAGCGCTCCATTTCAACGGTCGTCTCGCCATCCTCCAAGGCCACCAGAGCAGACTCAAAGGCGAAGGGGCAGCCGTACTGCTTTTCCAGTTCCGGACGGACCTTGCCGGAGCCTCTGCCGAAGACGCTGACCGGACGCTGCCCTGCCAGAGCAAAACAGGGGCCGATGGCATGGGTGGGATGTGCCAGGGGCGGGAAGCCGTCCCAGTAAGAGGGCCAGCCCTCCATATCCTGATAGTGGGCGCAGCGCATATACTGCAGCTTGCCCATTGCGCCGGATTCGTACAGCTCCTTCACATACAGATACTCGCGGGTGTAGACGGAAGTTTCCATGAACATATAGTGTTTGCCGGAAGCCTTCCGCGCCTTGATAACGTCTTCCAGCTCCTTCATGGACATACCCATGGGGATGGTGCAGGCGCAGTGCTTGCCTGCGTTGAGCACCTGAACCGACATGGGCGCATGCAGCGCGGGCGGAATGACCAGATGGACCGCATCCACATCCGGGTTCTGCAATACCGCTTCAAAGTCGGTGGTGTAGTAGCTTTCGTCCAGCAGGTACATATCTGCCAGCGCCTTCAGCTGGTCCGGATTGGTATCCACCATAATGACATGCTCCACATCCGGATGCTTCAGATAGATGGGCAGGAAGCAGCTGCCGAAACCCATGCCCACGATGGCAACCGTCAACTTTCCATTTTTCATAAAATTACTCCTTTCATGCTGTGAGCGACTTGCTGTTTTCATTTTATTTTTTTTTGCATTCCGTGTATGTTATTCGACGAGTGAAATACTGATACAGGCAACGCTGCGGGGTGGAAGCTTCGCCTTGATAATATCATCCTTGACATGAATCATCAGGGGATTTTCCGTAAACGGGGTACCAGGCAACAGATTTTCGGCCTGAAGTACCTTGTTTTCCAGAATTGTTCCGCATTTATTCAGAGAGTAAGTAGTTTCCTCCTGCCAGTTCAGGTTGAGCATCGTCAGGGTCAGCACATGATGATCATCGATGGTGGCAACGACTTCAAAGTCTTCTACACCATCTACCGTACACAGCTTTCCGCCGGCATGCCGGGAGAGCAGCGCAAAGGCCTGACCGGTTGCCGTCAGCTCGGTATGATCCGGATGCACCTGCATGGCGCCTTCGTTAACCGGCTCAAAGTAGCAGGCCATGGGCATGCGCTGTTTTTCGCTTTCATGCATGAACATGTGCAGCATCTGCGCAGTGAAGATGCCCTCCATGGAGGAAGGATTGCGGCACCATGTTTTCCACAGATTCCATTCATCGTAGGAGATGAATGTCTTTTCCGGGAGCATGTCATGCAGCCTGCGCAGGATTCCTAGATTGTGGATGGGCATGCGGATCATTTCGTTATAGCAGCGCTCCATGCCCTCCGGAGAGGTGAAGTCCCAATGGACTGAATTGTACGTATGCAGAGAAACGTATGGCGCAATGGGAGCCAGCTTCTTGATGGAAACATCTACCCACTCCTGATTCGGATAGGGGCCGGAAGAAACAAATTTCAGATCCGGCGTAACCTTCAGCATGGCACGCGCATGCGTTTCCACCAGCGATGCGTATCCATCCGGCGTATTTGCGCCCTCCATGTGGCCATAACCCATTTCGTTGCCCAGCGACCACCATTTGACATTGTAGGGCTCCTGATGACCGCGCTGGGCACGCAGCCTGCCGTATTTGCTCTCGGCAGGGCCGTTGCAGTATTCCACCCAGGCGGCGCATACTTCGGGGGAATCCCAGGCGGCATTGATGGTGAGGAAGGGCTCCGCGCCGATCTCACGGCACAGTGCAATAAAATCGTCGGTGTCTATTTCATGCATGTCATAGCCGTGTGTAAAGGGCTGCGTTTCATTTTCCATGTAGCCCTCCATGGGAGCGCGCCTGTCGGGATGCAGGAACATATCCTGCCAGCGATATTCGCCGGCAAAGTTGCCACCCGGCCAGCGCAGCAGACGCACGCCGATTTCCTTGAGCTTTTCCACGGTGTCCCTGCGCATGGTATGGAAATGATTGTCCGGCATCATGGAAACTGCGCCGATGAGCAGTTGTGCCTGCTCCGTGTAGGTAATGCTTATCACGGCATGCGCATCGTCGACGCCGGGGGTCAGAATCGTCTCAAAGCGCTGCCATTCATCCACCTCTTCCTGTGCATCCTCCTTCGCTAGAACGGGCTGAACAGGAAAAACGGTTTCCGCATAAATCTGCGTACCATCGGCGTTGGTGAGCGCGACGCGCACATCCAGCGGCTGCTGTACTTTGACAACGACGGCAAACGGATAGCTCCTGTCCTTTTGAAGGAAGAGCTCTTTTTGACGGATACCGCTCACCTGATTCGGAATTGGGTTCTGAATCATCTGGGACTGACATTCGTTACGCCGCCACATGCCGTTGTGCGCGTAATGACATACATAAGCTTCGTTTGCGTTGCTACCGGGAAGGCGGTGTTCATTGGCAAAGTACACGCATTCGCCGATGCCTTCCCAGTCCAGCGCTACGCCGTTGCGCGCCGCAGCGCCGGCAAACTTCCGGTTGCGGATCATCTGGGCGCTGAGACCATCCATGATGCTGGCTCTGGTATGCTCCAGGTTGTGGCCAAACAAATGGGGCGACACCGTAGAGGTGGTTTTGAGATCGATATACAGGTAATGGCTGTGCTGCTGCGCCGCAAACAGCGTGTCCTGCGCAGGATCTTCCGTGGTCTGGCAGCCGGGGGTATTACCGAATTTGCCGTCGTATTCATCCAGCAGTTCCTGCACCGTCAGACCCAGAACACGGCATAGAGGCACCAAAAGCGAGATGTCAGGAAGTGTGACGCCACATTCCCACTTGGAAACGGCTTTGTTGGTTACACAAAGCTTTTCCGCTAACTGCTGCTGTGTGAGTCCCAAACGTTCACGGGCTTGGATTATTTTGTTGGAAACAAGGGAGCATCGCATTGGTGAGATCGTCTCCTTTCACTATTGTAGATTGTAGCTATGTGTTGCAACATCACTGCTTATGGCAATATCGTATCATGCTTTTTTCGAAAGCACAATCGCTTTACAAGCGATTTGATGGGGCTGTTGCCCCGAAAGACCGTAACAAGAAAATGAAAAAAGAGTGAGCAAGGATATGTGCGTTGTGCCCTTAAAAAAGACGTGTTGGGGATGTGGGTAGGAGAAAACGAAAGTGCCAAGTACTGGGCAACGGTACTCAACGGGCTAAAAAACGAGGCGTGGAGGACATTTTCATTGCCTGCACGGATAACCTGACGGGATTCTCTGCGGCGATTGGGGCTGTATTTCCCAAGACGGAAATTCAGAATTGCATCATCCATCAGCTGCGTAATTCGAGCAAATACGTAACGCCATTCCTCAATCCAAAGACAAAAGCCACAGTTTTGTTTTGAACTGTGGCTTTGCTCAATTGTCTTGTAGCTTTCTTACACGATTCCCATGCCCATCTCCACTAGCAGCGCCACAATTACAACCAGCGCAGAAATGATGAAACCGTGAATCATGGGGCGGATGCCAGCCTTCTTCATGCTGGCGAAGGAGGTATTCAATCCGATGGCAGCCAGTGCGCAGACCATCAGGAACTTGCTGGCAGTCTTGGTGCCGCTCACCGCCGTACCTGCCCAGATGCCAAAGGCCTGATCCGTCATACCCAGTGCCCGGCCCATGATGGGAAACAGCACGATCATCGCCATGTCAAATAGGAAGGTGGCGGACATGGCGTAGGCAACGTCGTTGTCGTCCGCGTCGATGGTGGGGGCGATAGCGGCAATGGCAGAGCCACCGCAGATGCCTGTGGACTTTGCAATAATTGAAGGCGTGTTCGATAAAGAAAAGTATCCGCACCGCCTCTATAAAAAAGAGAGCTTTTTGGGCATATGCAGCCGCCGTCATTCTTTTGCAGGCAGAACCGTTTCTCTTGAGGAAGTTCTTCAGGAAAGCCTGCTTGTGCGTGAGAAAGGTTCCGGAACACACATGCTTCAGGAACAAGCCGTGGCCGCAAGAGGTTATTCACTGGACAGCTTCAGTCGGCATTCGTCCATCAGTAATTTTTCTATTATTTGCGACTTGGTTGCAATGGATCATTTGATTACTTTTGCATATGAACCAATTAGCCACTGCCGAAATGACTTGGCAACATTTAGAGTGGAGGACATGGAGATCACTGGTGAATTCAATCTTGTTTATATTAACCGTTCGGTTGCAGAACCTAAAGCCGATCTATTTCTTGCAACCTGCTAAAGCTCTGATTTGTCAGATAGTTTCTAATAGAAAAACGAAAGCTCGGTGTTGCACCCACCGAGCCTTTTTTGCTTTATAGGAAATTTCTCAAATCGTCAGAAATAGTGTATAATGGGCTGGAAATAAAAAATGACATAACAAAAGAGCGAAGGGGGCTTCGCCATGACGTTGTTTATGAAGTTTTTTGTTTTGGTTTAGGTTAGCTGCACTATCTGACTATGGAGAAAGAATTATTATGAACATGGATTTATCCATATTTATTTCCCGTCTTTCTGCGAAAGCCACCAATGCGCCATGAAACGTGTTGGTTACCTTCACTTTCTATTTTTGTTCCCTTCTGATATGATGGTTCCATAAGACTGACACACTACAGAACACGTGGAGGTGAGTGGCGGGGCTGTATAGCGGCAACCTCGCATATTTATATGTTGTCGGTCATCCGTTAAGGCATCAATGAGTGGCGCATAACTGTAGCCCGGAAACTTATCTCTTCCGAAGTCGACTCGATCTCGCCGGATGACCAGTCACTGTCCGTTTTATCATTATGCTATCAGGAGGTAGTTACTTGTCTTTTAAAATTTTTAAATTTAACTGCTGTGGACTTGATGTCCACAAAACATGGATTTATGCCTGTATCGGTATCACGGATTCCAATAATCGTACAGAGTATAAGCAGGCTCGCTTTTCTTCCTTTTCTAAAGGTTTGCATCAGCTGTGTGTCTGGCTTGCTAAATACAACTGTAACGATGTCTGTATGGAATCTACCGGCAAGTATTGGATCCCTGTTTTCAATATCTTAGAGCAACACAAAATCCGGGTTACTCTATCCCATCCGAAATACACCAAACCCATGAAAGGAAACAAGACCGACCGCAAAGATGCCAAATGGATCTGTGATCTATACATGTGCGGCATGGTGAAACCTTCTTTTATTCCACCTGCTGACATCAGAGAACTCAGGGATCTCGTAAGATACCGTTTCAAACTCACCTGTATGATTACCGGTGAGAAGAATCGTGCCCAAAATTGTCTTACTGTTTCCAATCTGAAGCTTGATGATGTCTTTTCTGATGTATTCGGGAAATCTTCCCGTTCCATTACGGAACAGATTTTGCAGCACCCTGGGGAAAAATTTGATGTGTCACCCTTTGTTGACAGCCGCTGTAAAACTCCAATAGAAGAAATTCAGGCGGCCGTTGATGGTAATATCTCGAAAGAACAGGATGTAAAGCTCAGACAGTGCCTTGATCACATAGACGAACTTCAAAAGCACATTTCAGAAGTAGAACAGGAAATCCTTCGTCTCAGTGATAAATACGAGGCTGCTTTAAACTTAATAAGAACGGTTCCTGGATTCGATAAGAATCCAATGACTGCAATTCAGGTGCTTTCAGAGATTGGTGGTGATATGCCTGTCTTCCTCACAGCAAAACACCTCGTCTCCTGGGCTGGATGTTGTCCCCGAAATGATAAGAGCGACCGTAAAATCAAATCCACTCGGATTTCCTGTACTGGTTCTTATTTTAAACCAGTTCTGGTACAGATTGCAAATGCTTTAATCAAATCGAAGAAACATTTTGAATTTACCACCCGCTATAAGCGTATCAAAACACGTCGTGGCCACAAGAAAGCCATTATTGCACGCTGCCGTATGATCCTGACCGCTATCTGGCACATACTCACAGATTTAAAACCTTATACATCCGATGGTTTTCTTGAATCACGTCCTGTGAAAAAAGAAAAAGTTCTTACAACTTCACAGGCACTTAATCTTCTAAGGCAACGAGGGTATCTCATTAAAGATGAGCCTTCGCCGGTCTCCTAATTAGGTGTTGCGTTTATATATTCAATTTTCAAAACCAGCTAATCCGGTGGTTTGTTTGCTATGCCCTCTATTTCGTGGCTGTTCTCTACTTATTTGTTTCAAACTTCATTTTTGGTTCTTGGCGAACTCTTGTATCATACACAAAATCTTCAAAAATTACAATAATCTTGAAATAGTGTTATGTTTCTTGGAATTTTATTATATCTTATTTTGGAACTTTTTCTTATAATAACATCATCAAGAAAAACAAAGAAAAGTAATCATAAAAGGAGGATTCAATTATGAAGAAGAAAAAGATTCTTGCACTTGTACTTGCAGCTTCAATGGCAGGAGGAATGCTTGCAGGATGTGGAGCCACATCAAGCGGAGATGAAACAGCGAAAGGAGATAAGTCATCCGGAAAAGTTTATTATCTGAACTTTAAACCAGAGCAGGCTGACCAGTGGGTAGAACTTGCAAAAGAGTATACAGATGAGACGGGTGTTCAGGTTGATGTACAGACAGCAGCATCAGGAACTTACGAGTCACAGTTGAAATCAGAGATGGCAAAAGATGAGGCACCAACATTGTTCCAGGTAAACGGACCGGTTGGACTTGCTACATGGAAAAATTATTGCTATGACCTTTCAGACAGCGATGTTTATAAAGATGTCGAGTCTGACGATTATATATTAAAAGATGGCGACGCAGTAGATGGAATCGCTTATGTTATTGAGACTTATGGTCTGATCTACAACAAAGCTCTTCTGAACAAATACTTCGAATTGCCGGATGCAAGTATCAAATCAATTGATGATCTGAATAACTTCCAGGCACTTAAGACAGTTGCAGAAGAGATTCAGGCACACAAAGATGATCTTGGAGTAGAAGGAGCTTTTACTTCAGCAGGAATGGATTCTTCCTCTGACTGGAGATTCAAGACACACCTTGCAAATCTTCCAATCTACTATGAGTATAAGGCAGACGGAATTGACAGCACAGATGCAATCAAAGGAACATACCTTGACAACTACAAACAGATCTGGGATCTGTATCTGAACAACTCTACATGTGAGCCATCTATGATTTCTTCTAAGACAGGAGATGACGCAGCAAGTGAATTTGCACTTGGCGAAGCAGTATTCTATCAGAATGGTACATGGGCTTACAATGATATCAAAGATAATGAAGTAGCAGATGAAGATATGGGAATGCTTCCAATCTACATCGGAGTTGATGGAGAAGAAAATCAGGGACTTTGTACAGGATCTGAGAACTACTGGTGTGTAAATAAGAACGCTTCAGAAGAAGACATTCAGGCAACACTTGATTTTATGAAATGGGTAGTTGAGAGCGATGAAGGTCGTGACATGCTGGCTAACGAGATGGGATTTGTAACACCGTTCACAACATTCTCAGATTACCTTCCGGACAACCCGCTTGTAAAAGCAAATGCTGAGTATACAGAGGCAGGAAAGACACCAGTAAGCTGGAACTTTACAACAATGCCATCTGAGAACTGGAAAAACAATCTTGGTGGAGCTCTTCTGAACTATGCACAGGGTACAGGCGCATGGGATAGTGTACAGACAGCATTTGTTGATGGATGGGCTGAAGAATACGCAGCAGCAAACGAATAAAAAAGACTTTTCACAGGATAGGCAGATAAAAAGGCTGTGAAATAGAGAAGAAGATCAAACAGCCTGCCAACGAGCATACCGGGGCAGGCTGAAATTATGTAATTAGAATTGTGAAAAGCAAAGGCGCAGAAAGGCTTTTTACAGAAAAGAAAGACAGGAGGAGAAGAACATGCAAAAAGCAATAAAGAGATATTTTCCGGTATTTGTATTACCGACGCTGATTGCATTCACGATAGGTTTCCTTGCACCGTTTGTGTTAGGCGTATATCTTTCGTTCTGCAAGTTCACAACGGTGACAGACGCTAAATTTATTGGACTTAGCAACTATGCAAAGATCCTTGGAGACGGAGATTTTCTTCACTCTCTTTGGTTTACCGCATTATTTACAATTGTGACAGTATTATTGATCAACATTTTTGCATTTGCGGTAGCAATGCTTTTGACAAAGAATATTAAGGGAACCAATATTTTCCGTACTGTATTTTTTATGCCGAACCTGATCGGTGGTATTGTACTTGGATATGTATGGCAGCTGTTATTAAATGGTATTCTGGCACATTTCCAGAAAACACTTACATATTCTTCAAAATATGGTTTCTGGGGATTGGTTATCCTGATGCTCTGGCAGCAGGTTGGATACATGATGATCATCTACATCTCAGGAATCCAGAATATTCCTGGAGAGCTGATCGAGGCAGCACAGATTGATGGAGCGAATAAAGTACAGCTTTTAAGATATGTTACAATTCCGATGGTTATGCCATCCATTACAATCTGTACTTTCCTGACACTTACAAACGGATTTAAACTTTTCGACCAGAACCTTGCATTGACAAACGGTGGACCGGACAAGATGTCAGAAATGCTTGCCCTGAATATCTATAATACATTCTATGGAAGAACTGGCTGGGAAGGTGTAGGACAGGCGAAAGCAGTTATCTTCTTTATTATCGTAGGAGTGATTGCATTGATCCAGAATAAACTGACAACATCAAAGGAGGTGCAGCAGTAATGAATAAAAAAGTAAAACATGGTACATTATTAACCGTTATTTTTACACTACTCAGCCTGCTGTATCTGTATCCGATCATACTGGTATTTATCAACTCCTTTAAGAAAAAAGCCTATATCAGTAAAGCACCGTTCAAGATACCGACCGGAAAGATGTATGTCGGATTAGAGAACTATATCCGTGGTATTAAGCAGACACAGCTGATTCAGGCATTTGGATGGAGTTTATTTATCACAATCTTATCTGTAGCAGTGATTATCTTATGTTGCTCCATGTGTGCATGGTATATCTGCCGCGTGAAGACAAAATTTACAAAGATCCTTTACATGCTTTGCCTGTTTGCAATGATCGTGCCATTCCAGATGGAAATGTTTACATTATCCAAGATCGCAAATATGCTTCATATGGGAAATCCGTGGGGACTGGTTGTGATCTACCTTGGATTTGGTGCAGGACTTTCCGTCTTTATGTTTACCGGGTTCATGAAATCCATTCCATTGGAGATTGAAGAGGCTGCAATGATTGATGGATGTACACCAATCCAGACATTCTTTAAAATTGTACTTCCGATTGCCAAGCCGACTTGCGTAACAGTTACAATTCTTCAGGCAATGTGGATTTGGAACGACTACCTGCTTCCATCACTTGTACTGGATCAGAGAAAATATAAGACAGTGCCGATGGCAGTTCAGTATCTGAAAGGTGGATACGGTTCTGTAGATATGGGAGCAATGATGGGAACTCTGGTTCTTGCAATTGTGCCGATTATCATCTTCTACCTGTTCTGCCAGAGATATATTATCGAAGGCGTTGTAGCCGGAGCGGTTAAAGGCTAGTGTGGACATTGTCTAAAAAATGAATTAAAATAGAATTATAAAAATTAAAAAAAGACAGCAGAGAGTGAGTGAACATTCCCTGCTGTTTTCGGACGTTATAAAAGGAATAGTGAAAATGTAAAGTGAACGTGTGGGAGGCGTGGGGAAATGATTACAATATTGATCGTGGATGATGAAAAACTGGAGCGAAGGGGAATCCGCTTTCTGTTAAAGAGGGAGGAAGGAGAATTCCAGATCCTAGAAGCAACGAATGGAAAGGATGCACTGGGAGTATTAGAATCAAACCATGTGGATATTTTATTTTCGGATGTAAAGATGCCTTATATGAATGGACTGGAGCTGACGAAAGCAGTGAGAGAAGATCATCCGGATATGGAAATCGTGATCTTCAGCGGATATAATGATTTCTCTTATGCAAGAGAAGCATTGCGGTATGGAGTTGTAGACTATGTTCTGAAGCCGGTTGATCCGGAGGAATTCCATAAGACTTTTCAACGAGTGATGGAAAATATTTCTTCCAAGATAGAGAAAAAAGAGCAGCAGGAAAAGAAAGAAGATTATCTGAAAAAATACTTTTTACTGAAATATCTGTATGGGGGAAAAGAGGAAGATTTTGTTCAGTTTAAGAAACTTACAGATGGAATGGAAGATGATCTGTCCCAATTTACCCGTATGGTTCTTGTCAGTGCCTCAAATGGATTCTTCGAAACGGAAGAGGAACATTTCCTGATGAGCCTGAAGGAAGAGGTGCAGAGAGAGTTTCATTATGTGAATCTGAATTCGAACGAATCCATCTTTTTGTTCACGGAAAAATATGCAGATTATCATGGAATCGTAGAGAAAATGTACCGTTTTTTTGCGCACCAGTTTGACAGTGAATGTTATTTTGCAGTCAGTGAGGAAATCGAAGATGGAAAAAATCTGGCAGAGGAATTTAAGGTGCTGGAAGGAATGTTAGAAGAGCAGTTCTATCAGCCACGTCAGCATCTGTTTTTCCACGGGGAGAAGCAGGAAGAGAAGAAAGCTGATCCAGCAGAAGATTCTGAAATCATGGAACAGATTACGAAAGATATTCAATATAAAGATCTGCCACATCTCCGTCAGGATTTTCAGAGACTGGAAGAAAAATATCGTGCGCATAAGCAATTTTCGGATATGTATATAAAGTTTGTATTTTCTGGAATTATGAAAGAATTGCTCGACCAGATGGAAGGGCTGGATGAAAAGATGCTTTCAAAGAGAGTGGATCGATTATATCGTTGCAGAAACCTTAATGATGTGATTGCTATAGTAGAAGAAGTACTTCAGGAATATGAACATTGCATACAAGAGCAGGAAGATGGGTTCCGATCAGAAGTTACAACCGTGAAGGGATATATTTATCACCATTATAAGGAAAAGGATCTGGGAGCAGAGACACTTTCCGCAATGGTTTTTCTGTCACCGGGATATTTAAGTGCTGTATTTAAAGAAGAAACAGGGATGACACTGAACCGTTTTATCCGTGAAGTGCGAATGAATAAAGCAAAAGAGCTTTTAGAGACAACGAATATGAAAATCTCCCAAATTGCGAAAGAAGTAGGATTTTCCAATAACTCATACTTCTGCAGAAGTTTCAGAGAGTTTTTCGGAGATACACCGGAAGCATGCAGGAAAGGAATAGCGGCGGATGAAAAAACAAATACGGAAGTTGATCCATCGATTTGAAAATCTGAAATTTCGTAAAAAACTGTCTGTTTTGATGCTGATTGCAGGACTGGTTCCGGTAGGATTCCTTGCTTTTTCCATGCAGTATGGCATGATGAATCAATTGCGAGAGAAGGAACAGTACAATCTGGAGAAAATGTTGGAACAGTCAGTGAGTTCGATTGAGAATCAGTCTCAGATCTATAAGAACCTGGTTGATTATCTGTCTTATTCTCAAAATCTCAGGAATATTTTTGATGTGGAGACAGAGTCGGATTATGAGAAGTATTTGAAATATGTGAAGGTGGCTGATCCACTGTTGCAGATGCCGACGATCTATCACAAAGAGATCCAGAGCATTACATTATATTCTGACAATATAGAAGTGCCACATGGAGATACACTTCTTCCAATGTCGGAAGCGGAGAATCAACAGTGGTATTCCAGGTTGAATGAGGGAACATTAATGCAGTGGAGCATCACTCGCGGTGTGAATAAATCAATCATTGCCAGTCGGAAATTCTATGACAATGATACGATCAAAGCGGTGTTGGAGATGCGTCTGGATTATGAAAAAGTTCTTGAACCATTCATGAGCCAGCTTACAGATAATACAGGAGGCATGATTCAGGATGATAATGGAAATATTGTCTATGCCGAGTGTTCTATGGATAAGAAATATCGTCCGAAGGATATTGAGAGTCCGAAAGATATCAGTGAGAATTATTATCTGGTACAGCGGACAATGAAGGATACAGGATGGAATTTCTATATCTATCGTCCAAAGGCAGTAAGTGAAAACGCAATCCATAAGCTTTTGCTCAAAAATATTCCGATTATTTTGATCAGTGTTCTTCTTCTGAGTTTTCTGGGATATGTTTTTTCCCTCCGTATGGTATCGCAGTTGGAGTTATTGACTGAAAATATGAACCTGATCAATATGGGACTTCGTAAAGTTACCGTGCAGAGTAAATCCAAAGACGAGGTGGGTGTGCTGATCCGGTCATTTCGGCGCATGATGGATCAGATGAACCATTTGATCTCAGAAGTATATGAGAGTAAGATCCAGCTTCAGAACAGTGAGATGAGAGCACTGCAGGCACAGATCAATCCACATTTCCTTTATAATTCGCTTTCAATCATCAACTGGAAAGCAATTGAAGCGGGTGAGGATGAAATCAGTCATGTGACATTGGCACTGTCTACTTATTATCGGACAAGCCTGAATCGTGGTGAAACAATGACCACAGTGGCAAAAGAAATTGATAACATCCGTGCATATCTCAAAATCCAACTTGTTATGCATGATAACGAGTTCCGTGTGGTTGAACAGATTTCGGATGGTCTTAATGATTATCTGATACCGAAGTTGATCCTGCAGCCACTTGCAGAAAATGCAATCGATCATGGAATTGATGTGTCAGATAATGAGAATCCGACGTTGTGGCTGACGATTCGTGAAGAGGCTGAGCACATTTTCTTTGAAATCAGGGACAATGGTGCGGGAATGACGCAGGAGAAGGCGGATCAGATTCTGACATATCAGTCCTCCGGTTATGGTGTGCGAAATGTCTGTGACAGAATCCATGTCCTTTATGGAGAAAAAGGTGAGATGAAGATAGAAAGTACTCCAGGAAAAGGAACGCGGGTCTTTATCCGGATTCCGAAGAACACGGAGGCGAAGGTGTTATGAAAAACGATATGAAAAAGCGAATTCTCTCAGCCCATCTTGCATTAATTTTATTGCTGATGCTTTGGTGCGGAACCTATTTTGAGACGAAGGAAAGTCAAAGACAGATGGAACAGTTAAAAGCATCTCAAAGTGAGTCTGGTGCAAGCAATGCAGTTAAAGTGAAAAGAAAGCTGATGTATAAAGCGATGCATACACCACTTGGGAAATATCCTGAGACTGTTACCTATACACTTGGCAAGATTGCAGGGGCGAATAATTCGAATCTTCCTGTAGGAGATACGTACGAAAATAATGCATATACGAGATATTTGAAGAAAATACTTAATATTCAGAATGAAGATGTCTTTGAATTGCAGGATGGCAATACTTATGAAGAGGCGGTCAATGTAGCGATTGAAGATCGTGATATTCCAGACGTGCTTGTTGTGAAGGGAAGAGATAACCTGCTCCGCCTGATTGAAGCAGGCCTGATCGAAGAACTTACAGAAACGTATGAAGAGTGTACGACAGATACGATCAAAGAAATGTATGAAAGTTATGGAGATTCTCTTTTACAGTCTGCAACCGTGGATGGAAAGCTATATGCATTTCCGAATACGGTGATTGACGATGGAACTCCGCTTCTTTGGCTGCGGAAAGACTGGATTGAGAAGTTGGGATTAAAGGAACCGGAAACAGTAGGAGAAGCGTTGGAAGTGATCCGGGCATTTGTAGAACAGGATGCAGCAGGAGACGGTCAGACAATCGGCCTTGCCTGTAGTACAGACGTGGTTGCCGGTGCGGATCAGACTTATGGAGTGGATGCAACTTTTATACATGCCGGTGCAATGCCATGTCACTGGATCCTGGATAAAAATGGAAATGTAGTTTATGGGTCAGTAACACAGGAAACAAAAGAAGCGCTTTTGAAACTTCACAATCTATATGAGGATGAGATACTCGACCAGAGATTCCTGCTACGAAAGACGGAAAACATAGATGATCTGTTAAAAACCGGACATTGCGGTGCTATCTATGGACGCTGGTGGGCTCCGAATAACCCGTTGAGTGCAGCATATAATGTCGATTCAAATGCAGAGTGGAAACCGTATCTTTTAGACAAAGAACAGGTAAATGAGACGCAGAAGATATCAGTTTTTGAATCGTATGACCAGTGGATGTATGTGGTGGTGCGTAAAGGATATGAGCATCCGGAAATTGTAGCAAAGTATGTGAGTGCGATTTTTGATCAGTCTAGATATGCAAATGATAGTGCGGCAAGAGAAGTGAATGATTATTTTTCTATTAATGTAGATCCGACGGCCCGGCCACTGAATATTAATGTGGATTATGAGGATGCACTTTACCGTACGACAGAACATATTCAGGCAGCACTGGATAAGACGCTTGATGTATCAGAGCTTAGCGGTTTGGAAAAGTCTTATTTTAATACATGTAAATCTTACTTGAATGGACAGCTGACAACCGCGAATGGATGGGCGGCGTATGCGTCAAGAATTCAGGCTGTGGGGGAACTGCAGAAGGCAGGAATAACAAGTACATCGACATTGCCTCTGGAAAATGTAAATGCAGAAATTCCGCAAGAATTACAGGAACTGGAACAGGAAGCATTTCTTCAGATCATTAGTGGGGAGAAACCAGTGGATTACTTTGATACTTTTGTGATAGAATGGTATGCAAACGGTGGAAAAGTGCTGACCGAACGGGTGCAGAACGCCTATGAAAGTGGAAAGAACTAAAAAGCTTGGATATTAATCAGAGACTGACAGAAGAATTAAAGAAACAGATTCTGGCAGCGGAAACGCTTGTGGCAGTAGAAGACCTGTATCGCCCATATCGTCCAAAGCGCCGCACACGTGCGACAATCGCGAAGGAGAAAGGACTTGAGCCGCTGGCTGCATTGGATCACATTGTAGAAGACAAAGGAACCGATTGAGAAAACAGCGGAAGCTTATATCTCTGAAGAAAAAGGAGATTGTAGCAGAATAAAAAACAAAAAAACAAAAAAACAGATACGGATGATTACCTACTTACGTTGGAGCAGAAAAAGTTTCAAAATAAATCAAAAAATATTTGTGAAGTCTACCAGTCAGAGTCTTTTCGTTGTATAATGTCTTTGTCGTACAGGGTCACTTTCCTTTGGAATGTTTTGGAGCAAACTCATTATACATCAGAAAGCCCTGTACGATATTTTTTATGAAAAAGTTGTAAAGTGGTGTAAAGATTAATGATCTTTGTATTGGCACCGAAAATATATTTATTTCTCCGCGGCTTTTCTTCCAGGATGGGAGAGTGCCGCGGAGAATTTTTTGCGAAGAAAGAATTGCTATAGCTTTTGTAATTCCGGGAAAACCTTTATTTAAGAAAAAAATACAATATTAACATGAATATCATGAATATAATATTGGAGGCTGTGAATATTCCCAAATACTTCCCTCTCAGATTCCTGTTTTCTTTTGCAATATATTTGAAACTTATCAGGCTTGCCATGGATGCAATCAGAGTGCCGAGACCTCCAATATTGGTTCCGACAATTAAAGCCCGGTAATTATCTGTAAAGCCGGATAAAAGAAGCGCAGCGGGAACATTGCTCATAATCTGACTGGCAAGAACAGCAGTAAGTGTTTCCCTTCCTGCCATGATTCTTTCCAGAAAACTGCTGAATTGCGGAATCCTTCCAAGGTTGCCGATAAAAATAAATAATGCGATAAAGGTGGCAAGCAGGGAGTAATCCACCCTGCTTATATTTTCCCTGTTTCTTAGCAGCATATATATAAGAACCAATACAAGAGGAATCTGGTATGGAATGATACGTGCAACAGTGAGCAGGCAGATTGTAAATAAGATCAGGTAAGCGGCCAGGTATTCCATGTTAAGTTCTTTTCTGTCAGAGAATCCCAAAAGAGTTTTATCTTTTTCGGAACCGCATACGTGAGGTGCTTTGGCAGCGGCTACCTGTATCCATATCAGAAGAAGGATAAGTGCTGTGGCGGAATAGGGAAGCATCAGGGTTATTAATTCTGCCGCGGACATCCCTGCTCTGGCATATAGATAAAGGTTCTGCGGATTTCCGATTGGTGTGAGCATGCTTCCGAGATTAGCGGCGATTGTCTGCATGGCTACTATTTTAAGAAGCCAGTAATTGCCCAGTTCCTTTGGCAGTTTATGCACAATGATCAGTGCAAGAGGAACAAAAGTAATCAATGCCACATCATTGGTGATCACCATTGACAGGAAGAAACATAAGAGTACCAACAGCCTGATCACACCCACAGTTCCCGATGTTCCCATCAGCAATTTTTTGGCAAGTATATCAAAAACACCAACAGCCTTCAAACCAGCTACAATTGCCATCAAACAGAAGAGGAGCCCGAGAGTCCTGAAATCGATATAAGTAAAATAAGCCTTATCCGGTCTGACCCAGAACATAGAAAGAAGCGCCAGGATCACTGCAATTGACAAAACGGTTTCTTTCCTGAAAAAAACATATAATTTTTGTAACATAATATTTCCTTTCCGGTCTGATACGACCGCGTATAAGTATATCACAGAAACATCCAGAAAAAAAGAATACCATTTTGTATTGTGGATTGTGTTTGCGATTACCGCCTCATTCCTGTATAATAAAAATGTTATCAATGGCGACATCATTTCAAAAGTTCAGAATATGAAAAGAAAACGTTTTGGAAGAACTATACAGAAAATATCAGGGAAAAACAATAAAAGATGACTATGGGAAAAATTCCAAGGAATTTATAGATTTTGCAAATGACATGAAAAAGAGCATGAAAATTAATGCCGCAAAATATGGATTAAGGCTTATTACCTTTGAGACGGGGCATTACGATATGTGCGGATATTTTAAGGACAACGAAACAAAAAAAGTATGCATATTTTTCATTCCATGAATGCAGGAACCACCTCATAGATTTCGACATGATGAACTCTAAGGGATTTCTCGTCCGTTCTGCAAAAGGATTGAACGATTGCACTGGAGGATACAACAACTTTACGGACTTGAAGGGATTTTTCCAACTGGTAAAGCAGATTACTTCCAGTGAAAGCGACATAATGGCGAACGATACCCCGTACAAAAACTAACATTTCATTTGTTCATATCGTATCTTTTGTATATGTCAGGCAGTCAAAGGACTGTACTTATACAAAAAGGAGATTGTAGCAGAATAAAAAACAAAAAAACAGATACGGATGATTACCTACTTACGTTGTGTCAGTAGATACAACAGCTTTTTTAATAAACAATCCTTAGTAGTAACCCTTTCCCTTTTACTACTAATTTTACTACTAACAGGTAGTAACAACTTGCAGGGTTCTGCTCTGATTTGCCATAATCTGTAATTTCAGAGTATTTTACAATAACCCCGGAATCCCTTGCAAAATAGGGCATTCCGGGTCAAAACAAGGAGAAACAAAACAATGATAAAAATATTATTCATCTGCCACGGCAGGAGTTTTTCTTTTGCCCAAATCTCCTTATTTTATGCAGATTTCCTTACAATAGGAGAGTGTATTACAACGATTTTACAACTTTTGAAAAATGTTCCGATATGACGAAAAAGGAGATAGTAGAGAATGAAATATTTATACCATTATACAAGTTTAGAAACATTAGCTTTGATTTTGAGAAATAAAACAATTTGCTTTAATAACTTGTTGTACGTTGATGACCTTGATGAAGCAGAAACAGAAGATATGGGGAAGTTTGGAAAATTTGTCTATGTGAGTTGCTGGACTGAAGATTCAGAGGAATCTATACCTTTGTGGAATTTATATACACCGAATATGCATGGCGTTAGAATACGAATGCCTGAATTTCCGTTTAAAAAATATAGATTTAAAAAAGGAGAATATTTTTTATCTGAAGATGTAGATACATATATAAATTTGAAGAAAATATACGAAGAAAACAAGGCTAGTATTGTTTCTACAGAACCACATTTAGAAAAGATTGAATATACAGATTCTCAAGATAAGTTATTTCCCAAAATTAGAACAGAATCTTGTGAAGATGCAGTTAAAAAGTTTTTGGAAGCCAAAACAATGTCTGATATTACCCAGGGTAATATATCTATTTCCTATTCATTAAAAGATATAGGACGATTTAAAAGAACAAATTGGGCTTTTCAGAAAGAGTGGAGATATATAATTTCACTTTCTCCTATGGGATTAAAAGAGGCTTATCCGGCTAGTTTTGAAAAACATCAAGAACAAATTAGAAGAATTGAGGACACATTATCAAAGCCACCATATAATCAATTGTTTTTAGAAATAGATGATAAAGTGCTAGAAGAAATAGAAATTGTATTTGGACCTAAAATGAGTGAAGCGGAAAAAATATTAGCTATTGCGTTGATTAAAGAATATTGTCCACAAGCCGTATATACAGAAAGTGTTCTGAAAATAAGATAAAATGTATTATAGATTGAGTTTTTTACTAACCTAAAATTCATACTGCTGGAGGAGTAAAAAATAATGAATTGGGAAGCAATTAGTGCCATAGGGCAAATTTTAGGAATATTAATTACATTTATGGTAGGGTGTATTGCAATGTTACCATATATGAGAAAATTCAATATTTATTTTTCTTTTATGTATAACGTGGATAAAAAACCTACATTTGTTGTAACGAACAATAGTCAAAAAGGACAGTTTATAAATCGTATAATTTTGTATAGTGGAAAATGGAGTAGAAAATCATTTTGTGTTATAGAAATGTTAGACATTCAAGATGATTTGCTAGCAGATAATATTGAATTTTTTGTTGCTCCGAATTCTTATTGTAAAATTAGTGCTAATGCCACTAGAATGGTAAAATATATTACTCATTGTGATGTATATTTTTCAAAGCGTAAGAAAGTCTATATTACATTAGATTTTGGAGATAAACTTTCTAAAAGATATTGTACGCAGATAAGAACTTATGAGTTTTTACAAATGCTAATTAGTGAAACAGAAGCATATCAAGACTTGAATATTGATACGCTGTTTTAGGAATAAAGTGAACAAGCATGTAATCGGTTAGTTGTAAAATAGGGAGAGTTTTACAACTTTTAAAAGATATTTCGATATGAAGATATAATACGAGGAAAAAACAGTATGAAGGCAGGAAAAGAATTGGAAAATTATGTACAATTTGTATATCAAAAATTGTTGGATTTTATGGATGAAGGTGCAATGGTATCATCTAATGTATCAGTAATAGGAAAATCGGGAGTTAAGCATGAGTTTGATGTATACTATGAATTTCAGCATTTGAATATGAGACATCGTATTGCTATAGAATGCAAAGATTGGAATACTCCTGTAAGTAAAGGTGAGGTGGGAGAGTTTTTGTCAAAATTAAATGATTTGAATAATATTTCGGGGATGATGGTGGCTAAATCAGGTTATCAAGAAGGCGCAAAACAATTTGCAGAATCCAATGGCATTCATTTAATGGAAACAAAAGACTTACCTTCTTTAGGAGAAATAGTTGCTGGTGTAATTAAAGAGGCATTTCTTCCAGATGAAGCCACTCAAGGGGCTCCTTTCTGGACATTAATGGAAATACAATCAGGTGAAATAACAGGAACCTATTTTTCTTTGCCAGAAGGAAAGCCGATAGTACCATTCTTCTATTCTAAAGTAATTGCAGAAAAAATGAGGGAAAAATTACTAGATGCAGAAAATTGGGTGGTTAGAGGGGTATCTCAGTATCAATTAAAAGGATTTGTAGCTCAAATGGAAGTTTTGGGTGTTGAAGCAGCGGTGTTTTATGTGCCATATTGGAAAGAAGGAGAAACAGATGTGCCAATGGTTATCATACCGAAAGAAAAATTAAAAGAAGAGTATATATATTAATACCTATTTTACAACTTTTGATAGCCAAAATATGAGGGTTTATAAGAAGATACAGAAACTATAAGAAAAATGAAAATTGTAAAGAACTTTCAAATACAAGGAAATGTGACGATTTAAGGAGATATAAGAACATGATAAAAATACTATTTGTTTGCCACGGCAATATTTGCCGCTCGACTCTTGCTGAGAGCGTATTCACCCACAAAGTAAATTCCCTCGGCCTTGCCCACAATTTTGAAATCGACAGCTTCGCCACCAGCCGCGAGGAGATCGGCAATCCGCCGCACTACGGGACAGTCAATAAACTGCGCGAGGAGCACATTCCGCTCGTGCCGCATCACGCAAAGCAGATTACATGGAAGGATTACGAGCGCGCCGACTACATCATCGGCATGGATACCGCGAATATCCGCAATCTGAACCGGATGCTGAAAAATGATCCGGATGGAAAGGTTTACAAATTTCTTTCCTTCACCGGTTCCGGCCGCGATATTGCGGATCCGTGGTATACGGGAGATTTTGAGGCGACGTACCGCGATGTCGTGGAGGGATGCAACGGCTTTCTGGCGTATCTGCGCCGGGAAGGAAAAATCTGAAAAACAAAAAGCGCCGAAAACAAGGCCAGTGCTCATTTGCAGAGAATGCGGCACTGGCCTTTTACTATAAGAAAATCCTATAGCCACTCAAAAAAATTAGCAATTAGACGTAACCAGACAGATATGGTATGATAACTGCATAGAAAACATGTAAACGGTAGAATACGAGTACCTTTTTATTCACTTCAAGT
>NZ_JAQEGR010000026.1:0-20216 GCF_027667425.1 Fusicatenibacter saccharivorans
TCCCACATATACCGCCCGTTTTCCGGGTCTTTCTTTTCCCATTTGGTGCGGGTATTGCGAAGCCCCCGTTCCCGGTTCCACCATGTGGGGCAGGGGATTTTTTCTTCCTCCAGCCGTCTGCGGATATAGTTCGGACCATGACCGTTTAGGGCATATCCGAAAATCAGCCGCACAATCGGGGCGGTTTCCTCGTCAATGAGCAGATGGTTTTTGTCCTCCGGGTCTTTCCGATACCCAAACGGGGCAAGACACCCGGTAAACTGTCCTTTCTGCGCTTTCAGAAGATAAGAGGAATGGACTTTCTTGGAAATATCCTTGCTATACATCTCGTTCAGGATATTTTTGAACGGGGCAATATCGTTGTTATCCCGCAAGGTGTCGATACCGTCATTCATGGCGATATAGCGGACACCGTTCCTTGGGAAAAAGTCCTCAATCAAATGCCCTGTTTGCAAATAGTTACGCCCCAGTCGGCTGAGGTCTTTCGTGATGACAAGGTTGATTTGCCTGCGCTCAATGGCTCTCAACATTCTCTGTAAATCAGGACGCTCCATATTAAGACCTGTGAAGCCATCGTCCTGATAGACTGCCACAACCTCCCATCCCTGCTTTTCGCAGTATTTTTCCAGCATATCACGCTGGTTTGCGATACTGGCACTTTCGCCTTGCAGGTCATCGTCCTTTGACAGCCTGCAATAGACCGCCGCACGATAGCCCCCGGCAAGTGCTGAACCGATTGTTCTGTATTCCATTTCGTTCATCATAGCCATTTACCCACACAATCCAGACGGTATCTGGCTCTGTTGAACCTCATCTTCATTATACTTCAAATCTTTCTTTTTAGCAAGATATTCTTTTGTATTTGTTTTGCCGTATTTCTGGGAAATCAGGCTGACGAACACATCGGTGGCGTCCAGTTCCCCGTCAAATACGGTTGTCACTTCAATCTTGGTCTTATTTTTCGCCATAGGCAGTTATCCTCCATACATGAAAATAGCCAGACAGAGAACGGTCGGCAACGAAGTCCGGCAACGGGCTTCAAAAGACCTTGCAAACAATCTCAATCTGGCGTTGATTACTATTTATACTTTTCTTTTATTTTTCTGTTGTTTTGGTTGTCAGAGAGGGAAAAAGCCCGGAAATAAGGGATTTTCCCCGGCAACCGGCTCGGCAACGGGATAGCAACGAAGTCGGCAACGGGCTGTCATTTTCAGAATGGAAGCTCCATCTGCTCTGTGACCTCCACAAAACCGTCCATAGATTTTTCGGGCGGGTTGTCGGTGTCCGTTGCCGGGATTTCACGCTCCCAGCCCTTTTGTCTGCCGTATTCCGCAAACATCCTCGGATTGGAAAAGTAGTTCCACCCGGTAATGCACTGGTTCATTATCTCGTTGATTTCCCGGATTTCCCATTGCTTCGGCTCATCAAAGGTGTGGTTTAAGGCTTCCTTGTAGAGCTGCTTGGAGCAGACCGTTTCCCCGGTGTACTTATCAAGGTAAGCCTGTATCATCCCGGCTTTGGTGTCCTCCGGCATAAAATCCCGCTGGTGTTCTTTGAGATACCGCTGCATGGCTGGGCTGAATGACAGCTTGAACATGCCGCTTCGGTAAATCTCCATTGCTTCCGCCCACATCTGGCTGATATAGGCTCTGGAAGCGGCTTCGTCCTCCAAAATGTGAACCTCGGCTTGCTCCGGGTACACCATGACCGGGATAAATCGGCGGTTGCCGGAACGGTCAAGGGGGAGAAAGTCAAGGGCGTTGGAAGTGCCGCCGAACACGCATTGACGGGGGCGGTCTGCCGGGTGAGTTTCATAGGGAATTTTGTAAACCTCTTTCTGGCGGCTTAGAAAGGACTTGATTTCCTCAATGCTCTTGGCATTGGCGGTTGCCATCATTTCCGACATTTCAATTATCCAGTGACCTTGCAGCTTGCGGTACACGTTATCATCGTCCAGCTTCCGCAAATCATCGGAAAACCACTCGTCCCGGACTGCCAGCAGCCGGAAGAAGGTGGATTTGCCAGCCCCCTGACCGCCTACCAGACACAGCATGATTTCAAACTTGCTTCCGGGCTTAAATGCCCTTGTAATCGCCCCCAGCATGAACAGCTTCAAGGCTTCATAGGTGTAATCGTCCACATCAGCTCCCAGAAAGTGCCGCAGACAGAAGCGGATGCGCTCAGTCCCGTCCCATGCAAGGCTGTTCAGAAAATCCCGGATGGGGTGGTACTTATTCTCATTCGCCACAATCCCGATGGCGGTTTCAATCTTTTTCTCACTGGTAAGCCCGTAGGTTTCCTCCAGATAGAGAAGCAGATACTTCATGTCCGTATCGGTCAGGGCTGTGCTTTCTCTGTGAAAACCGATGGGCTTTATGATGTCCTTGCGGTCGGTCAGGATGTTGTAGGCGATTGCCCCGGCAAGCACAGGGTCACGCTGGAATACGGTCAGGCAGTTCCGTATGCTCTGGCGGACGCCGCCTTTCTCGGTGGTTTCCAGAGTTGCCTTTACTTCCTCAACGCTCTGGGGCGGCTGCATGGCGTTCATGGTGTTTTTTAGTTCTTGCTGCGTCTGCGGCTGCAAGCTCTGCCATTCGCTGTTCAAGCTGTATCACATCCTTTCCGTAGTCCATAATCAAAACCGCTTTTTCCTCTGTCTCCCCGAACAGCAGCACATCCAGCAGATATTCCACATGGGCTTGCTTCTGCAAGGCTTCCACGAACCGGGGATGAAACGCTTCCTCCGGGGAGTGCGGGGCATAGTCGGTTTTCCATACCCGTAAGAGGTGTAGATAATCGGCAAGGACACGGAAGCAATGTGCCTTTGCTTCCCGGAACTGTTCTTCCGGGGATTTCTGCCGGGGCTTGGGCTTCCTTGCCCTGCCCGGTGGCTTCCAGTCCTCATAGGCAAGCCCGAAGTCACTCGCCAACTGTGCGGCGGCTTCCTTTTTCCCCAGCCCGTACAGGGCAGCTACAAAATCAATCACATCCCCATCTGCACCACATCCGAAGCAGTGGAAACGCTTGTCCAGCTTCATGCTGGGGGTCTTATCGTTGTGGAACGGGCAGCAAGCCATCCCGTTTCTGTTTACCCGGATTCCGTAATGCTCCGCAGCCTGTCTTGTCGTAACGGACTGCTTCACAGCTTCAAATACATTCAAATCAATTCCTCCTTGTAAAAAAGAAAAGGCACTTATCATTCTCAATCTGAAAATGGCAAGTGCCTGTTAAAGTTCCATATCCTGTTGTTTGTGTTTCGTCTGCGCCGGGGCGTTTTTCTGTGCTTTCTTCTCGTCAGCCTTATCCTGCAAGACTTCTTTGAGGGGCTGCTTCTTGGGCGGCTCTTTGCTTTCCTCTGTGCCGGGTGTGGCTTTCCGTACCCAGTAGCGGATGTCCCGCAGCTTCTTCAAATCTTCCTGCACCTCGGTCAACGGTACTTTCAAGTCTGCGATTTCGCCCACAAGCTTCGCCTGTTCCTGCAAAAGCTCCTTTTTCGTGCTGTCCTTATCATCCGGGTGCTTGGCAAGGTAGGCACTGGCTTTCTCAAACCGGGCAACCTCCGGGTGTTCCAGCTTGAATTTTTCCTTAGTTTTCTTGAAAAATATCTTCTGGTATTTCTCATAAACGGGCTTACATTCCTTACAGTCCGTCCGGGCGGCAAGGATAGCGTCAATCACGTTGCTGCGGGTTTCCTTTGGCTTCATCTGCTTTCGGTAGTCGGCGGCAGATTTCCCGGACGTTTCTATAAAGTTTTCCAAATCCTCCACGGTGGAAAGTCCCTTTCTCTGAAGATAGGACAGGGCTTCGCTGACTGCCTTTAAGTCTTTGGAAGTTCCACGGTTTTGTCCCGCCCGTGTCCAGTCGCTCCGTTCTGCCTTTCGTACCTCCATGTACTTCATCAACAGATTGGGAAGAAATACCGCTTCCTCCGCAGCTTTTTCCGCAAGCAGTTCTTTTCGTTTTTCACTAAGCTCGATAATCCAGCCTTTGAGATTTTTAATAAGCTGCCGGATAGACTTCATCAGGCTGTTGGCGGCTTTGATTTCCCGGTTCAGATTTCCGATGTTGGTCTGAATCCCTCGCTTTTCCATCTGCCGGACAGCAGCACCCTCATGGACGGTAGGGATAATATCAAGCCCCTGTCTTTCATAAGAACGGAGATCCACCCGCTCCGGGCGGTTGTTGGCTTCCAGATAGCGGTTCTGGATGATCTCCCATTCATGCCGCCAGATTTCACAATACTTGCGGTCGTTCCAGTCAACCGTATCTTCCTTGTGACTTTTCCATCTGCCGGACGGAAGTTTTATCCGTTCCCCGTTCTCGTCAAGGTCATAAACCTTGCGGCTCTTGGGAAGCCATTTCCCATGTTCATCCATTGCCCGCATAGTCAGCATGACATGAGCGTGAGGGTTTCCGTCCCCTTTGTCATGGATGGCAAAATCCACGCACATTCCTTTGGAAACAAACTGCTGATTGCAGAAATCCCGGACAAGGGCGGCGTACTGGTCGGGCGGTATCTCTCTGGGGATGGTAAGCACCCACCGCCTTGCAAGCTGGGAATTCCATTGCTTCTCCACCGCTTCGGCGGCGTTCCATAAAGTATTGCGGTCTGCATACGACCGTGGGGCATTTGCCGGAAGCAAGATTTCATTGTGGACAATACCACGCTTTTCCGGGTAGTGCTTCACTTGCTGGTCGTATTCACAGAACAGCTTTTCGCCGCTTTGGTAAGCAGCGGCGGCAACCGCAGACTGTCGCTGGCTGCGCTGAACAATCGTGATTTCGTTGTGTGGGCAGGGCATTTCGTGTCCCTCCTTTCGGTAATTGGTGGATGGGGTGGCGTTTTACCACCTCATTTGGGGCAGAAAAAAAGCAGGAGACCTTTTCAGATTTCCTGCTCGGTGGTGCCGCCGGTGGGCGGCTGGTATTCAGTTTTGAAAGTTCGGGTCAGGGTGGCCCGATGATGAAATAAAATATCTGCATGAAGATTATTCAACTTCTTTTAGTAATTCTTCAACAGAAATACCGTAAAGTTTTGCAAGTGCAAAAAGATTTGATGTGGAAGGGTCGGATGTTCCCGTTTCCCTTAATTAAAGATATTGTTGGGTAAAAAAGAAAGGTCAGTCGATTTTGCCGATGAAGCGGTAGTAGATTTCTACTTCCTGCTCACGACTTCCGTCCTCGCCCTTGACAGCTTCGTGGACGGTTATTTTTTCAATTAGAGTGTTCAGAAGTTCGGCGGTCAGCTCCACAGGGTTGACATACTGTTTCATTAGGGCAATCCACTTTTCAGCATCCGCTGCGGTCTGTACGGCGGCTTCCATCGTTTCGTGAAGCTGTCTTATTTTTGTTTCAAGTTCCTTTTGCTCGTTCTGGTACTTCTCGGACAGCATATTGAAGTTATACTCGGTTATGCGTCCGGCAGACCAGTCCTCATACATTTTAGCAAACAGCCCGTCAACCTCGGCTTTACGCTTCTCTGCCTTTTTCAGCTCCGCAGCCTGCTTTTTCTTCGCAGAGTTTCTTTCCCTGTCGCTGGCATTGAGCAGCCGTTTCAGCAGCTTGTCCTCGTCTTTCTGTACCATCATAGACCAGTATTGCAGTCTTGCAAGCACATAGGCATACAGTACATCATAGCGGATATAGTGCATGGAACACTGGCGTAATCCCTGTCCGTACTTACTGCAATGGTAGTGTGCATAGGGATTTTTGTTCTGGCTGTTTACACCATAAGCCAATGACCATCCGCAGTCCGCACATTTTACCAGCCCGGAAAATATCTGCGTTGTGCCATTCTTCTGTCGTCTGCGTCTGCTTGCAATCAGCTCCTGAACTTTTTGGAACACTTCTTCGGAAATGATGGCTTCGTGGGTATTTTCCACACGATACCATTCTTCCTGCGGCTTCCGCACCTTTTTCTTGTTCTTGAATGAAATGTTGCTCTGCTTGTTGTGAACGCTGTGACCGATGTAGGTTTCCTCTTTCAAAATGCTCTTGACCTGTGCTATCGTCCACGCATAGGCTTTTTCTGCGGGCGCACCGGCGTAGATATTGGCGAAAGTCCCATATCTTTCATAGTTCAGCCAGCCGGGGGTAGGTACTTTTTCTTCCACCAGAATCCGTGTAATGCTGGCGGCACCCCTCCCGTGTACGGCAAGGTCAAAAATCTTCTCTACAATCCAGCGTGTTTCCGGGTCGATCAGAAGATGACCTTTTTTGTCCGGGTCTTTTACATAGCCCAGCGGTGCATAGGCTCCATAGTGTGCGCCATTGGCAAATCTTGTGTGCATGGCAGCCTTGACCTTTTTGCTGGTCTGTCGGGCGTGCATTTCATTCAGGATGTTTAAGAACGGGGCAAGCTCGCTTTCTCCGTTGATGGTGTCCACATTGTCATTGATGGCAATGTAGCGTACTCCCTTGCTGGGGAAATAGATTTCCGTGTACTGACCGGTCAGGATATAGTTTCTTCCCAGACGGGATAAATCCTTTGTGACAACGCAGTTGATTTTCCCGTCCTCGATGTCATCAATCATCCTTTGGAAACTTGGACGCTCGAAATTTGTCCCGCTCCATCCATCGTCAATGTACTCGTCTACAACGGTCAGCCCATGCTCTGCGGCATACTGCCTAAGCATCATGCGCTGGGTCTGGATACTGCCGCTTTCCCCCTGTAATTCATCGTCACGGCTCAATCTCAAATATAGTGCAGTGTTATAAATCGTTGTATTGTATGGTTGTTTCACGGTTAAAAATCCTCCTTCTAAAAGAAACAACCCACGCTTATACAATACTCGCTGGTACAAGTATATCATAAGCGTGGGCTGATTGACAGTCGTTATTCCGTATTTTTTCAGGAAGCGGCGGCAGCGTGCTGGATCACATCTTCCAGCAGACTGTCAAGCGGCTTCCCATCCTGTGCGAAATGCTCCGATACTTTGATACGGACTTTCCCCATGACAAAATACTGGGTGCCGTCTTTTTCGGTAAGCAGGGTGCCGCTGTTTTTGTTATTGCTCTCGTTTTTGCTTTTTGCCATAGGCAGTTACCTCCATAAATGAAATATGCCCGACAAGGGAATGTCAGGCAGGTGTACAGCCGCAGACTGTCTCCATGTCAACCAAACTGTGTCAACCGGCAGAAAAGACTTTGAAAACAATCCATAGGCGCTCTATGATTACTTTTTACTTTTTCTTTGATTTCTTGGTTGACATGGTTGACAAAGGAGAGAAATGCCCCAAATATCAGGCTTTTCCCCGTCAACCGGCTGTCAACCGAAGCGTTAACCAAACTGTCAACCGGTGGCTTTTCAGAATGGCAGTTCCATTTGCCGGGCTTCTTCTTCCGTGATTTCCTGAAAACCGTCCCCCTCCGGCGGGTCTTGGTTGACACGCTCCCAGCCTTTTTGAGAACCGTATTTCTTATACCGCTTCGGGCTTTTGTAGGCTGCCCAGCCCTGTATGATGCCGCCCGCAATGCCGGTATTCATAATCTCGCAGATTGCCCGTGTCTCCCAGTCTGCCGGGGAATTTAAGTTCCCCAGCGCTTCCTCATAAAGCTGCTTGGAACATACCCTGTCGCCGGTGTAGTCCTCCAAATAGGCGTAGATCATGCCAGCCTGTGTGTCCTCCTGCATGAAGTCCTGCTGATGGGCGTTCAGGTATCGGTTCATTTCCATGCTGAATGACAGCTTATACTTCCCACTGCGGTAAACCGTCATGGCTTCCGCCCACATCTGTTCGATATACGCCCTCGCCGCCGCTTCATCGTCCAGTATGTGAACCTCCGCCCGTTCCGGGTACACCGTCACGGGGAGAAAGCGCCGGTTGCCGGTGCGGTCACGGGGTAAAAAGTCCTGCCGGTTGGTCGTCCCTCCAAATACACATTGCCGCAGCCGGTCTGCCGGATGTGTCTCATACGGCACTTTGTAGGTTTCTTTCTGGCGGCTTAAGAATGACTTGATTTCCTCAATACTCTTGGCGTTGGCTGTGGCGATCATCTCCGACATCTCGATAATCCAATGCCCTTGAAGCTTGCGGTACACATTTTCATCGTCCAGCTTCTTCAAATCGTCTGAAAACCATTCGTCCCTGCCTGCCAGCAGCCGGAAAAAGGTAGATTTCCCGGCTCCCTGACCACCAACCAGACAGAGCATGACCTCAAACTTGCTCCCCGGTCTGAATACCCGCCGGATGGCTCCCATCAGGAACAGTTTCAAGGCTTCATAAGTGTATTCGTCCGTATCGGCTCCCAGAAAGTGATGCAGGGCATAACGGATGCGCTCTGTGCCGTCCCATTGCAGGTTGTTCAGGTAATCCCTGACCGGATGGTAGCGGTTTTCATTGGCAACAATCTTGATGGCGCTCTGCACCTTTTTCTCGCTGATAAGCCCGTAATTTTCTTCCAGATACAAAAGCAGGTAGTTCATGTCCATGTCGGTCAGCGTGGTACTGGTGCGCTCCCAGCCTAGCGGCTTCACAATGTCAATCTGCTCCGTCAAAAGGTTCAGACGCAGCGCCCCACGAAACAGCGGGTCACGCTGGAACACCGTCAGGCAGTTTCGGATGCTGTTCTTCACGCCGCCTTTCTGCGTCCCCTCTAATGTCTCCCGGATTTCTTCCGGTGTCTGCGCCGGTTCCATTGTGTCCATCGTCCTTTTGACCGCTTCCTGCGTTTCCGGCGGCAAGCTCTGAAATTCGCTGTTCAAGCCGCAGCACCTCCTTTCCCTGTGCGGCGATCAATGCCGCTTTTTCTTCTATTTCTCCGTATAACAAAATATCCAAAAGGTATTCTGTGTAGCTTATCCTCTGCAACGCTTCCACAAAAAGAGGATGCCAGATGGCATCCTGCGGCTGTGGGGCGTATGCTGTTTTCCAATGCTCCAGCAGGCGCTGATAATCGCATAGCACCCGGAAACAATACCGTTCCGTTTCCTGAAATCTCTGCTCCGCTGATTTTTGCCGGGGCTGTGACCTGTTGTGACGCTTCCTATCTGGCGGCGCATTGCCGGATTTCTCATAGGAAACGCCGAAGTCCTCCGCAAGCCTGACCGCAGCTTCCCGTTTCCCCAATCCATGCAGCAAAGCGGCAAAGTCGATCACATCCCCGGAAGCCCCGCAGCCGAAGCAGTAAAAGCGGCTGTCCACTTTCATGCTGGGCGTGCGGTCATTGTGGAATGGACAGCAGACCATGCCGTTTCTCCCCACCCGGATTCCATAGAATGAAGCAGCCTGCCGTGTGGTAACAGACTGTTTCACCGCTTCAAATACATTCAAATGCTCCCTCCGTAAAAATACCGGTAGCGGTAAAGCTGCCGGTTATATCATAGCTCCATCTCATGTTTCTTTCTCTGTACTTCCTGTGGCTGCTCCCTCCGGCGCAGTGCGGTATCTACGGCGTTCTGCACCTGCCGCAGCCGTATGACTTCCTCCCGGAGTGGCTTGTGCTGCGGAGACAGTTCGGCATACTCTGTTTTTAACTGTGCGTATTCCTGTTTCCATGCTTTCAGGGCAATGGGTTTTCCGTCCAGTTTTTCTTTCAGAATACGGCGGGCGGCATAAAACAGCCGTAACTCCGCATCGTGGGATGTTTCAAATTTCTCCCTCTGTTTCTTAAACTTGATATTGTTCAATTCCGTATGGACAGGTTTTAGCCGCTGGTAATTCTCGCCCTCCCGTATCAATTCCTGCAATTCCTTTATCCTGGCAGATTTCTTTTTCATGGAGCCGCTTAATGCTTCAAATTCTTCACTGACAGAGGAAAGACGCTCCTGCAAATCCTCTAATGTGAGCAGCTTGTTTTCCGTCAGATAATTGACGGCTTCGGCAAACTGCTTTAAGTTTCCGGTTCTGGCTTTATTGCTCCATGCCCCTGCGTTGCGCTGGTTGTAATAAGCGATCAGCAGGTCGGCAAGGTTCGGTGTCTGTGGTTTGGAAAGTTCTTCTTTTACCTCTGCCATCCAGACAAACAGGGCTTTGATCTTCTTCCTCACATCCTGCATGAGCCGGTTGGTGGCTTTAATCCAGCGGTTCAGTTCCCCTTTCTCGGTGCGGATGCCCTTTGCTTCCATCTGCCGGACATTAGCTCCCTCGTGGACAGTAGGTATCAGGTCAAGCCCCTGCCGCACATAGGAACGGTGGTCGATACGCACATCCAGTCCTTTTTCCTCAAATTTTGTATTAACGGCAGCCGCCCACTGCTCCCGCCAGTGTTCCAGTGTTTCCGGCTCGTGCCAGTCTGTTGTGTGGACAGCATTAAACATATAATCGCCATTTTTATCCCGGATTCGGTTTCCATCTTCATCAAGAAGATATTCCCGCCGCTGTTTTTGTCCCCATGTGCCATCCGGGTTCAAAGGGCGCATTGTTGTCATCACATGGAAATGCGGGTTTGGGATACCGCCGTCCTCTTTCTCCGGACTGTGAAAAGCAAGATCGGCAATCATGCCTTTTGCCACAAACTGCTCCTGCACGAACTTCCTCGCCAGCTCCATGTTTTCTTCCAGCGTCAATTCATTCTGCATGGCAATATCAAATGAATAGGCAAGCTGTGCTTTTGGATGTTTCTCGCAGTTCTCCACAGCATTCCAGAGGGTCGCCCGGTCAAGATATATTTCCGGCGCATGGGGCGGCAGCATGATTTCCGAAGCGATCACGCCGCCCTTTTTGGTGTAGTCGCTGACTTCTCCATAGTAGCTGCTGTAAAGACGCTCCCCGGCTCGGTAGGCTGCGCTTGCAATGGCGCTCTGACCGGCGCTGCGCTTTATCTGTGCGATTGAAAAATGATAAAGTGCTATCCTTAGTCACCGCCTTTCTCCTGCCCGGAAATACGGGCGTGGTTTTCTGCGGCAGACCGGATGAAAGGCTCCGCCTGCGGCAGATTCAAAATGCTTTCCATGAGGGAATAAAATTCCGTTTCGGTCAGCTCCTTTGTCTGTGGCACAATGCTCTCAACGGCTGCCCCACGGGTAATCAGCCGGTGCGTCCTCTGTTTCCGGGAACCGCTTTCCAGATACGCCTGCCGGTTTTTCAAACGCTGCATTTTCCGTTTTTCCCGTTCCAGCAGGACAGTGGTTTTTTCATATTCCTGCTTTAACTGTTCCAAAGATTTTTCCATGTTCTCACATCCTTTGCTTATAAGATAAAGAAAGACCATCCGCAGACAGTCTGTGTCAGTGCTTCTATAAAGCCCGATGAAAAGGGAAAACCACAGAGCGGATTTCTCTTTGCGGCGGGTACACAGGGGATAGCCGCTTTAGCGGCGCAAGGGGGTGTAGCCACCTTGTCGGAGCAAAGCGAACGCAGACCTCGGATTGCTGATTTTATCAGCGGCAGAGGTAAGCTCCGCAGGACGCACGATACATGGTCTTTAGACTATGTATAGAAGTGCGCCCTTAGTTCCTAAGGGATTTTGCCGTTTCCGGCAGTCTTGTCCTTTTTCTTGGAACGCTTGGAAAGATACTTCGGGCAGTCAACCACAACCGCCCGGAAGCTCTGTTTACATTCGTGCTGGCATTTCCGGCACAGTTCGTTGTAAGTGATACGGCTGCGGTCATTTAAGAAGAAAGACCATTCCAGCCGTCGCTTGTTGCTCATTCTTGCCATAACCGGCTCCTTTCTCCGTTTCTATCTGATGTACGCAGATAGGCTGTTTTGGTGTAGCGTCTCGGTATCATTTTTAAGGTTTTTCCCTCTGTATGCCCCTTTGGAAAGTGCGGCAGTATTGCAGTCAGGGAATGATACCTCACGCTTATTTGTCACTTCCCGGTACGGTTTCGGAGCCTTTTGCCATCCATTCAAAGAAAGCAATCTTGCTGACCTTGATAAGCCTGCCCCTGCGGAACGCCGGAAAGCCGGGGGTGTGTACCAGCTCATAGGCGCTCGCTCTTGAAATTCCCATAATCCGCTGGATGTCCGCCACATCCAGAACCAGCGGTAAATCCTCGTAGCTGTTCAATCTCTTTTTATCGTTCATTCTGTTCCTCCCATAAATCAAATAGGTTAAAATGCTTCCTGTTGCCGTTCTCCCCAAAATCCGTTTTCCTGCCCCATTCCTGCGGTGTTTCCCTGCATTGGTGCGCCGGATGCGTCACTTCTCCTGCCGGTCATATCCTTTTTGGACGGTCATTCACTTGTCAAAGTACTGTTTGGTACGAAATTACCAACTGCAATCATCATAGCGGACTATCCTTGACAAAACAATGCTTCTGCGATACCATGAGTGTAATGGATATAACTAAATTATATAATTACCATAAACAAAGGCAGGGGATAGGGATGGAGAATCAATTTATACGGCATGAGCCATGTTTTGAAAGGATTTTGTTTGTCCTGACGCTGGACAGGAAGAAAATGAAAGAACGGATTTTGATTGGGGAAGAACAGCAGATCCGCTTCCGTTTGAACGGGAGCCAAAACGCAGAGGTGCTTTGTGATATGACACGCCCACTGGGAACTTTTTTGATAAACTTTGAGCGTGACACGGACAGAGACTGGAACTTATACGGGCTTTCTCCGCTGCGGCAAGCCCTCCACTCCAACCGATGGGAACAGCCGGAGCTGGAGCAGGCGGCAAGCGAATTTCTTTGGGAGAAATATCTTAGCAACGACCCTCTGAAAATGTATGTGGCGTTCCGTATCTGGAACAGCTATCTGCTTGCCAGAGAACCCCGTGACCGTAACGCTGCCTGTGACCGCTTCATGGATAAAATGAGCAGCCTGACCGGTGTATTCCATAACGAAACCATGAGCTTTGACAGGGAGACAGGAAAACCGAAACATTTTCAAGCTGGCAGCCTTTATTTCAAAGGCGCACCGTCAGAAGATACCCGGCTTGACCTCTGGTTCCCGGACAACCGGCGCACAGAAGAATGTGTGTCTGCCTATGCGTCCCTCTACCCGTTGATTACCTATTATCTGAACAGGCTGAATGACTGGGGGCTTTGCTTCCGGCGGTGCAAGGTTTGTGGAAAATATTTTCTGGCAAAGAGCCAGCGGTATGAGCTGTGCAGCGACAATTGCCGAAAAGCACAGGCGCTTCAAAACAAGCGGGAATTTGACGAGAGGGCAAGAGAAAATAACTATGACCTGCTTTATAAAAATGAATGCCAGAACTGGCGCAATAAGATCAACAAAGCGAAGAGGACAGCGGGATTCCCGGCTGACCAGCTGGAAGAAATGCTGACTGCTTTTGAAGCGTTCAAGAAAGAAGCATTGAAGAGAAAAAAGGCTGTAAAAGAAAAGACAGCCAGCCCGAAAGAATTTACGGACTGGCTGTATCAGCAGAGTAATATTATAATAAATTTATCAGTCTATTGATTTTATACTTTCCTGACGGCAAAAGTTTGAGCGTTTTTTGAGATTTGGCTGTTACGATAAATATTATGAATTGCAAATGGAGATGATAGCATGAAACAAAGGCTTCTTATTGTTGATGATGAACCGGGAATTGTAGATATGATGGCGAGTTATTTTTCTTCTCAATATGAGGTGTTGACCGCTTATTGCGGAAATGAAGCACTTCAAAAATTAGCAAGACAGCCCGATTTAATCCTGCTCGACATCAATATGCCGGACATAGACGGATTGACCCTTTGTCAGAAAATTCGGGAGCTTATTACTTGCCCCATTCTTTTTTTGACGGCAAGGGTCGAATCTGCCGATAAAATCATCGGCTTTCAGGCAGGTGCCGACGATTATATCATTAAGCCTTTTGATTTGGACGAATTAGGGGCGAGAGTTGCCGCACATCTGAGGAGGGAGCAGCGACACAGGAATAAAGCGACAATTCGCTTCTTTGGTGAACTGACGATTGATTATTCAGCCCGAACCGTCACAGTGGCGGGTGAACCTGTTGCTTTATCAAAAAGGGAATTTGATATTGTGGAGCTGCTTTCGCTGAATGCCGGACAGGTATTTGACCGGGAGCGTATTTATGAAACAGTGTGGGGACTTGACGGCGAGGGTAACAGTGATACTGTCATGGAACATATCAGGAAAATCCGGGCGAAGCTGGCTGCTTGTACGCTTCACAGTTATATTGATACAGTTTGGGGGTGTGGTTATCGGTGGAACGTCTGAAAAATATGGAATTAAAGAAAACTTTTCTCGTCCTATCTGCTTCCTGTGTTTTGGTGGCTCTCCTGATGTTAGGCTTAGTCTTTATGATATGCAATTCAATCAGCAGCAACTTTCCCTCCGGTGGAATAGAAATTTTAGCAGACGGTTCAATCGTTAAAATGGAAACCCCCACAGAGACCCAGCAAAATATATTGTCCATGCTTGGAATCATTCAAATTGTGTCCTGCATTGTTCTCCCTATGGGCGGGCTGGCTCTATCCGGCATATTATATTATCATATCAAATTGAAACAGCCGATCTCCACGCTACGGAATGGGATTTCACGGATTCGGAACCATGACCTTGACTTTTCTATGCCTGTCCATTCTGATGATGAATTGGGGCAGCTCTGCACCGCCTTTGATACTATGCGCGAAGAACTTCTGAAATCAAATCAGGAACTGTGGCGGCAGGCAGAAGAACGGAAAAGGCTAAATGCCGCCTTTTCCCATGACTTGCGCAATCCGATCACGGTCTTAAAGGGAACTATAAAATTACTGCGGCAGGGAACAGCAGATGAACAAGCCATTGACAGATTGGAAAGCTATACATTACGGATTGAACAGTATGCAGAAGCTATGAGTAGCATCCAACGATTAGAACAAATGCCGGTGCGGATAAACGAGTATTCCTATTCACTGCTACATTCTGAATTAGAGGAAACAGCAAAAATTCTTGCAGGAGCATTAGAACCGTCTGTTTCCGCACCTGATAAGGGGACAATACAATTAGATCATGGATTGGTTTTAACCGTTGCTGAAAATCTAATTGGAAATGCGGCTCGGTTTGCAAAGAGTAAAATTGAAATTCATTTGGAACGGAAAGGAAACTTCTTGCATCTATCAGTTACAGACGATGGGCCAGGCTATCCTGTGGAGTTAATACAAAGCGGCCCGAAACCGTTTGGAAAAATGAAAGAAGACTCCGCACACTTTGGTATGGGGCTATACAGCAGCCAGATACTATGTCTGAAGCATGGAGGAACACTTACACTGGAAAACAGCAAAAGTTATGGCGCAACGGCTACTGCTTCTTTCCAAATAAATCAGAAACCTTGAGCGTTTTTTGAGATTTCTGTTTTACACTCTCCTTATATTATAAACAAGGAGAGTGTTTTTTATGAACATTGAAGCAAAGGAACTATCGAAAATCTACGGCAGCGGCGAGAGCCGTGTCGTTGCGTTGGATAAAGTCAACCTTGAAATTGCATCCAGCGATTTTATTTCTATTATGGGACCATCTGGCAGCGGCAAAAGTACCTTGCTCCACCTGCTGTCTGGACTGGACAAGCCGACTTCCGGCAGTCTGACATACGATGGAAAAGACATTTATCGTTTTAATGACAAAGAACTGTCCTCATTTCGCCGTCGGCGCATCGGATTTATCTTTCAGCAATTCAATCTTCTCCCTGTGCTGACCGCAAAAGAAAACATCATCATGCCCCTGCTTCTGGACAAAAAGCAGCCGGACGAAGTATATCTAAATCAGCTTACGGATTTGTTAGGTATTCGTGAACGGCTGACCCATTTGCCCCATGAACTTTCCGGCGGTCAGCAACAGCGTGTAGCGATTGCCCGCGCCCTGATCGCAAAGCCGGATATTATTTTTGCTGACGAACCGACTGGAAATCTGGACAGCAAGAGCGGCGGCGAGGTTATGGAAATGCTGCAAAGCATATGGAAAAAGATGGGGAAAACGCTTGTTATCATCACTCACGACAGCCGCATTGCAAGAATGGCAGACCGGCAATTTGTAATTGTGGACGGTGTTCTTTCGGAGGTGACAGCAAGATGAAATCTTATTTAGCTCTTGCATGGAAAGAACTGAAAGCACAGAAAATCACGGCAATCCTGATCTTGGTTGCAGTTATCATGTCCACGATTATGACGACAGTGATCGGTCAGTCTATTGGTATATTGCAATCCATGCGTATTCAGCAGGCGGCGGGTCTGAACGGAAACCGTTATGCAACCTTTCATCAGCTTGGCAAGGAACAAGCGCAAAAGCTGCATGAAGATGATCGCCTATATGATGTAGGCGATACGATCTTTATCGGCAGCACACCATTAGGCAACAGTAGTTTATCTTTATATCTTCGGGAATATCACGATAACGCATTATCTATGTACCCGGCAATCGGAAACGTAAAAGAGGGACGATTACCAGAGGAAGCGATTGAGATTGCCCTGTCGGAGGATGCGCTTCAATATCTTGGATTGGACGCTGTAATTGGCGATACCGTTTCTCTGGATTTGAGTGTTTCCGTTATGGATGGATCGCTGTCAGAGTTAGAATATTCTGCTGATTTTGTATTGACGGGCATTCTGGAAAGCAGCTATATCGGCTACGCATCTGGTACGGTTGAGGGGATTGTCGGTGAGGGAACCGCAGAAGAACTGTTGCCAGAAGAGTATCTGCTTTATTCCACAGATTTTAAGACTTATGACAAGCAAAATTTTCAAAGCATCATTTATGCTCTCGCAGAAGATTTGAACGTGGATGAACGGTATATCCAATATAACTGGGTTTTGCTTGACGCTATTGGTATTTCCTATGATGAAGCGGCAGACAGCGATACCGGTACGGGATTTTCATTTATGACTGCGGCGTGTATTTTGGTGGGTGTTCTGGTCTTGCTGGCGGCTGGGCTGGTAATCTACAACATTCTGAAAATCTCTATCACAAAACGCATCAAAGAATACGGAACACTTCGTGCGATTGGTGGAGAACGAGGGCAAATCTATCGTTTGGTTTCTTTGCAGCTTTTGATTCTCTGTGGAGCCGGTATTCCTATCGGATTGCTGCTCGGTATATTGTCGGCAAAAGGTGTATTGATTGCGGCTACGGGGCTTCTCAATCCCGATCTGTTCATGGCAAACAGCACTTCCGAATTGAACTCTGCAATCAACACCGCCAGTACGGTAAAACTACCGATGCTCTTTGCCAGTATCGCAGTCATACTTCTGTTTGCTCTGCTGGCTGCCTTTCCTGCTGCCCGGTACGCATCCCATGTATCTCCTACTGTTGCTATGTCGGGGCAGACTGTGAAAATCAAACGCAGGATAAAAAGGAACCGCAACATCCGTAATTTTGAAGCCTATTATGCAAGGCTCAACCTAAAACGAGGGCGTGGAAGAACAGCAGTTACCATTCTGTCTTTGGTTATGAGTATTACCGTATTTGTTGCCTTGCAGAGCTTTACAGGGCTGCTTGATGCCAGCAGTTCCGTTCAGGACATGTATTTCAGCGACTATGCAGTTACAAATGAAACCGTTGGCATCCCATCAGAAGCCGTAAAAACATTAGCGGAAAATGACGCAGTAGAAAGTGTTTCCACTACACGGCTTTCTGTATTTATGCCAGGTGCCGGTGATATACTGCCCTTTGAAACTGATCTTTCCGTACAGAGCCATGAAACCTTGCAGCTTGTAAATGTGGATGAAGCACAATTACAAATCTATGCTCCTAACTTGTCTGCTCAGGATAAACAGGCTTTGAAAGATGGAACAGGCTGCCTTGTAAAAAATCCCATTGCCTTTTCTTATGGAGATACAACTGTTCAGCAGACTGATCTTACCGTAGGTGATACCATTCAACTGGGAGACAGAACACTTCCTGTATTAGGATTGATCGATACAGCAATCACAATCAATAATGATGGCTTTACGAATGGTGTTCAACTCATCGTGAATGACGAAATATACTGTTCACTGCTCGGAAACGACAGTTATTCAGAAGTCTATCCTACATTACAGGATAACGCCGATACAGATACCTTTGAAAGCTGGTTGGATAGCTGGTGCAGCAATTATCCAGGAACACATTGGCTTTCCTATCTCCAAAGCAGCAATGAGATGATAGAAAGCTTTGAACAGATCAAAATGCTGTGCTGGGTGCTTATCATCTTTATCGGTATCATTGGCATCCTGAACATCATCAATACCGTTTACAGCAATATTCATACTCGTGTCGGTGAAATCGGGATGCAGCGGGCTATTGGAATGAGTGCCGCAAGCCTTTATAAAACATTTCTGTGGGAGGGCGCTTATTACGGTATCATTGCGTCAGTGATTGGAGCAGTGTTTGGCTATGTCTGCTGTATCTTTGTCGGAGCAGCACAGACCGATGCTTTACAGCTTGTCGCTGTTCCGGTTATGGCGATTGTGGAAGCTGCGATTATTTCTATTGTGGCCTGCCTGCTTGCAACGGCAATTCCTCTGCGTTCTATTGCAAGAATGAGCATTGTGGATTCTATTGAGACTGTTGAATAATATCAAAAACGACAATTAAAACAAGAAATCCCCCATAAAGCAAACCTTGTTGCTTATGGGGGATTTCTGTATGTTCTTTTGGGGTGTGCTAAGTCCCGTATAAGCGTGGTGTTGTTATGTTTGGTGTGGTATCTTTAACTATGGGAAACTCCATTTTCCCATTTTGAAACAGCCTGCCTGCTAACACCAATCGTTTCAGCAACAAATTCCTGCGTCATTTTGCACTGTGTTCTGTGTACTTTGAGTGCTTCACCCAACGATTTCCTCACTACGGATTTTTCCTGCCGTACATCTTTTGAATGGATATATTTGAGTAATGCACGAACAATAAGGGTAAGCAAACCAACAAAGATACATAAGAAAATTATTCCAACGATTATCATAAATACGGTTACTTTCATTTGACCACCTCCTAATGTTGCTGTTGGCTTCATTTCTCTGTACGGATATATTTAAGCAATGCACGAATAACAAGGATAAGCAAGCCGACAAAGATACATGAGAAAACTATTCCGACTACAATCATAATGATGTTTACTAACATTTGGATGACCTCCTTTCTTTGTTGGCTTTATTCTATCTGAATTACCGTGTTGCTACCACCAACTATCAAGCAATTATCAGTTGCATATCGGTTGCACAATGATAGCGTTCTGTTTTTTGACCTTATTATACTAAATTACCGTAGATAAGGATAGCTCGACTGATAAAACTTGCTGGACGGGAACAGCTTGCAGCGCAAGGTGTTTCCGGGCGGCAAGTCCACAAAAGGGTAGCTGGCGACAGCCAGCGCAGGGGAAGCGTAGCGTCCCCTGTATGATTTGGAGCAGACCATGACTGCGGAAAATCACAGCCCTCCGGCGAGGAGCCTTCGGAGAACGCAATGCACCAACCTTTGGGTGGTGTATAATTGCGCCCTTAGTAAACTAAGGGGGTTCCGGCATCTCCCGTTCCAGCAGTTTTTTCAATAGTTCCTGCGTGTCCTGTCTGTGAAAAATGAGTTTCAACAACAGCATGACATCATCATCTGTCAGGCGTTCCGGCTCTTGCAGAAAACTTTCCAGCATACCGCCACGGGTACAGAGCCGGTGCGTCCGTTCCTTTCGGGTAAGCTGTTTCAACTGGTGCTGCAATGCCTTTTCATCATTGATGGCTTTCCGCAGTTTCTTTTCGCTTTTTTCCAACTCCCGATTGAGTTTTTCCAGCTTTGAGGTATCAGGCAAGGGCAGCGTCCTCCTTTCCCGGTATCAGCACATAAATCCGGTTTGGTTCTCCAATGCCCTGACGCACCCGCATGATAAGTCCGGCAGTTTCCAGTTCATTCAGAGAACGCTTGACCGTCATGGAGCTGCGGGACAGGACTGCGGCAATGGCTGTGACAGGGAAGCAGACAAAGAGGATTCCGTTCTCGTCCTCCTGCCCTTTGGAGAGCATAGCGTCCAGCATCCGGCAGTACATGACCTTTGCGGTGCTGCTGACTGGAAATCCTGTCAACGCTCTGGGAAAAGGCATACAGGGCGGCAATGGTGTGTCTATCGTCATAAATTCAAAATTCATTCTGTGTGTTCCTCCTTTTTCTTTGCTCGTTTGGATAAATAACAGGGGCAGTCAATCACAACCGCCCGGAAGCTCTGCTTGCACCCATGCTGGCATTTCCGGCATAATTCGTTGTAAGTGACACGCCCCCGGTCATTGAGGTAAAAGGAAAGCTCATACTTCCTCTTTTTGCTCATTCTCGGCATATTGCGCTTCCTCCCGTTTTAGTGTATGGTTTCGGGGCGATTTTCGGTAAAATTACAGCCATAGAGCCGCTTAAAATCTCCCGAAGTAT
>NZ_JAQEGR010000027.1:0-18980 GCF_027667425.1 Fusicatenibacter saccharivorans
TTTTTAGGGCAACACAATCCGTCGAATTATTTTGCACTTACAAAGAAAACACCGATCTGCCGGAGATTCCGGATGAAAAACAGATCGATGATTTCATGGCCAGTGTGCATGAACGGATTGTGCGGGGAGAGATGTGACCGGGCCGGGGGCTTTGCCCCCCCCCGGAACCCGGCCACTTGATTTTCTTCTTATGATTTTTCTATGTTTTTTATGCAACATTTTTAGCTTATCATTGCTTACTGCACAATGCTGCTTTCTTCAATCCATTCTTGAATCCTTGAAGCACTTTCGTTAAGATAGTAGGCTATTTTTTAACTTCCATTCCATTTGTGTTCATGAATACAGCCATATCTTTTATTTTTTTCATTTCTTGGTTCCGCAATTCTTCATGAGTTTCTATTTTTTTCAGAATCTCACCGCAAAGAGCATCTTCTCTTTTTTCCATTTCCTCTGCGAATTCTTTACTACTTCCTTGAATTCCATTAATCTGTAACGAAAAAAGAGTCACGATTGCCTCTTTATCGGACTCACCAAAAATAGAATACTCTTTCATTTTTCCATCATCTCGTACTTTAGTTTGTGGACAAAAGATCCCGCCAAACTTGCATTCTGCCCTATACATATAAGACATAATCTGAAAACAGTCTTCTCTTTCCGGTTTATCTGATTTATTTGAAGCAACGTTTTCCCATTCGTTTTTATATTTTGCGTCAATGATCAAGAGTGGTCTGTTTTTATCGGAAATGACCTTTTTATCGGAAATGACCAAATCAGGCTGTAGCTCTATACTTTGACCATTACAGAAAAATGTTCCAAATGATTTTTTTCCCTCTATTTGATATTTGTTTTCTATTTTCTCCTTTACAATTTGAACCAAATATCTTTCCCATATATAATTCATGTTAATTAATATACCATTGACATTCGTCCCATCGTCCTCTGGCGCAATTCCCATATACTTTAAAATCAAAATTGCCGTTTTCCGGACACTTTCCCAATCCGAATATACCGCATGCGTGATTTTTTTTCGTTCCTTCTGAACCAGTTTTCGCGCTTCCTGACGCGACACAGGCTGCATGATATTTTTTAACTGTGAGATAAAATCTTTCACCGGTGTGTATTTTTTTTCCAATTCACGCATAAGGCCCGGCTGTCTTTTTTGCAATGATGTGTATGCCGTAAGAATCATACGATTCATATCATTATCAGCAGTATATTCTCGACTGGAATAGGCAATATTTCCGTTAAATATCGGATTGAGACGAATATGGCGTGCAACATCGATTCTTCCTTTTAATTTCGAATCGTTGTTTTCATACGTTCGATATCTGCGATAGATTCCTTTTCTATAAGCCCTTGCAATTTGTATTGCGAAAATAATTGCAAGAATCAAATCCAGAATCTCCCCTCTTCCCACCGAAGGCTCTACCTTCTGAAGAATATTTGCCTTCAAACCCAGTGCTTTATTTAACATATACTTGGAAAATTCACATGACTCATTTACGTCAAAACGGCTTCTTATAAAAACCTCTTCTTTCGTTCCATCGGAGGTTATCTGCAGCAGTCCAATATATTGTTGCGTCCAATATTCTCCCTTATTGCCCTGGGTCACAATCTTAAAAGGTTCTCCAGCCGCACAGTCGTTTTCATCAAGTACAAGAATATCACTTTGTGAAACTCCATCTATTAGCTTCGCAAATCTGTCTACTCTCTCCTCGGAATCTCCTGTTTCTTTATATATACTTTGCAGCAAACTACTTTCTTTATTAATTTCTTCTGATATGCACTCTTCCAATTTTGAGTAATCTTTTAAGTAAATCATTCCTTTTCCTCTGACGGAGTATTATTCTGAGCATTCTTTTGCACCTTTTCCCACTCCTTAAACGCCTCCAAATTGCACTCATTCACAAACTTCTCTTCATTTCCTTCTCCGCGTACATACTCGTAAAGAAGAGATTCTAATCTAAGATTCCAGACTTGTTGGATCAATTCATCGGCATTTTTGCAATTATTTATCCCAGGAACATTAGCAAACTGTCCTTGGCTGATATCATAATGCCTATTCAGTCCCTGATGATCTTCTATTTTTTTATTTACAAAACTAATATACTCAGCAATTTTCGAAAATTCAGCGTCTTTGTCTTTGCAGTTACTAAAAGCTTCTTCTGGTAACATATCCTGAATAATCTTTTTGAGATTTTCCGTAGCTTTTTCTACCTCTATCTCTTTCCATATAAATCTACGTCGCAACGCAAAATCCATACTTTCGACTGAACGGTCGATGTCATTCATAGTTCCTATCACAATAACATTCTCTGGAATATAAAATCCATCTTTAAACACATCTTTTTTTTCTTTTGAATAGTAACTTCCATTTTCTGGATCATAAGTACGAAGATTTGCATACTGTGTCTGAACAGAATTTTGTGGACCACGTTTATCTGACTCAAGGCAAAACATCAACTCACCAAATACTTTTGACAAATCGGCTCGATTGATTTCATCCACAATAAAGAAATATTTATCTTGGTTTTTATCCGATTCATTTCTTTCTACAACTTTACGGCAGAATTTTTTGAAAATGCCATCAAGTTTCCGAAATTCAACTTTTCCATGTGCATCCTCCACTGGCCGAAGCCCCTCAACAAAGTCTGTGTAATCATAGGATGGATGAAATTGAACTAATTGATAATCTGAGTTTGAATCATCTTTTTTCTGATCATCTGAATTTGGATCATTTTCTTTCAAATGCTTTTTATTATTTTTTGCAAACTTTTTGGCAACTTCTTTTGCCAGTCTGGTTTTTCCTGTTCCTGGGGCACCGGTTAAAATTATTTGTGTTGCACCATTTTCTACTAAATTATATAAATCCCCGAAATCATTCTGTTTATTATCCATTTTTAATATATCCTTTCCCGGTATATTTTCTATTATTTCTCTTAAGCGCTTTGTAAAGTCCTCTTTATCAAGCTGTCTTTCTTTACCTACTTTAGCATACATTTGAGAAGGTTGTTTAACGTCATCACCCAAGTTCTGAAACCACTTTTTTTCTTCAAGAATCCATCTGTCTTTCTCAGCATCCTTAGTGTCTGTATTAATCGTGTTGTAAATAATTACATAATCGCAATCGAATTCTCCTCCTTTTAACTTCAAAAGGTTTCCTTTTGATATACCATTATTGCTCAAAACTTTAAACCTTTGTCTCTCAATTTTAAAATTATAAGCGCGCAAATTCGTTTTCCAGTCCTCATCCTCAATGTTAATCTTATTAACATCAAATATCTCCTTCAATTGATTTTCTGCAGCTGATTTACTCATTTTGGTTCCTTTCATGATTTTATCTAGATACTGTTCTTTTTTCATGATATCGTAATTTCATTATTTAACAACGTTACCCTTTGGCACACGCTGAATGTGTAAGCATATTCCACTCACTACCGCTCATTATACCATGTATTTTTGTTACTGTACATATTTCAGCATATGTTTTTATGCAAAAAGCTTATATTTTTTAACTGTTTTTCGCTTTTTATACATATTTTGCACAAAAAGATTGTCCCAATTTTCCGTCTTCTTTTTCTACAGTATCAGACCTGCACCTGGCTTCAACCGTTTTTCTTTTCACTTCTATCCGCAAATCACCCGCACCGCCTCACTCACTTTCCTGTCCTCCACCGTCTCATACAGTTTCATCACTTCCATTTTCTGATCCCGATCCAGCCCCTTCTTTTTTGATATGTATATTTTGCACTGCAGTTCCCCTTCCTCATCCCACGCTTTTTCATTTCTCGGACATCCATTCAAATAGTCCCATTTTTCTTCATAAAACTTCCGCAACACTGCAAACGCCGTATTCCAGTCCATCGTTTCCTCTTTCTGCGTATCCAAAGCTGTCCTATTTTTACTGTTTCTCTGCTTTCCTTCCAGATTTTCTTTCTTCTCTTCCTTTTCTTCCCTCTCCCACTGTCTTCTCACAGCGTTTTCTCTTCCATAAAACCCAAAAACTCCGACAACTTTCGCCAGTACTTCGTTTTCCCAAAACAACAAAAAACTGCCCAGATAAACCAGCACTTCCGGAAGGAACAAAAGAACATGTCTCACAGCTTCCTCCCAGCGTGCTGTTTGATACTTTTGCACCAGCTGTCCTTCCATTTCTGTTTCTTCTATCGCTTCTGCTTCTTCCGTCAGTTCTGTTTTATCGCGCAGTCTTTCCCCATATCCGTTTCTTTTACTGTCCAGTTCTTCCTGTCCGAACCAGCTGTTCCGCGTCCCCCTGAACCGATTTTTCATGGTTCGACTTTCCATAATTCGACTCTCTATAAATCGCTTTTCCAATTCCGGTTTTCTCTTTACCGGCTGAAATGTTAATGGCTGTCTTCCCATAAAACTGCACACACCATGCCGGCAGAACCGCCCTTCTCCTTTATCCTGGCCTTTCAGTACAATTTCCAGCCATTCCTCTGCCAGAAATTCTTTTGATCTTTCCGTCTTTTTTACATCTGTCTTTTTCATCGTCACCTTTCCATCCTTTCCTCAAACATCCATTTCCAGAATCACCCGAATAGCCTCACATACCTTTGGTTCCATGTCTTCTTCCAGCAGCCACTGCAGAATCATTTTCTCCTGGTGATCCAGCTTATATCTTTTTTGAATGATTTTTTCCAGCTGCAATTTTGTAAATGCTACATCTAAATCGTAATCAATCCAGTTATCATCGTACATACCGTAAATATTCTGATAATAGTTATTATAAATTTCATATGATTCTTCTAATGTCATGTTTGTCCTCTTCTCTCTTCCATTTCATTTTGCTTTTCTTTAAAACGCATTTACCCCGGAAGAGAAATTTCTTTTCTTCCGGGGTAAATGCGTTCTTCCTATACCTCAAGCGGGGCATGCAGACTGCGGAAATGATTTTTCAAACACGCTCCAGCGTCCACTACAGAATTCTTTTTCTCTGTCCCTGTTGTTTTTTCAAAAATTCTCAAACAGCCCATCAATTAATCTGCTGTTCTCTACGCGATTGGCTAATTTTTCAAGTTCTTCTGTTACTTCTCCGCCCAGTTCCTGGTAGAATTCAAGCAATCTTTCCTGGCGTTCCTCGCATCCTGGCACTTTTTCCCATTCACGCGCCATTTTTTTGGAAAACAGACCGTTTACGTTATAAGTTTTCTGTATCTCCTGTTCTCCGTAATACTTCAGATCAATTTCTCTTTCTGCCGGCTTTGCCAGTTCCGCGCGCATCTGGCCGATAATAAAGTCCATGGAAAATGCAGGACTCTCCCATTCCAAAAAAGCACGGTACATTTCCACATCGGTATCGACGTCTCTTGGAAATCCCGGTGCTGACATGTATGGTGTCCGTATGTCTCTCAGATTGAAAAACAGAGTTGCATACCAGTTCAGATGCTCGAAATGTGTCTCTAACAGATAACGCAGCAGCGGCACATTTCCGGCTTTCATCACCTGATCCGGCTCTGCAAATTCGATTAATCCTGTGTAGTGTTCCAGCATGTATTCTGTCAGCTCTTTCCCCGCACCGGCAACTGCCTGACCCAGTGCCTCTTTTTCTCCGTACGCCAGGCTTGCGCCATCGATATCATAATGGTCGATGCAGTAATCCAGCATCTCCGGACTGCCGGACAGAATCGCCGCTGTGAGAATACCCGGGATATAAAAATCTCCGACAATCGTTTCCCGGCGAATGCTGTAATAGGTTTTTCTGGCTCCCGGAATACGATCCCATTCACAGGTGTATTCCCAGTACTCCATATTTTCTTCCGTCATTTCCTCGTCTTTTGCTTCAAACATCTGCAGCAGGGAAACGTTTCCGCTCATCACAGCCGCCAGATAATTGGGCGCATCGGTCCAGCACAGTTCTTCATGAAGATACATCTTTCGGAACGCAACGACACCGTATTTATCCATGCTGATAAATTTCTTTGCAATTTTCTCCAGATGGGACGACTCCTGTACCTGAAGAAGTCCGTCAATCGTTGTGGCAGATTCGAGTGCCCACAGGCAGACATCTTCCCTGCCGCAGCCTCTTCCATACCAGTAAGTATAGGCGGCCAGCGGAATGGCATTTCGGTTATACTGGTCTGGTTTCAGTTGATTTTCATCAAAGAATCTCTTGATTTCTTCCAGTTCTGCGTCCTGATCCAGGAGTTCCCGGATCTTTTTCGTATCCCAGACTGTTTTTCCGATATCATTTAAGGCTGTGGATTTTTTCAGGTGTACTTTCTGCAGTTCTTTCTCAAAAATCTCTCTTTCTACTGGGTTCATTGCATTTAAGACTGTCTCTTTCATTCGTTTTTCCTTCCATAATAATCTCTTTTTTCTCTTGTTAATTTCCTGTTCTTTTTGTTTCATCTCCATAAAGAAGCGCCTCTCCCAATGCTTCGATTTTGCCCCTGCAGACTACCGGGTTTTCCAGTTTGTAATGGTCGAAACCATATTCCAGCATTCCCATATCCCCTGAGAGAATGAGTGCGGTGAGTACATTTGGAATACAGAATTTTTTCGAAACGTTTTCCCGGCCTATCGTATAGCAAGGCAGCTTTCTGCTCCTACAAGGGGCAAATTCTTCCTTCCAGCCAAGGTCTTCTTCTTCATCCTCTTCTTCCATTTGTCTTTCCTTTTCAAATGCCTGCAATAGTGCAATATTGCCACTTAAAATAGCAACCAGCGTATTCGGTGCATCCGTCCAGAAGTTCGCGGATTCCTTTTGTATTCCAGACCGCTTTTCCTGCATCCCGGAAAGAGTGCGTCTGTTTTGTGTACACTTTCTGCAATTCTGCTTCCAGGATTTTTCTTTCCTTCGGATTCATTTTGTTTAAAACAGCTTCCTTCATCTTATATCTCCCCTTCCAATCTTCAGCGCAAGGCTGCTTTCCTTCGCTGTTTGCTGTTTTTTTCGTCAGGTATCCTTAAAACAAGGGTACCACACTCCTTACCTTTTCGCATTCATCCGTCAGATGAAAACGGATATTTTTCATTCATCTGTCAGATGAATTTTCTCGTTAATGTTCACTCAGTACCTGAACACTTGCTGTTCAGGTACGTAAGAATGTGATTCAGGTGTGAACAGCCCTCCTTTTGCGAAGCAAAACTCTAAATGAGGGCTGCTTACGTTACTGTTCGCAGGACACCTGTGAACAGTAACATTTTCTCCCTTGTAATCAAATGCCCTTTATGATAAGGTTAAGATATCTTTAGATTTGACTTTTATTCGTAGCTATGTCTGTAAATCATGCAGACACTTCCATTTAGAAAGGAGCAAATACCCCCGATGGGAATCTATCTAAACAGCAGCAGTGCTTTTGGATTATTTCGCAGAGATTGTCTATCAACCTATTTCATAGATAAATCTTCTATCTTAAAAGAACTTGTTCCACTCGTTGAATCAGATGATTATGATCCGGAAAAAACCGTTTTGAATTCTCAAAACAGTCAAAAATATGTGGCGATTACCAGACCGCGCAGGTTTGGAAAAACCGTCATGGCCAATATGATTGCTTCCTACTTTGGCAGAGGAATTGACAGCAGTAAAATTTTTGATCGATTAGCTGTCTCTCAGTATCCCTGGTATCAAAAGCACTTAAACCAGCATAATGTGATTCATATCATGTTCAATGAGATTCCTGCTGAAATCACCGATTATAACCATTATATAAACCGCATAAAAAAAACGCTGCTTCTGGATCTGCAAAAAGCTTACCCAGATGCTGCGATTGAAAAAGAGGACTCGGTATGGGATGCGTTGACCAGAATTTACGAATATTGTAACCAGGAACAATTTATTTTTATATTAGATGAGTGGGATTACATTTATCATCAGCCTTATATGACCGATGCAGATAAGACTGCCTATACCAAATTTCTGAGCAATCTTCTGAAAGATAAAGCTTATGTAGAAATGGCCTATATGACCGGTATTTTGCCAATTGCAAAATATTCCAGCGGTTCTGAACTGAACATGTTTTTTGAATATTCTATGGCAACCCGCGCAAAATTCAGCGAATATTTTGGGTTCACGGACGATGAAGTCAATCTGTTATATCAAAGATATTTGCAAATAGAAAAAAATCCTTCCGTTACGCGGGAAGGATTGGAATTATGGTACGATGGCTATCAGACCGCAGGCGGAAAAAAACTCTATAACCCACGCTCTGTCGTAGGGGCTTTAAGTGACAATCAATTGGGAAATTACTGGACAAGTTCTGGTCCGTACGATGAAATTTTCTATTATATCGGCGCAAATGTAGATGCTGTAAAAGATGATATTGCTCTTATGGTCGCCGACATTCCCGTTCCTGCCAAAATTCAGGAATATGCGGCAACGTCTATGGAACTGAAAACAAAAGATGAAATTTTTTCTGCCATGGTAGTCTATGGATTTTTAAATTATTCCAAGGGTTATATATCCATACCAAACAAAGAGTTGATGGACAAATTTGCCGAAGTAATTCAAAGAGAACCATCCCTTGGAAATGTTTACAAGCTTGCGAAAGAATCCGGCCGAATGCTTGCAGCTACAAAAGCCGGCGATACGAAAACAATGGCCGAACTGCTGGAATACGCACACAACACCCACAGCCCGCTGACACTGTATAACAATGAAGCGGAACTGGCTTCTATCATTCGCTGGGTATATTTGAAGGCTTTAGATTTTTATCGTATTGAACGGGAAGATAAAGCCGGTATCGGTTATGTTGATTTTATTTTCTATCCATTTCAAAAAAATGATGATGCCATTATCATAGAATTAAAAGTTAACCACTCTGCTGATGAAGCCATCCAGCAAATCAAAGACCGGCAGTATGCATTACGTTTTGAAGGAAAATTTGGCGAAAAAGCGGAATATACCGGTCGTATTCTCGCGGTGGGTATTGCTTACCATAAAGACGATATCAAAAAACTTCATGAATGTAAGGTGGAGGTTCTTCGTGAGAAAATTGTCTGATGCAGTTTTTCTGTCTATGATATTTATAAATTTTTTCTCATCCTTGATTTTTTAAGAGCAGGCGGAAATTCGCCTGCTCTTTTACACGCAATTTTATTCTTACCGTCATAGAAATTCTTACTTGCAAGTTTTCTCAGAGCTTGTTGGGGTACGCTCTAAGTTCTTTTCAAATTTCATGCAACTCTATCGTAGTTTACAATTTTTCTTTCCGCTTTCTCATCTCTTTTAGTTTCTGGTTCATGCTTTCCGCCACCATATGGTCATTTACATATACGATCAGATTCACCGTAACATAAACTCCAATAATCAAAACCTCCATCAGCACGACCATTTTAGCTTTGCTGAAGTAAAACCATCCGAATGCTCTGCCAAGTCCCAGGACAGCACAATTAGCATAGATAAAATAGATGATCTGCCGTGCAATCATGCCCTGTTTGGATACTTCTTTTCCTTCCTCATCCGGGTACATCAGAATCGGGATGGAGCATACAGCGGAAACCAGAAGAATCTGCCAGAGAATCATGACACTGATCTGGGCATCCAGACCGCACATCACAGTAATATAGATCGCGGATGCAAGCAGAACGCACACGGTAATTTTCGAAAAAATATTTGCAAGAATTTTTATTTTATTCATCATTGTTTTCGCCTCCCTACAATCCCAGTCGTTCTTTCAGAACCGGCACATACTGCCGGGAAATAATCACTTTTTCCTCATTTTCGAGTAACGCTTCAAATCTGCCGCCAAAAGCAGGCGACAAATGCCGGATTTTGTCCAGATTTAGAATCATGGATTTGGAGGCCCGCATAAATGGAAAAGACACCAGCTGTTCTTCTAACTGATACAGTTTTTCTTTAACTTCATAAACATTCTTTTGTCCATAGGCAAAGACCTTATTGTCCGTTGCCTCAAAATAGAAAATATCCGGAAGTGCCAGAAGAGTAATTCCTTTTGCATCGTATCCCGTAATTTTTCGATCCCCGTTTTTCAGTTTGCAGATCAGATGGTTGATGTCCTCCGTCAGCACACGGCATTTGATGATGATTTCTTCCTCTTCGTCCGGAGATGGATTGATGATCGTTATCTTCACATTGGTTCCCTCTTTTCTTTTCCCTATCCTCTTTTATATCGGATTTTCTTGGAGATGTCTATCCCTTGTATGGTATGCTGTATAAAAATTTTCGAATCAGTTTCAACTTTTTTGCTGTATACGGCTGATAGCGGATCGGAAAATCCATCCATGTCTTTTTATCCACGATGCTGCGCTTATGTGTGAATTCCGCAAATCCGGCCTCACCGTGATAGCCGCCCATACCGCTTTCTCCTACACCGCCAAACGGCATCTCACTGGTAGCAAGATGAATCAGTGTGTCGTTGATGCAGCCACCGCCAAACCGGCACCTCTCCAGAACCGTTTTCTTCACCTTTTTGTTTTCCGTAAAGCAGTACAGGGCAAGCGGTTTGGGGCGTTGATTGATCCAGGAGAGTGCATCCTCAAGTTTTTCATACGTCAATACTGGCAGGATGGGACCAAAAATCTCCTCCTGCATGACCGCATCTTCCCATTCTACGTGATCCAACACAATAGGTTCGATCCGCAGTTGATAAACTTTCCAAAGACAATGCGTCTTGCCGCAAGCCGGATCTTACTGCTTTTTTCTACAATGCATGGGCTTTTTCCGCCAAGTTCCAGTGTCACGGGCGTCAGATGTCTTGCAGCACTTTCCATGACCTGCTTTCCGACCGCTACACTTCCTGTGAAAAAAATCTTATCAAATTTTTCCTGTAAAAGTGCCTGATTTTCCTCCCGTCCGCCTAAAACAACGGCAACATATTCTGGTGGAAAACATTCTTCTAACAGATCTTTCAGGACATTTGCACTGGCCGGTGCATAAGCACTTGGCTTTACCACCGCAGTATTTCCTGCCGCAATGGCATCTACCAGCGGTTCTAACGTCAGCAGAACAGGGTAATTCCACGGGCTCATAATCAGCACATTGCCATAAGGAGAAGGGCTTTGATAACTTTTCGCAGCGAACTGCGCCAGCGGTGTTCTGACATGTTTTTGTCTGCAAAGCGCCCTAAGTGCTGCTTCATCCAGCGGATTTCCCCCTGCACCAGTCCAATCTCACACATCATCTCCGTCTTGCTCTTTCCAAGATCCGTATGCAGCGCTTTGCAGAGGATCTGCTCCTGTTTTTGCAAGGCCATTTCCAATCTGCTCAAAGCCTCCATCCGCACATACAAACGCCCATTTAATGCGGTACGAACCGAAACAATACGATCCGCATTTACAATCGTTGTCTTTGATGCACGCTACATACATTTTCTTGTTATTTTCTCTTCCAGCTGATACAGTCTGCTTTTAATTTCATAAAACTTATTTGACGTATAAGCAAACACCTTGTTTTGCACTGCCTCGAAATATAAAATATCTTCTGTTCTTATGGAAACACATTATTTCTTTTCTGTGTATCCCCGGATAGATTCCCCTTTGCTTCTTACATACTCTTTTATTTCTGCAAATTCTTTCGTAAAATTTACATATTCGAGTATAACGCCCCTTTTTCCGGGTCATCGATCTCTCTTTCTGTAATATTCATAACTGTCTCTTTTCTCATTTTTTATTCATTCTATAGTCGAAGGATATATTTACTTCCCATCTTTCTCCGGAAGAGCTGTCATGCACAAAAAAATAATTCCAAATACCACAACACATCCAACCATAAGCATCACCATCTGATTTACACTTACTACAGACCCCTGGAACTTCGGGTTACAATCCAGTGTATCACGAATCGCAGTAATCATTTCTTCTGGCAGCTGATTGTTCTCCATCTCTTCGAAGATTCCACGGAGCATATGATTTTTCAACAGAGAAGTTCCGTAGGTACTTGGCAGATACGACAGTACTTTCTGCAGGCCGCTGCCGAAATTTGAAATCGGCATGTAAGCTCCGCATAAAAATCCATACCCGGCACTTACGATCGTTCCCACTGCGGATAACTGACCCTGGGTTGTCAGTGGAAAACTGACGATGCTTGACAACGTGCTTCCAAAGAGTACCAGTAAAATTTCATCGAGAAGAACCCAGAATACATCTACAGCGCTCATATACCAGCCCATTTTGTACATATAGCCAAGGCATAATACAAGCGCAAGCCCATTCACCAGCAGGGAATTGACTACAGTAGATAAAAAATACCCAAGATAAAGCTGTGCTTTGCTGATTGGCGATACATTAAAATCTTTCCTTGTTCCGTTTGCCCGGTCCTGTACCATCGTAAGATTCACGCAGAATGTCACAGTCACACAGCTGACTGCCAGAAGAGCCGCGGCAAGCTGTGCGGCCACCGTTCCATCGATCAGTTTGTCTGAGATTGTAATCATGTCCGGGATCGCGGACACAAAGGAATCTCTGTATACGTTTGCCAGAAATGTAGCATACAGCAAAATCAGAATTCCCGGAGTAATTAAAGCCGAAAAAAACATTCCTCTGTCTTTAAAAAACAATTTTCTGTTTCGACTTATAAGTGCAAATACTGCCTTCATCTGTGCTCACCTCCCAATGTTTTTCCGGTTACAGCAAGAAATACATCATCCATTCTGCCCTTTACCACTTCATAATCACGGAATATTTCCTGATGTTCCACGATCAGCCGGGTAGCCTCTGCGGTATTTTTTACTTTTAACTGATAGCCATCCCGGATCTTTTTATACTCTCTGCCCAGTGTTTTGATTTCTTCTTCTGTCACACCATAAACAGACATAGTGTCCTGCACATACTCATTTTTCAGCTCAAAAGGAGTTCCTTCTGCCACGATGCTTCCTTTATCCAGAATCACCACATAACCGGCATTTGCAGCTTCTTCCATGTAGTGCGTAGTCAGAAAAACTGTCAGCTTTTCTTCCACTCGAAGTTTTTCAATGATATCCCAGATCAAAAGCCGCGTCTGTGGGTCAAGTCCTGTCGTTGGTTCATCTAAAATCAGAAGTTCGGGCCGATGCAGCAAGGCTCTTGCAATATCAATTCTTCTTCTCTGTCCGCCGGACAGTTTTCCGACCGGCCGGTTCAGATAATCTCCGAAATCAAAAATCTCCACCAGTTCCCGCAATCTTTTTTCAAACGCTTTTCCTGTTATTCCATAAAGCGCTGCTCTGTTTTTCAGATTTTCCCTGACGGTAAGTGGCTTGTCCAGCACACTGTCCTGAAATACCACGCCAAGCATTGTTCCAACTTTCCTTCCGATCTTATCCAGATCTGTGCCCTGGATCTGAACCGTTCCGCTGTCTTTGTGAAGCTGCCCGCAGATGATCGAAATCGTTGTGCTCTTCCCTGCCCCGTTTACACCAAGGAATGCAAAGAGCTCTCCTTTTTTCACCTGAAAACTCAGATCATTGACTGCTTTTACATCACCAAAGCTTTTCTTTAAATGAGTGATTTTAATCATATCTGTTTCCATTACGCCTGCCCTCTCCTTTGATTTCTTTGCTGTTCCACATAAAAAATATCAGACAATTTCAATTGATACAAAACGTGATTTTTATATCCACATACCGATGTTTGTCCAAATACAGCTTCCCGAACATTCTGCACCCAGGATGCTTCCCTGTTGTGGCAATATACCATAACATGTTCTTCCTGCTTTGGATCAATCTGTTCCACCTCACATTTCATCCATCTCACCCCCAGTTATTCCTATTTCTTTTATATATGATTTTACAGCATTCGTCCAGTCTGCATGATGTGAAATGCAGAAATTCGCGGGTAAGATGCCAATTTCTGTTGTCTGCTCGTCTGGCGCATAGGAATTCATAAAAATAAGTGGAAAGCCATGTCAATGGACATGCAACTTTCCACTTATTCATTTTCATAAATTTTTTAATCACTTGAAACTCCACGTCATGAATTCCCGCTTATCTTAATACTTCATCTTTGATCTGTTGTCCTTCCATCTTTTCAACATTCCTCTTCTCAAAATGAGTTATGAATACGAAATCCTAAAATAGTCTAAATATTCCTTATACCGATCCTGCGCTGTCAGACAGGTATCCATCAGATAACCTTTTTCATTGTTCCATTCTTTCAGACCACGATAATAAAACATCTTCAGATCCTCTTCGATCATGAACGGAACGATATTGTACTTCAGGCATTCCTTGAACATAAGCAATCGGCCTACACATAATTTCTTCTCATCTTCAACAACTAATACTCTCAATTTATTTTTCTCCATTTTCTTAACAGGAATTTTACACCCTCTATTGTACAATGCAAACATCGAAAGGTCAATAAACGGACTTTGAACATTGAAAGGAGTATTTTAATGAAATCTGAAAAAGCAACACAGATTCTTTTACTTGCAGCCGGTCTGGTGTTTTTCCTTGTCGGGATCTTCCGCGGAGAAGCAGCGGTTGTTCTTAGCAAGGCAATAAAATTATGTATGGAGTGTGTAGGAATTGGATAAGAAAATGAAATCAAACAAAAACTTTCTGGCCCGCTTCCGCGGATGGATTCAGGCAGCTGCTACACTGCTGACCAACATTCACATCCCGAATCTGTTTAAAGGGAAAATTTATCAGGGAAATGTAAAAACGATGTGCGTCCCGGGACTAAACTGTTACTCTTGTCCTGCCGCCACAGGTGCCTGTCCGATTGGAGCTTTTCAAGCCGTGGTCGGTTCTTCAAAATTCAAATTTACCTACTACATCACCGGATTTTTCATCCTGTTAGGTGTTCTGTTAGGGCGGTTTATCTGTGGATTTCTCTGTCCGTTTGGATGGTTCCAGGATCTGCTGCATAAGATTCCGGGCAAGAAACTTTCCACCGCAAAACTGAAGCCTCTGCGGTATCTGAAATATGTGATTCTGGTCGTCTTTGTTATACTACTTCCGGCATTTGTAACCAATTCACTTGGTATGGGAGATCCTTTCTTCTGCAAATACATTTGCCCACAGGGCGTACTTGAAGGCGCAATTCCACTGTCACTTGCCAACTCAGGAATCCGTGCCGCACTCGGACATTTATTTACATTTAAGTTCACAGTCCTTGCGCTTTTCATCATCCTGAGCATCTTGTTTTACCGTCCATTTTGTAAATGGATCTGCCCGCTGGGTGCTGTTTACTCACTGTTTAACAAGGTATCTTTTCTTAAGATTCAGGTTGATCATGAGAAATGTGTTGGCTGCCAGAAATGTAGTCGTGTCTGTAAGATGGATGTCAATGTAGTAGACACACCAAACCATCCGGAGTGTATCCGATGCGGAGAATGTATGAAAGCCTGCCCGACTGATGCAATCTGCTATCATTACGGATTTTCAACTAAGAAACAGGCTGAAAATAAAAACTAATAAAACGTAATTTAAAGGAGATTTAAAATCATGAAAAACAAAACACTTAGAACAAACTCAATGAAATTAAAAAAGGTAATTGCTGCATCCCTTGCCATTTCTGTACTTTTTGCGTTTACAGGCTGCGGAAATTCCTCCTCAACAGACAATACAAACACAAAACAGGAATCTTCTTCCACAACAGAAACGGGCAGCGCAGACGAGCTGAACAAAAAACGGGATGACCTTTACCAGCAGGAAAACCAGCTTTTTGCTGATCACAAAGATGCATGGGACAAAGCCTTTGGTCTTATGAACAAGAACGCTGCCGGTGATGCCATGAGCGAAAACTATGCTGATACCCTCGCAAGCACAGTGGAATCTAACAAAGACTCTTTCTCTAAAGAAGAATATGAAACTCTGTGCAAAGACATCGAGACAATCCGCGGAATTGAAGAAGAAATTGCCAAGCTTGAGAAAGAGATTGCTGCATCCGATTCCTCTGACAGCTCTTCCTCTAAATCAGACGAATCCACAGCTGTATTCAAAGGTTTCAAAGGAAAAGATCTGGATGGAAACGATGTAGATGACAGTCTTTTCGCTAAAAATAAAGTTACAGTTGTAAATTTCTGGTTCAGTGGATGCAAGCCATGTGTCGGAGAGCTCTCTAAGCTGAATGAATTAAATGAGAAACTCAAAGAAATGGGTGGCGAAGTTGTTGGTATCAACATGGATACTTTAGACAACAATGAAGCCGGAATCAAAGAGGCAAAAGAAATCCTGAAAGCTCAGGGCGCTTCCTACAAGAACCTGACTTTCGATTCTAATTCAACAGTTGGAAACTATGCTGGAAAAGGAAACATCATGGCATTTCCTACAACCGTTCTTGTAGATAAAGACGGAAATATCGTTGGGGAACCTTTCATGGGTGGCATTGACGATCAGTCAAACTACGATCAGCTGATGAAGCAGATTCAGTCCGTACTGGACCAGAAATAATTTACATAAATATCCTAGTTAGGGGGCAGTTACTGTTTGCAGTAACTGCCCCCTAACATCATTAATAATGAAGGCATCCCAGGACAGCTTCATAGTTTCCTCCAATAGCTTCATAGCACTCTCGCATTGTCATATTTTGGTCCTCCTGTCAATTGTATTCCACTAATTCATGAACCTCTGCTAATCAATGATATACATACCTTATAATCGTTTTTATAACTTCATCAATCACAATCGGCTTTGACAAATGTGCGTTCATTCCTGCATCCAGTGATGCCTGAACATCTTCTGCAAATGAATTGGCTGTCATTGCTATAATAGGAATGTTTTTTCCATCCGGTCTGTCATTCATCGCCCTGATTGCTTTTGCCGCTTCATAACCATTCATTTCAGGCATCATGATATCCATCAGGATTACATCAAATGTGCCTTTCGGATGATTTCTGAAAATCTCAACAGCATTCTTTCCATCCACAGCTCTTTCTACATTCATCCCGAACTCTTCCAACTGCACGGCAGCAATCTCTGCATTCAGTTCATTATCCTCTGCAAGAAGGACATTCACACCTGTAAGATTCACCTTTTCAGAAATACCTGTGTCTGACTTATTACATTCCTTATCTGTAATTTCCAAAGGAATATCCACGGCAAATGTGGTTCCCTCATGCTTTTTACTCTGCACGGAAATGGTTCCCCCCATCATATCTACATACTTCTTTACGATAGCCATCCCCAGTCCAGCTCCATGGTACTGCGTTCTCACATCGGAATCTTCCTGTGCAAATTCCTCAAAAACTTCTTTTGTAAATTCCTCACTCATGCCAATACCAGTATCCGAAATGCGGTAATGCATATTTATATATCCATCCCCGCCCTTTTCCTGACACCGGGCTTCAAATGTAATCGTCCCTCCATCCGGAGTGAATTTCACGGCATTGCTCAGAATATTGACCAGCACATCACGCAGGCGTGCAGGATCCGCAAGTACATTTGGAATCTTTGCATCTTCACGCTGAATCTTAAAGTTGATATCCCTGTTCGTAAGAAAGCCTTTTATAATATCCAATGCAGAATCTGTAATGTTTTTCACATCCGCCGGTACCGGATTGTATTTCACTTTTCCACTTTCGATGCGGGTCAGATCTAATACATCATTGATCAGCGACAGTAAATGCTCTGAGCTTTCGTCAATCTTTTCCAGACAATTTTTCACTTCGTCTGACGGATTGTTTTTCATTGCAATACCGGTAAATCCTATGATTGCATTCATCGGTGTCCTCATATCATGGGACATATGTGACAGAAATGCTGTTTTTGCCTTGTTTGCAGCCTGTGCATGCTCTGCCAGTTCCGCCATTTCCTCAGCTTTCTCCTGGGCCGCCTTCTGAGCTTTTTTTCTTGCACTGAGACGCACCATTGTCCCAGCCATAGCAGTCAGCAGCCATCCAAAAATAAGAAGAACCCAAACAGTAACAACAGGATGCAGACGTATCCAGTCAACAAGTGTAAGCTCTGTTGCTTTGTATGTGGTATACTGTGCTGCAAGATCTTCAACAAGATTTTGGGGCATGGCATACATTGCTTTCGTCAGAATACCAGCCAGCGCATGGTTCTCAGTTGATGAAATTACCATGCGGTAGGTGAATGTAGGCTGTTCCAGCAGAGTATATGTCATGGTGCCCGTAGTGTCACTGTTCACAAACGCCTGTGCCATGTAATAGTAGACGAAGGCAGCATCTGCTTTACCCTCACGGACAGCTTCCATCATTTCCTGTCGGGTACTGCACATCAGTTTTTCTGCACCGGGTGCCATTGCATCTTCAATTGACTTTGATGCTGTCTGGTCAACAGTAGTAACAACATTAATTTTTCCATCAAAGTCACGCCGTGTCACCCTTGCCAGCTGCATCGTAATGAAAGGTGCAGTAATCCCCCATTTTTTCGTCTCAGCATAGTTATCTGTTTCCAGGCGTGCATCGATACTCATATCTGTGGTTTCCGTATTTTTCTGATAAGCAATATACTCATCTCTGGTGGCAGGTGTAAGAAACTCATAGGAAATCCCGGCATAGTCTGCAATTTTCCGGAAGTAATCCGGGATAATACCCTTCATCTCACCATTTTCATTATAAGAATATGGATAACGGGTCGGATCACACAGAACATGAAGCGGGTTGTCCTTGGAATACTGTGAAATAATACTTTTTTCTTTCTCCGTATATTCCAGATTCTTAGTTTCGATGCTTTCATAATTTTTATTATAAAGTGTCGTTTTCCAGTCACCCTCAACTGCATTCATCTGGCCGATTGCATAATTGATCTCATTCAGCAATTCTGTATTACCTTTTTTAACCATGACATAGAAATCGCTGCTGTCAAATTTATCCACGATACGCTCATTGTTTGTTTTTCTCATAGAAGTGGCAGCAATAGCATCAACATTTCCGCTCTGAAGAGCTTCCTCCATCTCTTCTGTCGTATCAAAATAAAATGGATCATATGTAAATCCTTTATTGCCTGCAAAATCCGCAAACTCTTTATCTCGTGAGCTTCCGTTCAAAAGTGCCACACGCATACCGTTGTAAGTACTGTAATTGCCATCCACAATCGTGCTGTTGTCACTGCGGACGGTCAGAATCCCATTATTGGTTCCGATCGGACGTGAAAAATCAAACTTTTCTTCTC
>NZ_JAQEGR010000028.1:0-16038 GCF_027667425.1 Fusicatenibacter saccharivorans
CGGCAAAACGGGAATATTATTTTCTAAAAGCGAAATCTCTGCGCGCCAAAAATACCCCTTATGTAGGCAGATCTAGGCTGATTTTCAGTGCTTCGTTCACAAGGGCCAGCTGTTCCGGCGTCAGATGACAGATTTTATCTTTCAGCCTTCTCTTATCGATCGTCCGAAGCTGTTCCAGTAAAATAACAGAATCCCGTACAATCCCATAGGCGGACGCTTCGATCTCAATGTGCGTCGGCAGCTTCGCCTTATTCATCCTCGATGTAATCGCCGCACAGATCACCGTCGGACTGTGCCGGTTGCCGATGTCATTCTGAATGATCAGCACCGGACGGACACCGCCCTGCTCACTTCCCACAACGGGCCGCAGGTCGGCATAATATACATCGCCACGCTTGATTACCACTTGTGCTCACTCTCCGATTCTTTCCGTTTTGCTTTCCCATACGATAACGATCCGGCGTTTTACGCCTTTTAAAATCGTTTCCATGTATTTAATATTGCCTGTTTTTCCGGAGGTATTCACAAATTTCATCCGGCGCTTCAAAAAAGTCCGCCCGGAGTCCTTTTGGGAACCCGTGATTCTGATCTGCTTTGCTCAGATTGACTGCAATCCTCTGATAATCTCGGATGCTGTTACATAGGAAGCACTGCTTTTTTCTTCCGCAGCCTCTCCCGCCTTTCCATGCGCATATGCCGCCAGTGCCGCTGTTTTGGCAAGGCTGATTTTTTTCTCGTTTTTTTCACACTGACGTTTTGCTGCAAAGGCGCCTGTGATTCCCGCGAGCACATCGCCGCTTCCCGCCGTCGCAAGCGCACTGCTTCCGCTTGTGTTTATGTAATACTGCTCACGCCCTTCCTCTGCTGTCACGGTTACGGAATCCTTTCGTACACAGCAGGCCTGGTATTTTTCGGCTGCCCTTCCGGCGCTTCCTGCCGGGTCACGCTGGCATTCTGCAATGGTCATGTGCAGCAGCCGTGCAAGCTCTCCTACATGAGGCGTTAAAATTTTTTCTGCCCGGCAGCCCGAAAGAATCTCTGCATCTTCTGCAATCAGGTTCAGCGCATCTGCATCCAGAACAAGAGGAACTTCTGTGTGCTGCACCGTAAAAACGAGCAGTTCTTTTGCCGTCCGGCTTTTGGAAAGTCCCGGTCCCGCAACAACAGCGTCCGCCCAGGCGAGATCCTGCAGCAGGGCTTCTTCCGGAAGCGGCTCATCCTCCTTCCAGAAATCCGCCATTGCTTCCGGCAGGGCACAGAAAAGCGGCGTACGGTTTCTTTCCTCTGTCACAACCTTTACCATGCCGGCACCGGATGCAAGGACTGCCCTGGCACACAAAACAGCGGCTCCGCACATGGCACCGGAACCGGCAAGTACCAGCACCTTTCCGAAGGTTCCCTTATTTCCCATCGGCGTGCGGGTAAGAAACCGGTCCAGATCTTCTTTTTCCACTGAACCGTACCAGGGCGTCTCCTCTTCTCCTGCATCAAAGCCGATTCCGATATCACGGACCAGGACCTCTCCGGCATATCGTTTTCCGGGATCAAAGAGAAGCCCTGGCTTTGCACAGGCAAATGTCACCGTGGCTCTGGCTTTCACCGCCGCATCAAGGACCTCTCCGGTATCCGTGTGGATCCCCGAAGGGATGTCCACGGCAAGAACAGGAACACCGCTTGCGCAGATTGCTTCCACTGCCCTCCGGTACTCCCCTGCCAGCGGACGGGATACGCCAATTCCAAAGATGGCATCTATGATAACAGTATATTCCCGGAAATCCGGATTCTTAACCTCACGGACCCCATAATTTTCCGCAATTTTCTTCTGTGCTCTCATGCCTTCACTGTATTTTTCCGGATTTCCAAGACAGAACAGTTCCGCATCCACCCCTTTCGTCTTTAAAATCCGTGCAATTGCCGCACCGTCCCCTCCATTATTTCCGGGACCGCACACAGCAAGGACTTTTCCTGTATCCCATGTTCCATTTTGAAGCTCCTCCACGCAGGACAGCGCTGCGCGCTCCATCAGTACCAGGGACGGTACCCCCATGGTTTCGATCGTATTGCGGTCTGCCTGCTTCATCTGTGCTGCTGTAAGAATCCGTTTCATCGCTTTTCCTCCTTTTCCTGCCTTATCCGGAAAGTGAACAGAAAAAGTCTCCGGTTTCCCGAAGACTCTCCTGCTTTTGTTTTGGTTTCTTAATTGTTCTTTGGATGCTCCGCCTCATATCTGGTCAGATTGTAGGAGAGACGCATCAGACTTTCGGAAAGATGGACGTTCTCGACGATCACATCTTTCGGAAGTTTTAAGTTTAGATCGGTATGTGCAAAATTCCAGATTGCTTTTACACCGTTGTCCACGAGAATCTCTGCCATCTCTACCGCTTTTGCTTTTGGCAGTGTCAAAGCCGCAATCTCTACATGGTGTTCCTTGATAAATTCCGGAAGCTCGTCCGCCATGCGGATTTCAATTCCGCGCACGGAGATTCCTTTTAATACCGGGTTGACGTCAAAAATACCGACCGTTTTGAATCCGCTTCTTTCAAAGGCCGCATAATTAGCAAGCGCCTGTCCCAGATTTCCGGCTCCGACAAAAATCATATTGTGGACTCTGTCCAGACCTAAAATTTTTCCAATCTCGCTGTACAGATACCGCACGTTATAACCATACCCCTGCTGGCCGAAGCCGCCGAAATTATTTAAATCCTGGCGAATCTGGGAAGCTGTCACTTTCATCCGCTCGCTCAGCTCACCGGAAGAGATCCGTTCTACTCCGTCCTCCAGCAATTCGCCCAGGTAACGATAATATCTAGGAAGTCTTTTGATAACTGCCCGCGAAATTCCTTTTTCTTCCAAGATAAATTCCTCCTTATTTACACCTGCATATATTCATATTATATATGGTTGATAGAAAATTGTCAAAGATTTCTTGAAATTTTGTGTATTACTCTCTATAATAAGGATGGTGTATTATGTCAAAATACAGAAATATGTTATCTGGAGGAACCACATGATTCTTGCATGTCAGAATATCTCGAAAGCATTCGGGACAACGGAAATTATCAAAAATGCATCTTTTCATATAGAAGAACGCGAAAAAACCGCACTGGTCGGCATCAACGGTGCCGGAAAATCGACGCTGTTAAAAATCATCATCGGCGAAATGAGGGCCGATGAGGGAGAGGTCATCCTCTCCAAAGGAAAGACGATGGGCTATCTCGCCCAGCATCAGGATCTGACCGGACACCTTTCCATTTACCAGGAAGTGCTGACCGCGAAACAGAATCTGATCGATATGGAGGAACGCCTCCGTCAGATGGAAAGTGATATGAATACAAAATCCGGTGCAGAGCTGGATGAACTTCTTTCCACCTACACCCGCCTCTCCCATACCTTTGAACTGGAAAACGGATACGCGTACCGCAGTGAAGTCGTCGGTGTTTTAAAAGGTCTTGGCTTTTCCGAGAGCGATTTTGAAAAACAGGTGGACTCCCTCTCCGGCGGTCAGAAGACCCGCGTGGCACTTGGTAAACTGCTGCTCACCAAACCGGACATCATTCTGCTCGACGAGCCGACCAACCACCTCGATATGGACTCGATCTCCTGGCTCGAAACGTATCTTTTAAATTACAGCGGAGCCGTCCTGATCGTCTCCCATGACCGTTACTTTCTCGACCGCGTTGTCACAAAAGTCGTTGAAGTGGACAATAAAAAAGTAACAACTTTTGAGGGAAACTATACCGCCTACAGTCAAAAAAAAGCAATGCTCCGTGAAGCCGCTTACCATGCCTGGGTCAACCAGCAGCAGGAAATCCACCATCAGGAAGAAGTCATTGCAAAGCTGAAATCTTTCAACCGCGAGAAATCCATCAAACGCGCCGAGAGCCGTGAAAAAATGCTGGACAAAATGGATGTGCTGGAAAAGCCGACCGAAGTACGCTCCGATATGCGGATCCGTCTGGAACCGCGCATCACAAGCGGAAACGATGTGCTGACCGTCGAGCACCTCTCCAAAGCCTTCCCGGGACAGACGCTTTTCCAGGATCTGAATTTCGAAATCAAGCGCGGGGAGCGCGTCGCAATCATCGGAAACAACGGAACGGGAAAAACGACGATCTTAAAGATCTTAAACGAAGTCATCCGCCCGGATGCCGGCTCTTTTACACTTGGAAGCCGTGTACAGATCGGTTACTACGATCAGGAGCATCAGGTGCTCCACATGGAAAAGACCATTTTCCAGGAGATTTCCGACGCGTATCCGTATCTGACAAACACCGAAATCCGAAATGTGCTGGCCGCCTTCCTGTTTACAAACGACGATGTCTTCCAACCGATTCATACCTTGAGCGGCGGTGAGCGCGGACGAATTTCTCTTGCCAAGCTGATGCTCTCGAACGCCAACTTCCTGATCCTCGACGAGCCGACCAACCACCTCGATATCGTATCAAAGGAGATTCTGGAAAACGCGCTGAAGGATTACACTGGAACGGTACTGTACGTTTCCCACGACCGTTACTTTATCAATCAGACTGCAACCCGGATTCTGGAGCTGACGGGACAAACACTCGTCAACTATATCGGAAATTACGATTACTATCTGGAGAAAAAAGAAGAGCTGACCCGCATCTATGCTCCTGCTGCCGATGCCGCCGCTCCGGAAGAAACAGCGGCTCCTTCCGAAGCCTCCTCCACAAAGCTGGACTGGAAAGCGCAGAAAGAAGAACAGGCACGTCTCCGCAAGAAAGAAAACGAGCTGAAAAAGACGGAGAAACGAATTGAAGAGCTTGAGACACGCGATTCGGAAATTGATGAGGAAATGTCGAAACCGGAAGTCGCAACGAATGTGGCAGAGTGTGTGAAATTAAGCAAAGAGAAAGCAGAGATTGCCGCGGAACTCGAAGAGCTGTATGAAAAATGGGAAGAGCTTGCCGAATAGGCCTGGTTTTCCCCGGAAAATTCAAAACAGAAAAAGCCGGTCCGGCGCATCCCTTTTTGCGGGAATGCCGGATCGGCTTTCTTTTTTGCTTCGTTTAATTATTTCTCCAGCTCCTCGCGGATGGCCAGGATGAAATCACGGCTGTTTAATACGGTCGGATTTTCCATGGTGGTGATCAGCGCAAGGTCTTTTGTCATTTTTCCGCTCTCGATCGTTGCGATCGTTGCTTTTTCCAGACGGTCTGCAAATGCGGAAAGTTCTGCGTTTCCATCCATTTCCCCGCGTTTTCTGAGTGCGCCGGTCCATGCAAAAATGGTGGCCACGGAGTTGGTGGATGTCTCCTCACCTTTTAAGTGACGGTAATAGTGGCGCTGTACGGTTCCGTGCGCAGCCTCGTACTCGTAATATCCGTGCGGGGATACGAGAACAGAAGTCATCATCGCAAGGGAACCGAAGGCGGAGGATACCATGTCGCTCATGACATCGCCGTCGTAGTTCTTGCAGGCCCAGATAAAGCCGCCCTCTGCTTTCATGATGCGGGCAACGGCGTCGTCGATCAGAGTGTAGAAGTAGGTAATGCCTGCTTCTGCAAATTTCTCTTTGTACTCTGCATCGAAGATCTCCTGGAAGATATCCTTGAAGCGGTGATCATACTTCTTGGAAATCGTATCCTTGCTTGCAAACCACAGATCCTGTTTCGTGGACAGTGCGTACTCGAAACAGCTTCTCGCAAAGCTTTCTATGGAGTTATCCAGATTGTGCATGCCCTGAATGACACCGGCGCCGGTGAAGTTGTGGATCAGCTCTCTTGTCTCGGTGCCGTCCTCAGCCGTATAAACCAGCTCTGCTTTTCCCGGTCCCGGAATGCGCATTTCTGCATTTTTATAGACATCTCCGTATGCATGACGGGCAATCGTGATCGGTTTTTTCCAGTTGCGCACGCACGGCTCGATGCCTTTTACGACAATCGGGGTACGGAAAACGGTTCCGTCGAGCATGGCACGGATCGTTCCGTTCGGGCTCTTCCACATTTCTTTCAGATTGTACTCGGTCATACGCGCTGCATTCGGCGTAATGGTGGCACATTTGACTGCTACACCGTATTTCTTGGTAGCGTTTGCGGAATCTACGGTTACCTGATCGTTCGTCTCGTTTCTGTGTTCCAGTCCCAGATCGTAATATTCCGTTTTCAGGTCAATAAACGGGAGAAGCAGCTCATCTTTGATCATTTTCCAGAGAATTCTGGTCATCTCATCTCCATCCATCTCTACCAGAGGAGTGGTCATCTGAATTTTTTCCATAGTAGGCCTCCTTTTTCTATTCCCGTTTATTGTATAAAGTATCCTATAGCTTGTCAAGTCAAAATTCGCCTGATTTTTTGGCATTTTCCCATAAATTCACACAATTTTTGCAGGATGAGAGGTGTTTTCCTTCATTTTTCTTTTTTTATGCTGCCGCACAGTGTCTCACAGAAGAGACAGAAAACGGTCTGTTTGAAGCATCCCATGCCCCTGACGGTTGCGCGGAAGGCCAAGGTCTCTCGCCGATTCGCAAAGCAGCATTTTCGCCTGGACATTTGTAAGATCCGGAACCCGTTCAAGTGCCAAAGCCACGGCTCCGGACACCCGCGGTGCCGCCATCGAGGTGCCGCTCTTCACCACATATTCCTTCCTGCTTCTTCCAGGCGCGCAGGAAATGAGACGTTTTCCAGGCGCGACAAGATCCGGTTTGCAGACGCAGTCCCGTGTCGGGCCGCATCCGGAGATTCCTCTTCTTGGCTCCAGCAGATCGCCCGCTCCCACGGTGATCACTTTTCTGCTGCTCCCCGGCGCCGTAATACTGCCCGGAGCGGGCCCCAGATTTCCGGCCGCTGTCACAACAGTGATCCCGTCATCCCAGGCGCGCTCCACCGCCTGTACTAGCAGATCATCCACCGTTTTTTCCTGCTCTGTTGTTCCCACTGAAATATTTAAAATGCGGATATTAAGTCTTATTCGCTCTTTGCACACCCAGTCAATCGCCGCGAGGATATCCTGCTTTCTTCCATTTCCCCTTCGGTCCAGAATCTTCACTACGACAAACCGGCATCCCGGTGCCGCACCCTGGTATTTTCCGCCGGACGCTCTTCCACTTCCGCCAAGGATACCACAGACATGCGTTCCGTGTCCATTGTCATCGTAAGGCGTCTCCCGCCCGTACACAAGATCCCGGAAGGCTACAATCCGGCCGTCAAAATCCATATGGGGAAAAATCCCTGTATCCAGCACGGCGGCTGTAATTCCTTTTCCTGTCAGATTTTCCTGCTCTTTCATCCATAAGCCCCTGTGTATTCTTATCTTATGGTATGCAAAAAAGGCTGCCTTTCGCAAAGAACAGCCTTTTTGTTTTTCTTTTCTATACTTAAAACTGAATCTGCTTTTCCCCTTTCCGTTTCCAGAGAGCTGCTGCAAGCGGGATGCCGCAGAGCTCAGCCAGGACAAAGGCGCCCCATATCAGATTCAGGTTTCCAAATCCTTTGAGAAGAAATGCAAACACCAGCGGCAGAATCGCCTGGCGTGTCATGGATATGTACATACTTTCTTTTCCAAGGGAAAGTCCCTGCAGCGCCGCCTGATAGATCAGACCTGGAATCGAAAGCAGATAGGCACCGACAGAATGCGGAGCGCCGGGACTCCAATGCGCATCAGATTGTCCGAGGCATCATATTGTATGTATGGCAATAAAAAACAGGAAGATATCTGCCAAAACCGTTTCGGTAAAGATCTTCCTGTCCTTTTTTCAGAAACTTTTCAAAAACATTACTTCTGCTGCTCCATTCGCTTCAGTTCCGGCAGAACCAGAATCAGCATGGTGATAAAGCAGAGACTTCCGCCGATTACGTTTGATACCGGTTCGGCAAGGAATACACCGTCCGTTCCCATGTGGAGTACGTACGGCATCAGATAGGTGAGCGGTACAACAATGAAGACTTTTCGGAGCAGGGAGAAAAAGATCGCCTGCTTCTTTTTATTCAGAGATTTGAATACGGTCTGTCCAATGTACTGCAGATCCATGAAAATGAATGCTGCAAAGTACTGCTTCAGAGCCGGAACCGCATCTGCGGTCAGTACCGCATCCGAACTGAAAATACCGATCAGCGCATGCGGCGCCAGAACAATCACGCTCCACATCACTGCGGTATAGCCGAGGATCATCGCACTCATGACACACATCGCCTTGCGCACGCGGGCCGGACGGCGTGCACCGTAATTATAGCTCAAAATCGGAGAAGTTCCCTCATTCATTGCATAGATCGGTGTCTCGACGAGCTGACGCACGCTCGATACGATCGTCATAACAGAGATGTAAATATCACCGCCGGTCACAGAGAGTACGTTGTTGCAGCAGATCGTGACAAGGCTGTTGGTCAGCTGCATGATAAATCCCGCGGTACCGAGGCTGACAATATTTTTCGCATAGCCTGCACACTCAGAAATTTCATTTTTCCGCACAAAGCGCACTTTCAGTTCCGATTTCCGGGTCAGGAAATACAGAACGAACACTGCGGAAAGTGTCTGGGAAATCACAGTTGCAATCGCAGCCCCCTGCACACCAAAGCCAAACACAAAGATAAACAGCGGGTCAAGCAGCAGGTTTGCGACCGCTCCGATCGTGACGGAAAGCATACCAACGGTCGAGTAGCCCTGCGCGTTGATGAACGGGTTCATGCCGGTTGCCACCATCGACGGCAAAGTTCCGATCAGATAAATCATCATATAAGGATACGCGTAGACCATCGCATCTGCCGATGCGCCGAACAGTGATAGCAGTGGACGGGCAAACAAAAAGCCGATCACCATCAGTATGACAGCACAGACACATACCATGGAATACGACGTATTCATAATACGTTCCGCCTTTTTTTGATCATTCTTTCCACGCTCAATCGAAAACAGCGGAGCGCCGCCGCTTCCAAACAAGTTGCTGAATGCTGTGATGATAACGATCAGCGGAAAGCACAGACCGACTGCACCGAGTGCCGCCGTTCCTACCTCCGGGATCCGCGCGATGTAGACGCGGTCTACAATATTGTACAGCAGACTCAAAATCTGAGCAACCAGCATCGGGAGCGCTGCCCCGAAGATGTTTCCGGTTACGGTTCCATGTTCGAAATCAATTCGTTTCATTTGTTCCCTCATTCCCTTCTTTTTCACTTGCTTTTCAGTATAGCATGGCGTATTCTATATGTAAATTATTGTTTTTATATTGAAATTGAATAATTTTTATATAGTTTTTTCAGGAGGATTTTTATGGAACTTCGACAACTCGAATACTTCCGCGCCATCGTGGACGCGGGAACCATCAGCGGGGCGGCACGGGTGCTGCATATGACACAGCCGCCGTTAAGTTATCAGATCAAAATGCTGGAGGAAGAGCTTCAGGTGCCTCTTCTCATCCGCGGTACAAAGAAAATCACCCTGACCGAGGCAGGAAAAACACTGTATGAACAGGCAGGAACGCTTCTGATGCTTGCGGATCTCACCAGGCGCGAAGTCGTAAAATCCAGTCAGTCTGCGACACTCCACATCGGCATGACGCCATCCACCGTTTCGCTGCTCGCCGACTATCTCCTGCGATTTTCCCGGAAATACCCGCACATCCATTTTGATGTCCACGAGGGTTCTACCTTTGCTTTAAAAGACCAGCTCGAAAATCACATGGTGGATCTCACCACGCTCCGCACGCCAATCGTTTTAAATGGCTGCGAGACGAAGACCCTTTTAAAAGAGAGCATCACCGCCATGGCACTCCCTTCTCACCCGCTTTTTGCCGGGCGTGAAACCCTTTCGCTTACGGAACTTGCCGAGCAGCCGCTGATTCTGTCGAACCGCTACCGGAAATACATGCTCTCCGCTTTCGAGCAGGCGGGTCTGTTCTGCGATATCTATCTCACCTGCGAGGACGCCCGCACGGCAATGACAATGGCAGAAAAAGGCCTTGGCATCGCTCTTCTGCCGGCCTCCATGCTGAATCTTACCCATAAATTAAAGGCCTGCACCATCACAGATGCAGACCTTACAACCGAAATCCTGCTTGCCTGGCGCAAGGGGCGCCTTCCGTCTGAACTTCGGGCTTTTCTGGAATTGTGGGATGAAAATGACTCCCTCAATAATCAAATTCATGTTCCCCAACCGTAATCGTCTGCGTCAGTTTTTCATTCTGATACGGTTTACGGATCTCAATTAGATTCAGAACGGTGTAACCACGCTTTCTCAAAAATTCAATCATCCTGTGGTTATTGGGATGGACATAGTTGTAAACCGTATCGTTTCCATAAGAAGCTGCAATTTCTTCTGCCTTGCCATGCAGTGCGGCAGCGACTCCCTGCCGGCGGTACTCTTCTCTGACAAAGATGGATTCCACCCACACCACCTCGCTCTCAATACGACAGACAACATAACCTGCGTATTCGCCATGCACCGTAGCGGCAAACACTGGAAATCCTGCTAAAAGGTATTCCTTCATTTCTTCCCGTCCGTCTTCCACGTTCGGTTTTGATGCAATTCCTTTATAGGAACGCAGTTCTACTCGAAACAGCGCAACCATTTCTGCAAGGGCATCGTTTACCTGCCTGATTTCTACCAGTTCTATTTTTTTCATGGTTTCTCTCTCCTGCCACTGTCGTTCTTTTTCCTATTTGCAATTCGTCTCGCTGCTCATATCCGTGATCGAAGTATATCAGGCTTCTTTTCTCTTGCGAAACAAATATTCATCCAATTGTTTCCGAATCGTTTCCGGTATTTCTCTTGCCACCGGGCAGACCGCTGCGTTTGCGAATCTTCTGGTAAATACTGTCAGGAAATCAATATCTTTTTGCAGCTGCTCCATCGACATCACATCTTTGACATCGTAGCGGCAGTGAATCGGGGCGACATTTCCGTTGGCAATACGCGCAAACGAAACAGCCGGAACCCCATGATCGGCAAATGGCGTGGAATCACTGGAATAGACGCCGTTTTCTGCTGCGATTGGAAAGCCAACTTCTGCAGCCATATAGCTGATGTAATGGGTAAGCTTTTCTTCTGCCGATACGCAGGCGATAAATTTTCCCATATACGTTCCGATCATGTCCAGATTGATGTTCAGTACGATCTGTCTCAACTCTTTCTCATGATCTCTGACATACGCCTTCGATCCTAAAAGTCCTCTTTCTTCGCTTCCGCAGAATACAAACCGAAGACCATAATTCAGCTCTTTCCCTTTCATCTGCTCCATGATTCCAAGAAGCCCTGCGCATCCGCTCATGTTGTCATATGCACCATGCGAAAGCGATGTCGTATCATAATGCGCGCTTAAAACGATCCATTCTTCTCTTTTTCCCGGCAATTCTGCAATCACATTATGGGATTCTCCATCGTATTCCTTCTGCCGGATTTCCAGACGGATCTGTTTTACTTTATTTTTCACAAGTTCTACTGCCTGTGCGGAGTGAATCATAGCGCAGAGCACTTTCTTTTCCTCTCCGACAACGGCTTCCCGAAGATCTCTCTGATCAATGTCTGTATGTGGGTAATAGCTGTTTCCATATTGGAACAGAATCGCTTTCGCGCCTGCTTTCATCAAATCCTGGTACGCAAAAAATCCGATTCCCTGCGTATCCATCAGCACAATTTTATCTTTTGCACCGGCAACGGAAACCGGATCGGTTCCCGGCATATAGTAGAGTTCGCCTTCGACACTTCCGCTTCCGCAGCATGTGAGAGCTTTGCATGAAATTTCCATCCCGTCTGCATACAAATGTGCCTCTTCGATTTCGCCCATCGCAACGCGGAAACCTTCCAGTTTTGCCGGGACTCCTAATGCTTCACACTGCTCCTTTAAATAGTTTGCAACCTGCAATTCTTCTTTTGTACCGCTTGCATGTACAAAATCTGTCTGGTCAAAAATAGATTTTAACTTCATATTTTTAGTTCTCCTTTATAACCATTTTTTCTGTATATCATTTGCTAACATAACCATGTTATTTCGTACAACTTTTTTAAAAAACTGTGATGGTGTATCTGTTCCTCTTTCTCATTCCCATGATTTATGTTTTTTCCAGAGCTCAGAGAGACTCGATCAGTCCTTTGATTCCCTGCTCTTTATAGATATCTTTATAGTATTGGACTTCATCCTTGATCAGCTCATCGATCACCTGCATGCCAAGCAGCTCCACCGGCGCCTGGTCATCTGTGAGGATATAATTTCCTTTCTGATATTCTGTAAGATTTGACGTAACTTCCTGCATCATATTTTTCAGGTTTACGTTTGTAAGTTCCCCCGTATGTTTCGTCAGATTCTTTACGATGTCCGAATCGTCCGACGCAAAGAGTTCCCGGTTGGACGATCCTGCCACATCCACTGTAACCGCTGTATCAAAGACACTTCCAATCGTATCCGAAAGGTACTGATTGATGTTTCCTTCCTTCATTCCACGCATATTCATGTTTACCACCATAACGCCATCGTCCTTCAGATGTGATTTGACCAGTTCAAAGAACTCTTTGGAGGACATCTGGAATGGAATTGTGATATCCTGATATGCATCGACCATAATCACATCATACGTTTTCTGCGATGCATTTAAAAACGCTCTTCCATCGTAAGTAGTCACCGGAATATCCTCGGAAAGTGAAAAATATTTCCGCGAGAGATCCGTGATCTTTTCATCAATCTCTACACCCTCAATGTTCATGTTCCCAAAATATTTCTTACACTGTGTGGCGTAGGTTCCCGTACCCATGCCAAGGATCAGCACATCCATCTGATCTGTCGGCTTGTCTTTGATCATAAGCGGCGCCGCCATCGCATAATCATAGTACATTCCGGCCAGTTCATCCTGCTTCATATAGACAGACTGTACGCCAAACAGAACATTGGTAGACAATGCTACTCTCTTATCATTTTCGTACACCTGAAGATAGTTGTATACAGACTCTCCCTCATATGTCAGGTTGTTTTCCCAGAATGCGAAGGAATCGGAATAACCTGTTCCACAGCAGAACGCGAAAATAAGTACCGATGCAATCACTTTCTTTTTCCCTGCTTTTTCCATCACAAAATACACGATGGATAACGCAAGTAAAATTCCCGCAAAGATCAGAAAAGTGATCGATGTTCCAACCGCAGGGATCGTAACAAACGTCGGCACAAAGGTACCAATAATGCTGCCGATCGTATTGAATGCTCCCAGTGTTCCCACCGTTTTTCCGTTATCATCCAGATTGCTCACCGAATATTTGACCAGCGACGGAGTTACCGTACCCAGTAAAAATAACGGGAACACAAAAATTACCATACAGGCCACAAACGCAGCCAGGATCAGAAAATTGTTATTTACGGAAAAAATCAGAACCGCAGAAATGCCAACAATGATATATTTTCCGACCACGGGAATTAACGCAATCCATAAAGCAGCTACGATGATACGTCCATAGAGCTTGTCCGGATTGGGCGACTTGTCCGCCGTTCTGCCTCCATAGATATTTCCCAGTGCCATAGCAATCATGATGGTTCCGATGATGATCGTCCATACAATCTGTGAAGAACTAAAATACGGGGCAAGCAGCCTGCTCGCACCAAGTTCTACCGCCATCACAGACATTCCGGAAAAAAATTCTGTCAGATACAAAAATAACTTGTTTTTTAAGATGCCACGATTTTTTCTTTCCATGTCGACTCCTTTTTTATTTTATCTTTTTGCTGCCATCATGCCGGCAAAAGAGTGAAACATACCGCAAAATGGAACGCACAGAATGCGGAAATGATTTTTCAAACGCGCTCTACTATCATACTATAGACTTCTTTGGAATTTTGCAATATATTTTTCCATGACTCTTAATGTCCAAACAGCCATCCCATATTTTTTTCATCCCGACAGAACAGATAACCGCCTCCGTGCTGATAAGTCACTTTCGTTCCTGCAAAGTAATTTTTCTCTTTTATATCCAGTACCAGCAAATTGTCTATTTCGGATTTTGCTAAACCCTGCTCTGCATACAGCTCATATAAAATCTGATACGCTTCTTTAAACGGTTCTGATCCATAATATTCATCACTTTCGCCAATCACAAAATAGACCGGTGTTTTTGCCTCTGTCACCGGTTCATATGCTCCATCCCATTTGGAGCTGCACATGAGCGCTGCAGTAAACAGTTCCGGCTTTTTTCCCAGGATCAGCGCCAGCGTTTCTCCTCCGCCGGAATAGCCGTTACTATATACTTTTTCCGGTTCTGCTGCCCCTTCTGATGCTGCTGCCCCTTCTGTTTCTTCCAGCTCTGTCATTTCTTCTGTGTTTCTTTTTTCTTCTGTATCCTTTGAATCCTCTATCTGTTCAGATCCCGCTGCCGGAACATCCATATTCCTTTTTCCAGCGCTTTTAAAAAACTATCTGGATAGCAGAAGCGATATAGCAAAAATAGCAAAGCAAACCGTAATCAGCATTATTTTTCTTTTTGTCATAATGTGAATTCCTCCTTTTTTTACTATTTTTAATCATAGCAAAACGAGACCTCCATAAGAAGTCTCGTTTTTTTCAGTCATAACCTTTCCGTTTATTCTTCTGGTCAAAGCTCTACCACTTTCGTTGCCAGCTTTCTGGCAAACCTTGCATCATGCTCCACGATCAGCATCGTTGGCTGGAACTGCGCAATCAGTTTCTCAATCTGCATCCGTGAAAATACATCAATATAATTCAGCGGTTCATCCCACAGATAGAGATGCGCAGGTGTTAAAAGGCTGGCAGCAATCAATACTTTTTTCTTCTGTCCCTCGGAAAATTCCTCCATGTTTTTTACAAACTGTTCTCTGTCCAGATCCAGGCTGCGCAACATGGAAAGGAGCATTGGCTCATCAATTTCCTGCTTTTTGGCAAATTCTTTCAGCGTTCCGGACAGATGCGAGGTATCCTGGTTGATATAGGAAATAACGAGATTTGAGGCAATCGAACAGGTACCCGTTGCCATTATATTTTCGCCGGAAAGATTTTCGCATCCGGACATCGTAATTTTCCGCTTTTCGATTCCGCCATTGGAAGAATTTTGCAGGTTCTGCGTCAGAATATACTTGATCAGGCTGGATTTTCCACAGCCATTTTTTCCTTTCAGAAAAACACGGTCTCCTTGTTTCAGTTCAAAATTCAATCCGGTGATCACATTCTCTTTTCCATCCCGGTATTTTAAGGAAAAATCCCTGCATTCGATCAGCCGTTCTTTGTAATGGGAAAGCGGCATAATCTTTAAATCTTTTACCGTTTCGATATCTTTTAACAGCCCTTCCTTTTTCTCGATCTCCCGGTCCATTCTCTCCTCGTACGCTTTGACGCGCGACTGCATTTTCTTCGTCTTTGCTCCGATATACGATCGTGTCGATATCGATCTGTCATGTTCTTTGGCTGGATCATATCCAATCTTGGTATTTTCATTTTTTTCTGCCCAGCGCGAAGAACAATCGGCGGCTGCCTTTAGTTTTCCAATTTCTTTTACACGTTTTTCATGTTCCATTCTGGCAAAATGATCTGCTTTTTCCTTGTTTTCCCACCAGCTGGAAAAATTGCCGCTCTGTACTTCGATCGAGGCCCGGTTTAAAACCAGCACATGATCGATGCAGGCATCCAGCAGATCCCTGTCGTGGGATACCAGAATAAATCCTTTTTTTGACGCCAGATATTTTTTGATAATCTCTCTGGCGTCCTGATCCAAATGGTTGGTGGGTTCATCGATCAGCAGAAAATCATTTTCACCGGAAAAAAGGACTGCAAGCATAACCCTGGTCCGCTCCCCAAAGCTTAACGTACCAAATGGTCTGTACAAAAGTTCTGCGTCCATATCCAGTTTTTCCAATTCACAAAGAACTCTCCAGCTCTCTACTCCCGCTTTCCAGTCTTCCATCAGCTCCGCTGCTGTCCGTTCCAGATCTTTTTGTTTCACCGGATACGGAAAATAATCGAAGACAACCGAGCGGGTGATCGCTCCCTGGTATTCGTATTTTCCCAGGAGTAACTGAAGAAACGTTGTCTTTCCCTTTCCGTTTCTTCCCACAAAACCAAGCGTAAATGGTGAATAACCCGTCAACTTCCTGACATCTCC
>NZ_JAQEGR010000029.1:0-14182 GCF_027667425.1 Fusicatenibacter saccharivorans
GCGGTAAACTATGCCCAAAATCGGAAAGACACCCTGATGACCTATCTGGAAGACGGTCATTGCAGTTTATCCAACAATCTTAGCGAGAATGCAATCAGACCATTCACTGTTGGCCGGAAGAACTGGCTGTTCAGCGCCAGTCCTAAAGGAGCCACCGCTAGTGCTATTGTGTATACAATGGTTGAGATGGCAAAAGCGAATGATCTGAACACCTATAAATATCTGACATATCTCTTATCACAGCGGCCAGACGATAAAATGTCAGATGAACAGTTGGAACAGCTTGCCCCATGGAGCGAGACTGCGAAAACGAACTGTCAAAACTAAAATAGAGTAAAACGCTTGCATCTATCATTTTGGTGCAAGCGTAATTCATGAGTAACGTAGCAATATTTTGCGCTTACTTTATAGGTATTCAGATCATATCTGGATAAAGCAGGAATTCACTATGCTTATCTACCACCGTACAGTCCAGACCTGAACCCAATAGAGAAAATGTGGTCAAAAATGAAAGCGATTCTTAGAAAACAAAAAGTACGTGTCGCTTCTGAGCTGCCTGAAGCTGTAAAAAAAGCTCTGGAAATGATAAGGCATACGGATTGTGAGGGGTGGTTCCATGCGTGTGGATATATGCACTAATTTATGGAAATGCTATAGTCGTAAAAAAATTATATATAAGAATAAGTGGTATTGAATATATAAAAGAAACTGTGTTATAATATATTGACATTATAGAGGAAAGGAAAAGTGACAATGGATAATTCTACTAGAAGAATGATTAATTCATTAGCGGAAGATGTATTGAGTGCGTACAATATATCTGTACCAATTGGAAATATTGATGAAATTGTTGAAAAGCTAGGTGGTACTATCCAGAAGGAAGCTTTTTTTTCTGATGGTGCCGTTGAGAAAGAAGGAAATGGATTTAAAATTATTGTATCTCCTTTTCAAGATGAAAAAAGAGAACGTTTTACAATAGCACATGAATTAGGCCATCTTTTTCTTCACATGGGTTATCGAACCAATAATGAATTGTGGGAAAAACAGGAGAATAATATTTATCATCGAATTGGAAATTCAGAAAAGGAATATCAAGCAAATGAGTTTGCGGCAGCTTTTTTAATGCCGGCGACAGAATATCTTGCTGTATTAAACAAAGTGGCAGAGGGAAATATGGTTGATACATCTAAAATAGCAGAATATTTTAACGTATCGATAGAAGCGGCAGCGAATAGAGGAAAATTTTTGGGGTATTTAAGATGGTAGATCAAACTCAGAGATTAAGCAGATATAGAGAATTAATACAGGAACTGAATGAAACGAAAAAAATGGAAATAGCTCGACGAACAGTTGAGCTATTCTTTTCGTTTGATATCGTAAATTCATCGTTGTATAAAACAATCAACTACACAGGATGGTATAATGTGATTATTTCTTTATTTAAAGAAATACAAGCAAGCGTAATGAAACTTATGCCAGGTGCAGAGATGTGGAGAGTTTTAGGGGATGAAATAGTTTTCATAATCCCGATAAAAGAAAACAAGGATTTTTTCGTATATACAGATAAAATATTTGAGATCCTTAATATTTTTGTACTTAAGTTAAAAAATGGTCAATTTTTTGATGAATTGGAAATCGATAATGATAAGAAGCTTTTAATGAAAATGCAAAATGTTATTTCGCTAAAAGCAGCTGCATGGATTGCAATTGTGGGTGAAAATGTACAACAAATAGAACGATATGATAATTTGCTGGAAAGATACAAATTAAGAGAAGGGTATGGGCTTATTGAATTTCTGGGAAATGACATTGATGCTGGATTCAGAATAAAAAAAGAGACTGAAGATAGAAGAATGGTTATAAGTTTTGAACTTGCGTACATCTTAGCAAAGGATACAGACTATTTGAAAAATATACATATCATTACATACAAAACTTTGAGAGGAATTTGGCAGAATAGATTATATCCTATTATTTGGTATCACGATCCCAAATATGCTGAAAACATACAGTTTGAGGACAGTTTTTTTTATGATGAGACAGAAGAAAATGAATTAACAAAAGAGTATTTTTCTAACAGAGAAAATTCAGTATTAAAAAAAGAGATGTATTATAATGTTTATAATGCATTAAATAAAATTTTGTCTGATCAGAATTTGATACATAAATTTGTAAAAATGGATAAAATTATAGAAGATTCACCGACAACACAAACGGCAAAAGGAAATTTGTTAGAACCCAAATTTTTCTTGAGACTTCATTGTGTGGCAGTATGCTATGATAAATCTACGAAGAAAATATTAATAATGAAACGATCAAGTAAAAGAGAAAAATACCCAGATAAGTGGGAATTTGGGTGTGCAAAAGCGGTTTTAGAAAGATCCTTAAATGAACAGATTGAGCAGGAATATTATAATGATTTCGGGGTTAAGATAAAAGTTGTTTGTGATGAAGAAAGAGAAGATAAGCAGCCGATACCGTTGGCATTGTATGAAGTGGAAAGTGAACAAGGAAAAGATAAGGGAGTCATTTCATTAGCTGAAGTAGTCGAAACGTATAAGAAAAGCGATTTTAAAGAAAATGAAAAACATTCCGAAGTGCGCTGGATTTCGAGAGAAGAAGTTGATACCTTTAAGGAAGACACTGTTAAAGATTTTAAAAACACATTAAAGCTGGCATTTGCAAAAATGGAGGAGATGTATGGAAATACAGATGAATGATAATTCTATAGTAGAGATGTTGGAAACAATATTTTCGAATGTTAATAGTTGGTTAAATTTTGCAGAAGCAAAAAACGCTGCATTGATGGCGTTTAATATAGCAATGTTAGCAGTAACATGGGGGAGTACAGAGAATGCTGGTAAGAACATATTATTTTATGGTGTGAATCTTGCAATAGTAATATCAACAATCATAGCTTTAAAATCGTTTAAGCCTGATAAGGGAAAATGTAAAGAAGAAACAGGCGTTATAAAAGAAAATGATAATTTGCTTTTTTATGAAGACATTGCAAAGTATTCGAAAGAAAGTTATTTAATAGCTCTATACAAAAAGTATCAAGATACAGTGAAAACGGAAGATGAACTTTTAAAAAGAGAAATAGATTATGCGGATGAAATAACATACAATGCTAAAATTATTGTTCAAAAATATAAGTGTTTTAAGAATGCACGGTATGTGGATTTTATAGGATTGGTGGGAATTGCTGTATTAATTCTGGCAGCCTAAAATGTGTAAAATTTCAATGGATAGTTTTTCATCGTTTACTTAAAAACAGGCTGAGCAATAGACGAATGTAAAACAAAGGAGTTGATATTGTGCCGTCATTAGCTTCATTTCAATTAACACCGCCTCAGGATGCGAGAGAGTTTGAACAATTGATGAGGGATTACTGTAATTGCATATATCCAGGAATGGCATGCTTATTTGCACGACCTGGGCAGAAACAGTATGGCGTTGATGTTGTTAGTACAGGCTCCAATGGGGTGGTGGCAATTCAGTGTAAGAATTATCAAGATATGTCTGTTTCAATTTCGATGATAGATCAGTGGATTCAGGGCGCAGAGGAGTTTAAACCGGAGATTTCTCATTTCATAATTGCGATTGGCGCTAAGACGGATGGAGAGATTCAAAAGTATGTGCTCGAAAAAAATCAATATCGGCAAAGCCATAATTTGTTTTCTGTTGAAGTAGTCTACTGGGAGGAGATCAGTGCATTTTTGAAGTCTGATGCACGAATACTGCAACGTTATTATCCGTTTATCAATACGGATGGAATCCAAGATCAATTTGATATTGCTTATAGCAGTTTAGACATAATTCGGCATGATTTTGTAGAGTTGATATTGAGGTATAAAATTCTGGATTTTTTGTTGGAAGATCCTTTTGTAGGTATAAAAACAGAATATCTTATATTGTCAGACAAATTTGATATAGCTTTAAAAGATCTGCTTCAGCGGACTGTGTTTTTGCAAGAAACTGAATTATATCAGAAAATAATCGCATTCTGTGGAAAATGGAATAAATATAATGGCTATATAGGGCTTAAAGTACAACCGAGCAATAATGGGCAATATGTCAGAATGAATCAAGTGCTGATGGAGGATTATGAAGAAATAGAAGCTATTGTTCAAAGAATGAAAAGTGAAATCTGCGAAATTTACGAATCAATAAGTCAATAAATGTAATGAAAAAAGGAAGATTTTTGACAAAATCTGTGATATACTAAAATACAGGTGTTTCAATCTATGATTGAAAAACGATGTTCCCTGGAGAGGGACAGAAATTAATACTACAATGATAAAGTAAGGAACAAAGAAAAGACATGTCACACAAAACTCTATTTTTACAGCAGTCCTACATCGACTGCACAAACCAGTACACCGCGCTTCTGGAAGCGCCGAATCTGCCGTTATGGGATTATGTAATTCTCACAGCATCCAATGAGGAGCAGGCTGCATCGTACCGTACACAGATTCAGTATCGTCTGGAGCACCATATGATTCCAGAGTCGACACACTATGCAGTTCTTCCGGATCCAGACGGAAAACGAGTAGGCAGCGGCGGCGCCACATTGAATGTTCTGCGCTACGTTCATGAAAATGCAGGCTCATTCGAGAATCAGCGGATTCTGGTAATCCATTCCGGCGGCGACAGCAAGCGGGTGCCGCAGTATTCTGCCTGCGGAAAGTTATTTTCACCGGTGCCACGTGTTCTGCCGAATGGAAAACGTTCTACTCTGTTTGATGAATTTATGATTTCCATGAGTGGTGTGGCCGCACGGATGAATGCTGGTATGTTGGTGTGTTCCGGCGATGTGCTGCTGCTGTTCAATCCGCTGCAGATTGATTTTTATGGCAAAGGTGCAGCGGCGCTTTCGATTAAAGAGCCTGCGGAGATCGGAAAAAATCACGGTGTTTACCGGGTTGACAGCGAAGGAAATGTAGGTGGTTTCCTGCACAAAAAAACAGTGGAGCAGCTGCAGAAACTGGGAGCTTCGGATGATCAGGGAAATGTAGATATCGATACAGGAGCGGTAATCTTCAACAGTGAGATGCTGCAGGCGCTGTACCAGCTGGTGGATACGAAAGAAAAATTTGCAGCTTATGTGAATGAGAGTACCAGGCTTTCCTTTTATGCTGATTTTCTCTACCCTCTGGCATCAGACTCTACGCTGGAGCAGTATTATAAAGAAACACCGGAAGGTGATTTTACGCCGGAACTGGAACAGTGCAGAACGGAGTTGTGGAGTGTATTGCATCCGTATCAGATGAAACTGATTCGAATGTCACCGGCTGCATTTATCCACTTTGGTACGACAAAAGAACTGCGTGAGCTTATGACAGAGCGGATGGATGAATTCTATTATCTGGGATGGACATCGAACATCAACACGAATCGGGAGGAAGCGGATTTTGCAGCTTCGAACAGTTACGTCAGCCCGAATGCAGAGATTGGAAAGGGAAGCTACCTGGAAGACTGTATGATTCGCAATAAGTCACAGATAGGTGAAGAGTGTGTGATTTCCGGCGTGACATTAGATGGTCAGACGATTCCTGCGCATACTGTTCTGCATGGACTGAAACAGCAGAATGGAAAATTTGTTGTCCGCATGTACGGTGTTTCTGACAATCCGAAGGAAGCATTGCTGTTTGGAAAAACATTGCCGATGCCGCTCTGGGAAGCTGCGATTTATCCAGTATGCGATTCAATGGAAGAGGCAGTGCATCAGACACTGGAAGCCTGGAGAGAAGGTTTTCCGATTCGGGAAGATGCGATTTCACTGAAAGACAGCTTTAACCAAGCAGATCTTTCTGCACTGCTGCCGTGGCAGGAGAAGGTATCGGATAAAGTAGAACTGGAAGAAATTCTGGAGGCAATTGATCGAAAGGAAAATTTAACCAGACTGGTTGAGCAGATGCGGGATGGTATCTCAGAGCGGGTGAAAGGTGAACTGCTGAAAGAAGCACAGAGATTAAGCGAGACAGAGCTTGATCAGTTCAGCAGAAAGATCAGAATTTATTATGTTCTGTCCTGTTTTGATGAAAAGTATATGGACTCCTGCTTTGCGACCATCAGCAGCGGTATTCTTGCCGGAGCTGTAAAAGGTCTTTGCTATGATGCCGATGCGAAAATGGGAAAAGATCAGGTTACCGTAAATCTTCCGGTCCGTGTGAACTGGGGAGGCGGCTGGAGTGATACACCGCCGTACTGCATGGAACATGGCGGAACCGTACTGAATGCGGCTGTGATGCTGGACGGAAACTGCCCGATCGAAGTTGTGGTTAAGAAAGTCGACGAACCGGTGATTGTTCTCGCAAGTGCGGACAGTGGTGCCGAGCAGACCTTTACCGATATTTCCAGTTTACAGGATTCCAGCAATCCATACGATCCGTTTGCCCTGCACAAAGCGGCACTGATTGCCTGCGGCGTGATTCCATATAAGGATCCGATTTCCGTGCAGGAAATCACGGAAAATCTGGGAAGCGGCCTGTATCTTTCCACGCAGGTCATCAATATCCCGCGCGGTTCCGGCCTTGGAACATCTTCGATTCTGGCGGGTGCCTGTGTAAAAGCGCTGTATGAGATGCTGGGAAAAGAGGTAACAGACGAAGAGCTGTATGACCGTGTTCTTTGCATGGAACAGATTATGTCTACCGGCGGCGGATGGCAGGATCAGGTCGGAGGTCTGGCACCGGGAATCAAGATGGTTTCGAGTGAACCGGCAATTCGACAGAGAATTACGTGTGTGCCGTGCAAAATCAGTGAAAAGACAAGAAAAGAACTCGACGAGCGTTTCTGCCTGATCTATTCCGGACAGCGCAGACTGGCAAGAAATCTGCTGCGGGATGTCGTTGGACGATATGTCGGAGGAATCGAGGATGCGGTGGATGTCTTATATGCGATTCAGCAGACGGCGGTTCTGATGCGGTTTGAACTGGAAAAAGGCAATATCGATGGATTTGCAGAGCTTTTGAATCAGCACTGGGAATTATCCAAGAAACTGGATGCGAGTTGCACGAATACGTGTATTGATATGATCTTCCATTCCGTAGAAGACCTGATTGACGGAAAGATGATTTGCGGTGCCGGCGGAGGCGGTTTCCTTCAGGTTGTGCTGAAAAAGGGCGTAACACAGGAAGATGTGCGGAAACGGCTGCGTGAAGTTTTCCAAGACAGCGGTGTAGATGTATGGAGCTGTTCACTGGCGTAGGAGGAGGAAAAGAATGTTAAAAGGAATATCACCGTTATTATCACCGGAACTGTTAAAGGTGCTGGATGAAATGGGACATGGAGATGAGATTGTATTTGCCGATGCGAATTTTCCAACGGTCAGTACAGGAAAACGAATTGTACGTGCAGACGGAATCGGTGCAGTGGAGCTGCTGGATGCTGTTTTGCAGCTGTTCCCGCTGGATCAGTACGATGAGGATCATTTTGTACTGATGGAAGTGGTGCCGGGAGATCCGGTTCAGACGCCGATCTGGGATGAGTATAAAGCGGTTCTGAATCGATACGAACCGGAAGCAAAAGTACATACGATGGAACGCTTTGCCTACTATGAGCGTGCAAAAGAAGCCTATTGTGTTGTGGCAACGGGTGAGACGGCACAGTATGCCAATATGATTCTGAAAAAAGGTGTGGTAAGATAGGAATGGAATATTTTGCTTCGTCGTCCCATTCGGTGTCGTCGCAGCGTATTTTATATACACCGTCGGAATTTGCCAGAACTTCACTTCTGTATTTACAGGAAACAGGTTCGCTCCATGCACTGGCGGCGCATACGTCTCATCGAGAGCATCTGGCTTCGTATCTGTTCTTTTCGGTAACATCGGGGTCAGGAGAGCTGAATTACAATGGGAAAACGTATGCACTGCATTCCGGAGACTGTGTTTTCATTGACTGCAGAAAACCGTATTCCCATGCGACATCGGCAGATCTGTGGACCTTGCAGTGGTGTCATTTTTTCGGCCATACTATGCCTGATATTTACAAAAAGTATCAGGAGCGCGGCGGACAGCCGGTTTTTCATCCCAAGGAAATGGAAGAATTGGTAGAAGTTATGACAGACCTGTATTCTGCGGCAGGATCGGACAGTTATGTGCGGGATATGAAAATCAATGAGATTTTAAACCGCCTGCTTTGGATTCTGATGAAGAATTCCTGGCATCCAGAACAGGGACGCGCTGCGCATGCCAGAAAACGGATGAGCATGGAAAAGGTGAAAAGTTATCTGGATGAAAATTATAAGGAACATATTACACTGGAACTGCTGTCACAGAAGTTTTATATTAATAAATATTATCTGACGAAGATATTTAAAGAAACATATGGTGTGACAATCATTTCTTATCTGGAAACAAGACGGATTACGCAGGCGAAAAATCTGCTTCGATTTACTGATATGACGGTGGATGAAATCAGTGCCGCAATCGGAATGAATGATGCAAATTATCTGGCGCGCCGTTTTCGAAAAATAGAAGGAATGAGTCCGGGAGAATACCGGAAAAAATGGTAAAACAGAAAACCGCAAATCATTTTCAGCAGATCGGGCAGAAAATGGTTTGCGGTTTTTCATTACAATTTAGAAAAGGGACGGCAGATCGTATTTATGTTTATCGTGTACATTGATGTCTTTTCCGAATTGGACTTCAATGATCTGCAGTTCCGTATCAGCAAAAATGGTGTGTTTGCTGCCTGCATTCATCTGCAGGGTGTCACCGGCGTGAACATTGTAAATAACGCCGTCGATCACGGCACGTCCTGTGCCGGAAATAACGTTCCAGACTTCGTTCCGGAAATCATGACTGTGGTAGTTCATCTGATGACCCGGATTTAAAGTTACTTTAATCGTAAGACTTTCTTTTTCGATATCCAGAATGCGGAAACTGCCCCAGGATTTTTCTGCAAACATAACGCGGTGATCCAGGGTATTGACAAAGGGCTTGATGTAACTGGACTGCTCTTTGTCGGAAACCAGGATGCCGTCCGGGCTTGCAGAAACTACAATGTCTTTCAGACCCATACAGAGTACGGGAAGATTCAGCTCGTTGACTACGTGCACATTTCTGCAGGTTTCGTTAAACAGTGCTTCACCGACATTGTGGCTGTCCATGGCCTCAGTAAGAGTATTCCAGGTTCCAAGGTCTTTCCACATGCCGGAGAAACGCATCACTTCGATACGGTCCTCGTGTTCTACCACTGCGTAATCAAAGCTGATTTTGTCTAACGTTTCATATTTATTGAAAAGATCTTCGTGGTTTTCAAAATCAATTAATGCATGAGCACGATCCAGAACATAACCAAGACGGAAAGCAAAAACACCGCCGTTCCAAAGAGCACCCTGGGAAATATACTGTTCTGCAATTTCTTTGGTCGGTTTTTCTTTGAACATCGACACCGTGCTGACAGGAGCCGGGGTGTCTGGAATAATGTATCCGTATTTTTCGCTTGGATAGGTCGGTTCAATACCCATCAGAACCAGGTTGGCATTGCTGGAAGCAGCCTGGGCACCGAGGTCTTTTAAGGCATCAAAATAATCAATTTCCACATAAGGGTCAACCGGGCAGACAACGACAGGTTCGTCCTCGGAAATTCCCTTTACATCCTTCAGATAGGCTGCGGCAAGCGCAATGGCCGGGAATGTATCACGGCGGCAAGGCTCAACGCTGATGCCGACATCTTCCCCTAACTGATTGTGGATGGCGGAAACCTGTGATTTTGAGGTCGCGATGGTTACCGTTGCATCCTTGTCGATCGTACGGATCTGACGGTAAACGCGCTGTACCATGGATTCCAGTTCACCATCTGCCGTATGGAAAATTTTGATAAACTGCTTGGAACGGATATCATTGGAAAGCGGCCACAGGCGCTGGCCGGAGCCGCCGGATAATAAAACGATATTCATAAAGTTTCTCCGTTATCTTTCTGCACGCATCGGGTTGTTCAGGAAATCCTCGTAGGAGAGACGGATGCCGTCTTCCAGCTCGGTTTTGTAGGTCCAGCCAAGAGCGGTTGCTTTGGATACGTCGAGCAGTTTTCTTGGAGTACCATTTGGCTTTGTGCTGTCCCAATTGATTTTTCCATTATAACCGATTACTTTTGCAACAAGCTCTGTCAGCTCTTTGATGGTCAGTTCTTTTCCGGTTCCGGCGTTTACGGTCTCGTTTCCAGAATAGTTGTTCATCAGGAAGACACAGAGATTTGCAAGGTCATCGACATACAGGAACTCACGCAGCGGAGAGCCGTCGCCCCAGCAGGTAACTTCCGGCAGATTGTTAACCTTTGCTTCATGGAAGCGGCGGATCAGTGCAGGAAGTACGTGGCTGTGGGTTGGATGATAGTTATCGTTTGGTCCGTAAAGATTGGTCGGCATAACGGAAATATAATCAGTTCCGTACTGACGGTTCAGAAACTCACAGTATTTTAAGCCGGAGATTTTTGCAAGTGCATAAGCCTCGTTTGTTTTTTCCAGTTCGGAAGTCAGCAGACAGCTTTCCTTCATCGGCTGCGGTGCCATACGCGGGTAAATGCAGGAGGATCCAAGAAACTCCAGTTTTTTACAGCCGTTTTTCCATGCAGAGTGGATGACATTCATTTCCAGTGTCATGTTATCGTACATGAAATCTGCCAGTGCTTCCTGGTTTGCAACGATGCCGCCTACTTTTGCAGCAGCGAGGAAGACATATTCCGGTTTTTCCTCTGCGAAAAATGCCTCGACAGCATCCTGACGGCAGAGATCCAGTTCTTTGTGGGTACGGGTAATGATATTTTCATAACCCTGGCGTTTCAGTTCTCTTACAATGGCGGAACCAACCATTCCGCGGTGTCCGGCTACATAAATTTTTGCATTTTTTTCCATCATGATCTTTGCATCTCCTAAATTAAAGTGCGGCTTTCATGGCTTTTTCCTGTTTTGCAAGCTGACGGTCATGCTTTGCCATAATTTCTACTAATTCAGCATACGTTGTTTTCTGCGGATTCCATCCAAGAACGGTTTTGGCCTTGGTCGGATCGCCCCAGAGGTTATCAACGTCGGTCGGACGGAACCATTCCGGATTGACACATACCAGCATTTTGCCGGTTTCTGCATCGTAGCCTTTTTCTTCCAGACCGGTGCCTTCCCAGCGGATGGTAATGCCGTTTGCAGCGAATGTTTTTTCAGTGAAATCACGTACGGTATGCTGCTCGCCGGTTGCGATGACGAAATCTTCTGGTGTTTCATGCTGCATAATCATCCACATGCACTCCACATAATCTTTTGCATAACCCCAGTCACGCAGGGAGTCCATGTTCCCAAGTTCCAGATGATCCTGAATGCCTTCTGCGATTCTTCCGGCAGCCAGTGTGATTTTACGGGTAACAAAGTTCTCGCCGCGGCGCTCGGACTCGTGGTTGAACAGAATGCCGTTGACAGCAAACATACCATATGCTTCGCGATACTCTTTTACAATCCAGAAGCCATACTGCTTTGCAACCGCATACGGGCTGTATGGATGGAACGGGGTTGTCTCGCGCTGCGGAACCTCTTCTACTTTTCCATACAGTTCAGAAGTAGATGCCTGGTAAACTTTTGTCTTCTTGGTAAGGCCAAGAATGCGGCATGCTTCCAGAATACGAAGAACACCAAGTGCGTCCACATCGCCGGAATATTCCGGAACATCAAAAGAAACCTGTACATGAGACTGTGCAGCCAGGTTGTAAATCTCATCCGGCTGGACAATATTGATAATACGAATCAGCGATGACGAATCAGAAAGATCACCGTCATGCAGTGTGATTTTATCCATAATATGCTCGATACGAGCCGTATTTGCAAGCGAAGCACGACGGGTGATACCGTGAACCTCATAACCTTTTTCTAACAGAAACTCCGCAAGATAAGAGCCGTCCTGACCAGTGATACCGGTGATAAGTGCTTTTTTCATTCGAAAATCCTCTCTATTCAATAATGTGTAGTGTGGAGAAAAATCTCCGTATTAGTTGCTTGTGTATGTAGTTTAACGGAAGATGGGGAGAAATGTGAGAGGATATTTTGGGGGTTGATAGCATTATATTGGTTTATTCGGTCAGAAGTGGTTTGATTTCCTTTTCTGAGGCACTAATTCATGGATAAGTCAAATTTGGAAAAATGGTGGGAAAGGATAAGCACAGAACTTGACACATAAGGACAGGAATGATAAACTAAGATTCAACAAAATCGCTGCGCGATGGCCTGCCAAGGCTGTGGCGCAGTTTTATTTTTATTAAAAAAGCAGTGGAATTACTTTCCATAATCCGTTATTGTTAAGTTACCACACGAAACAACTGAACTAAGAAAGCTCCACTGCCTATGATAAGAATAACATTTTCCAGTCTCTTCCGCAATCGGAATTATGACGCTAACGCACCTCCGAATAGGTAGATGTAATTATTAACACTCTCCATATAATGATATGATACCTCTGAAGTAGACAAGGTAAATAACCAAAATCTACGTTGGAGGTATTTTTATGGGAAAAAAACCCAAGTGTACGGTTGAAGAAAAAATTTCTGCTGTCGAGGATTATCTGAATGGAATACGTTCTGTCTCTGAAATTATGGTAGATTTATCTATAAAAAGTACACGAACTATAAGAGACTGGATACTGGCATATCAAAATGGGGGAATAAAAGCCCTCTGCCCTGTTACAGCTAACCATTCCTATTCCAGTGAATTTAAAATTGAAATGGTTCGGAAGTATATCAACGGGGAAGGATCGGTTACCGATTTATGCGCCAGATATGGAATTCCTGCACATGCAACACTACAAAAATGGATTTCGTTGTATAATGCCAATAGAGAACTTAGGGATTATGATCCCAAGAGGGAGGTCTATATGGCAGAAGCACGAAGAAAGACAACGTTAGCTGAACGTAAGGAAATCGTTGAATACTGTATTACCCATAACCGTGATTATAAAGGAACAGCTTCTCTATATGATGTTTCTTATAGCCAGGTGTACTCATGGGTCAGAAAATATGATGCTGTTGGGGAAGATGGACTGTCCGATAAACGCGGGCACCACAAAACGGATGATGAAGTCGATGAACTGGAACGGCTGCGCCGGGAGAACCTGCGACTAAAGCGCCAGCTTGAAGAAAAAGATATGGTGGTGGAACTGTTAAAAAAAGTGAAGGAATTCGAAAGAATGTGAGGCTTGGAAAACTACGGTTTGAATCAAAATATCAGGCAATAAAATATTTTTACGAAAAAAAGCAATGGAGTGTCAACTGGATGTGCAAACAATTGGGCATATCACACGCTGCTTACTATAAATGGCTGCACCGGACAATTCCAGAGCAGGAATCCGAGAACACAAAACTGGCAGAACTGATAAAGGAGTATGACGAACGGTTCGGACATATCTTGGGATACAGGCGGATGACAAGCTGGATCAACCATTTCAATCACACCAGCTACAGCAGGAACAGGGTTCACAGAATCATGAGGAAGCTGGGAATTCATTCTATTATCCGTAAAAAGAAGAAGAAATACCCGTCGTCCAGACCGGAGACAACAGCGGAAAATAAGCTGAAGAGGGAATTCAATGCAACGAAACCTAATGAGAAATGGGCTACGGATGTTACGGAATTCAAGGTTCCTGAGACTGGCAGGAAACTATATCTCAGTGTCATCCTTGATCTATATGATCGATTTCCAGTTGCGTATGTCATAAGCGGAAGAAATGACAATAAGCTCGTGTTTGACACATACGATAAGGCTCTCAAAGATAATCCGGATGCCAGGCCGATTTTTCATTCTGACAGAGGTTTTCAGTACACGAGCAGAATATTTCAGAAAAGGCTTCGAGAACAAGGCATGGAACAGTCTATGTCCCGTGTTGGACACTGCATTGATAATGGTCCTACTGAAGGATTGTGGGGGATTATCAAATCAGAGATGTATTGTATGTATAAGATAACCGACGAGATATCTTTACGTTCGGCAATCGACAAATATATAAAGTTTTATGCCGAAGAAAGACTGCAGGAAAGATTCCATTGCAAAACGCCACTGGAAGTACGAAGCGAAGCATTATCAGCGGAAACCCCGATACAATATCCGATTGCTGAGAACAAAAGAATAGAAGCATACAAAGCAAAATGGTGTGCCTCCTCCTCTCTGGCACGTCAGGAAAGAGAGTTTGCCAGATATGATCTC
>NZ_JAQEGR010000003.1:0-242438 GCF_027667425.1 Fusicatenibacter saccharivorans
AAGCGGCCGGAAGCACGTGACTTTAGTCATGTGAGGTTCACTAGCGGTAGAGAATTTCTATAAGGGATGTTGTTGCTTTTTCTTTGATTTAAATCGAATGCATAAGAAAAATGTAAGAAAATTTTCACCAAACGTCATAGATTTTCAGAAGAATATATGGTAGTATAGGGCTAACAAAAAAAGTATGTGAAAAAAAATAACAAAGCGGAAAGGAGATGCAGGTGTATGAATAAAAAATTAGCAGGTATTTTTGCAATGTGTGCTCTGTTGCTGACTGGATGTCAGGGAGCGAAAGAGAGCAGCAAGGAAATTACGCCGCCGGATACCGGATGGGGAAAAACAGTGGATGAAGTGCTTGCCGACTGGAATTTAGATCGGGATCAGGTGGAAATTTTCTCTGAGACCGAAAGTGCAGCCGCGATCGCAGTAGATACAGAAGCCACTGTTTTCGGCGAGCAAACTTCCAGAGTCATGTTTCAGTTTATCAACCTCGATCAGACCGGAGCGACGGGAAAACCGGTATTGTGCGAAGTAGACATCACCTACCCGGATGATGCCGATATGGATACCGTGAAAAAAGAGATGGAAAAATCCTACGGAAGTTCCAAAGACTCCATTACCCGCTATGAGCTGTACCAGTCGCTGGGCGACGATCAGCTCCCGGAATATACTTACAAAAAAGCAGATCAGCTTGCCGTCTGGTCCGGCGAGAGCCTGAAAGATGCGATTCCTTCCGATAAGAGCACCGAATACGAAACTGCCTGGGAAGCATACCAGCCTGGCCTTACTGCCGACAACTGGGAGAGCTACACTGAACAGACAAGCATGGCAACCGCCGTATGCGCATACGGCGCAGAAGCATTTCCAATGTTTGAAAAAAACGGTGTCAGCCTCGAAGCTTATCCGGGACTGGTATATGAGCAGGTGAAAAAGTAATATGAAATGTAACTATTCAGAGCCATGCGAAATGGAAGAAAATCGTGAATCATGCTTGCATGAATGAACGGTTTTCTGGAATTTCATATGGCGAGAAGCAACATCGAGATGCAGCGCAAGCGGAATCGAGATGGGGTTCTGAATAGTTACTATGAAATAAGAAAGTCATAAACTCCCGGCAGTGCCGGGAGTTTTTCCGTGCATAGGGAGAAGGAAAAGAGTGTGTCCCGGAAAAATTTATGATATACTGAAAAGAGAAAATTCAACTTTTGGAAGGTTCCCGGAATGTCTGTTTTGGAAGAGAGGTGATTCGCCCGTGTATTTTAAACCTGAAAGAGGAGAATCAGGAAAAACTGAAAAGCGGAGAGGCAACACAAAGAAGGGTTACGATTCCATAGAAAAATAGAGAAAAGCGTGCCTGGAGAACAGACACGCTTTTTAACGTCATGCAGAATGAAAAAGTCTGATGAATATTTGGAAGTACGATTTTAATTTGCACAATTCCGCTCACACAGGAACGCCAGCCCTTTCAGCAGAAGGTTCGGGTCATAGATATGAGGATGTAAAACGAGCGGTTCGACGAAGCGTGCCGCGCCGCCGGTGAGGATGAGGGTGGCGGGGGAGCCGAGTTCGGCTTCGATGCGCTGGACCATTCCGTCGAGCATCGCGGCCATGCCGACGATGGTGCCGGAGAGAATGCATTCTTCGGTGTTTCTGCCAATGATGCGTTTCGGGATCTGGAGGTCGAGCCGCGGGAGCTGGGCGGTCCGCTCGGAGAGGGCGCCAAGTCCCATATCGAGTCCCGGTGCGATGGCGCCGCCGCAGAAGACGCTGTTTTCCCGGATGACATTGAAGGTCGTCGCTGTTCCAAGATCCACGGTGATGACCGGCAGCGGATAATGTGCGGCGGCCCAGGCTGCATCAACGAGGCGGTCGCGGCCTACTTTTTCCGGTTCCGGGATGGAAAATGTCATGCCGAGATCACTTTCGGATGTGACGAGCAGCGGTTCTGTGCCGAACAGATTACGGACACATTCCTGCAGAAGCGTCAGAACCGACGGAACAACGCTGGAAATGATGACGCCCCGAAAGTCGGACGGGGAAAGATTCTTGTCTTCAAAAAGCTGCTCGATCGCAGATTCATACTGGCTGGCAGACCAGGTGTGGTTGATGTCAATCCGGGCTGTGAATTCGAGGGAATACGCTTGCTGCGGTGCGATCCGGACGCCGCCGAGCGTAACGGTTGTGTTCCCGATATCAATGGCTAAAATCATAAAAATACCTCGCGATTATTTTAAAAGTAGAGCTCTTTTGTACTTTTATTATAAAGCCTTTTTGCATCAATGGCAAACAGGATTGGTTGTAATCTGTTTTTCTGTCTGCTATACTTAAAACTATCATAGGAAAAAAGCTGCTTCGAGGCAGCAGAACGGAGTTACAATGGAAAATCTTGACGGAAAATGTGTTGTACTTGGTGTGACAGGCGGAATTGCCGCCTATAAAATGGCAAATGTGGCGAGCGGTCTTCGGAAAGCCGGAGCAGACGTGCATGTCATCATGACCGAAAACGCGACGCAGTTCATCACCCCGCTGACGTTCGAGACGCTGACCAACAACCGCTGCGTGGTCGATACGTTTGCGCGTGATTTTAAATATGAGGTGACGCATATTTCGCTGGCAAAAGCGGCGGATCTGATTATGATTGCCCCGGCTACCGCCAATGTGATTGCAAAAATGGCACACGGCATTGCAGATGATATGCTGACAACGGTGGTGCTCGCAGCGAAGTGCAAAAAGCTGGTCTCTCCGGCGATGAATACGGCGATGCTGGAAAATCCGATTACGCAGGATAATCTGGCGACGCTGAAAAAATACGGTTTCGGCATCATCGAGCCGACCGTGGGAATGCTGGCGTGCAAGGACGTCGGAAAAGGAAAACTGCCGGACCCGGAGGTGCTGCTCGATTATATCGCGATGGAGCTTGCCCGCGAAAAGACGCTCGCTGGTGTGCGTGTCACCGTGACTGCAGGCCCGACGCAGGAATCCCTCGATCCGGTGCGGTATCTGACGAACCATAGCAGCGGCCGCATGGGATACGCGATTGCGCGGGAGGCGATGCTCCGCGGCGCGCAGGTAACGCTGATTTCCGGCCCGGTTTCATTAGCCCCGGTTCTAGGCGTTGCGATGCGACCGGTGACGACGGCGAAGGACATGCTGGAGGCGGTGCGGGAGACATTGCCGGAGACGGATATTCTGATTAAGGCGGCCGCGGTTGCTGATTACCGGCCTGTGACGGTGGCGGATCAGAAAATCAAAAAGAAGGACGGTGACATGAGCATTCCGCTGGAGCGCACCGACGATATTCTGGGATGGGTGGAAAAGAACCGTCATCCGGGGTTGTTTGTATGCGGTTTCTCGATGGAAACCGAGAACATGGTGGAAAACTCGCGTGCAAAGCTGGAGAAGAAGCATCTGGACATGATCGCGGCAAACAATTTGAAGACAGAGGGTGCCGGCTTCGGTGTGGCGACGAATGTGGTGACGCTGATCACGAAGGACGGCATCAAGGAGCTTCCGCTCATGGGAAAAGACGAAGTGGCGGGCTGCCTGTTGGATGAGATTGCGGCGCGGCGGTGATCATGTTGAAGTGTGACTTTTTTTCGTTTCCTGGTTGACGAGGGAAAAATGAATGCGTTATAATAAGCACAGGCGCAGCGGCGCACTTTACTTTTACGAAAACAACGAACGATAGGATGGATAAACGTGGAAACGGAAACAGGGGAAGGCTATGCAGAGCTTTCTTCCGTTTCTGTTTCGTTTTTTTAAGGAGAAATTCGGATATGATATTTGAAACACATGCACATTATGACGATGAGAAATTTGATGAAGACCGCGCAGAGCTGCTTTCCTCGATGCAGGAAAACGGGATCGGGCGTATCATCAATGTCTCGGCAAATCTGGAATCACTGGAAAATACAAGAAAACTGATGGAAGCGTATCCGTTCATCTACGGCGCGTTCGGTCTTCATCCGGATGAGGTGGGCGACTTGAACGAGGATGTGATGGAGCGGATGCGGGGACTCTGCCGTCTGGAAAAGGCGGTTGCGGTCGGAGAGATTGGCCTTGATTACTACTGGGACAAGGAAAATCACGAAAAACAGCAGTATTGGTTCCGCCGTCAGATTGCGCTTGCGCGCGAGGAGAAACTTCCGATGATCATCCACAGCAGGGAAGCGGCAGCTGATACGCTCCGTGTCATGAAAGAGGAAAAATCGGAGGAGATCGGCGGCGTAATTCATTGTTTTTCCTACTCCGCAGAAATGGCGGAGGAATACCTGAAAATGGGATTTTATCTTGGCATTGGCGGTGTGGTGACGTTCAAGAATGCGAAGAAGATCAAAGAAGTGGTTCAGATGGCTCCGATGGAGCGTATTCTGCTGGAAACAGACAGTCCGTATCTGGCACCGGTTCCGTACCGGGGAAAAAGAAATTCTTCTCTGTATCTGCCGTACGTTGTGCGGGAAATTGCAGAGATCAAGGGAATTTCCGAAGAAGAAGTCATTGAGATGACAGAAAAAAATGCGGTCAGACTGTTTCAAACAGAGGAATAGGGAGCGATACCATGGGTGTTTCTTCTATTTATGTATTTGTTCGGAACAGGTTTGTCTGACCGTACAAATTGAATAGGAGAAAGCGAAAATGGTTGATAAAACAATGATGGGCGACAAATGCGCCGAGCTGGTGCGCGCCGCGATGATCGGTGCGCTCGCAGTGACACTGGGAAACCCGACAGCCGTTTATGCAGCAGAAGAGGAAACGGCCGATCCGGGACAGATTGGAATTGAGATTGCAGGGGAAGCAGCCGTTGGGGCTGCTTCTTTTTGCGTGGAGGAAGATGCGGCGGAGGAGGCACCTGCGGAAGCGGAAGAGGTGACAGAACCGGAAGGTACGCAGAATGATGAGATGGAAGAGGAAAGTGGATCCGAGGGAAAAGAAGATGAGACAGTCCCGGAGGAACCGGAACCGCAGGAGCCTGATGGCGGAGAGAATGCAGGAATGACGGAACCGGGAAAAACGGGCGAGACAGAGCCAGAGGGGCCGGAAAATGCAGAACCGGGAGAGGCAGGCGAGACAGAGCCAGAGGAGCCGGAAAATCCAGAACCGGGAGATCAGGGAGACATGCCGGAAACACCGGGAAACAGCGAAATGGATGGACCGTGGCCGGGCGAAGGGGAAGATATTTCCAACGATCCATGGCCGGGGCAGGAAGAAATCGGCGGCGGAGATGGGGAGCAGATGGAACCGCCGGAGGAAGAAAACGGATCTGCAGGAAGTGATGATGCAACTGGTGGGGACAAGACGGCAGAAGTCTCTTCGGATTCTGACTTATCACAGTCTGCGGAACCGCCAGCCGCCGAGGCTGAACCCGTCTTTTCGGCAGAGCAGGAAGCTGAGCGCACGCGGGAAAGCTACAGTGAGTGGCAGGCGGCAGAAGCTGAAAAAGTCACGATTTCCCGTATGCCGTGGCTGTTTCATACGGTTGAAAAAACATATGCTATCGCCGATGTGAATTCCTGGCTTCACGTCCGCGAAGGAAAAGGCACAAATCAGAAAATCGTCGGAATCCTGCCGAAGGGAAGCCTCTGTTATATTTTAGCGGATGCGGATTCTGACTGGGTTTATGTGGAATCCGGCGATGTCCGTGGATTTGTCTGCGCGCGGTATCTCCTGCGCGGAGAAGAGGCTGAAAAAGAGGTAAACCGTTGGCAGGAGGAAAGTTTTCCCATGGCGGAAATGTGGGTGAAGCCATGGAATAATAAGGCGTACACCTATACATATGCAACGACGAGAACACTTCTTTCTTCTGACGAAGCGCGCGGCGAGGTCCTGCAGTACGCGAAAAAATTCCTGGGAAATCCGTACGTCTGGGGCGGGACGAGTCTTACAAACGGCTGCGACTGTTCCGGCTTTGCCCAGCAGATTTTTGCTAATTTCGGGTATACCCTTCCGAGAACCTCACGCCAGCAGGCGAAAGCTGGAACACGCATTCCGGTGCAGGAGGCAAAGCCTGGTGATCTGCTGTTTTACCAGCGGGAGAGCGGGTTTATTTACCATGTCATGATTTATCTCGGTGATGGAAAAGTAATCCACGCTGGAAGCGAGGCGACGGGGATTCTGATTTCAGATTTTAACTATGAGAAATCGACAGAATTTGCTGTGCGGGTGATTTCGAAGGAAATGCGTGAGAGCAAAATAGAAACGGGAGATGTGGATAATGGGAGAAAAGAAGGAAACTCTGTGGATAACCAGACAACAGAAAACGGGAATGGTGGAAAACAGAAGGCGGGAGCAGAAAATGTGCAGAATACAAGTGCAGAAAACAGTACCGCAGGTGATCGGTTGGAAAGCGCTTCGGGAAAATATCTCGGCAATTTTAAACTGACCGCTTACTGCAACTGCGCCGTCTGCTGTGGCCGCTGGGCGAGTGGCCCGACCGCATCCGGAAAAATGCCGGTGCAGGGCCGGACCATTGCAACCGGCGTTCTGCCGTTTGGAACGAAGCTGAATATCGGCGGAAAAATTTATACGGTCGAGGACCGCGGCACGCCGTACGGCCACATTGATATCTATATGGAACGCCATGCAGACGCAGAGGAGTTCGGCGTGCGCTACGCGGATGTATATCAGTCAGAAGAAATCTGATAAAATTTGCCGATCACGGCGGCATGTGCATCCGTGCCGTGGCCGATATACGGAGTCCTTGCAATCGGGAGATCCGGTCCGGCCGCCTGGCGGACAAGCTGCGGCATATCCGGCGTCAGCTGGTCGCGTTCCATCTGGGAAAATGTTCCGAGGAGAATACCATTGATCTGTTCAAAGGCATGCATCATTTTCAGCTGGGACAGAAACGTAACCATCTGCGGAACGCCGCCGCCCATGGCTTCGAGGAGCAGGATTTTTCCGCGGAAATCCGGCTGAAAATCCGTTCCGGCGAGCTTCAGAAAACAGCGGATATTTCCGCCGATCATCACACCTTCCATGTGATCGCCCTGCAGAAATGTGCAAGGGAGGTCGAAGAGGCTGGGAGACTGCCCGGAAAAAGCGTTTTGGAACAGAGTGATCTGTTCGGCGCTGTGGTCGTACAGCAGATTTCGAACCTGATACAGCATCGACTCATTTCCAGTCGCAGTCGTGACAGCATTGACAATCGTCGTGAGATCACTGTATCCCCAGAAGCGCTTGCCGGAGGCGGCGATGACAGAAAAATCCAGATACGGTAGAACTTCATTTGCCATATCGCCGCCGGAAACATCAAAAATATCTGTGATTTCTGGGTCACAGTAAAGGTTCATCAACGCATCCGCCCGCTCCGCGCCCGTGCCGGAAAAGCCGGAACCGTTGTCGTAGAGGCAGGGGCTTAAAACAGGATCGAAGCCCAGCTCCCGCAGAATCTGACAGAGACGCGCCAGATCGGCGGAAAAGGAAGGATGCATGGGGTTGGAGCAGGCGGTAATACCAATTTTATGAGACATAAAGATTCCTTTCTCGGAGTAAAACAAGGAAAAATCTGCATTTTCGTGGCACACCGGTACAGCTTTTTCTTTGAATTTGCAAAGCAGATTTAGAGATCGCCGGTGTTTGCAGAATGCCGTTTTGGACAAAAATTATAAAGCTTTGAGGTCGTCAATCAGTGTCTGCACTTCCTCTTCCGTCGTTGCCCAGCTGGTGCAGAACCGCGCAATATTTCCGCCGTCCGCGGATTTCCCCATTGGCTCGAAAATATAGCGTTTTTCCAGAGTTTCCTTCTGCGCATCGGTGAGAATCACAAACTGCTGATTCGTAAAACTCTCCACCCAGAATGGAATCCCCTGCGCCGCAAATGCTTTGCGGAGTTTCATGGCAAGTTCATCGGCGCGGCGTGTCGCAGTAAAATAAAGATCATGCCCCAGCAGGCAGTGGAACTGCAGTCCGAGCAGCCATCCCTTTGCGAGGACAGCGCCGTTCTGTTTCATGTAGGCTTTGAACCGCTTTTTCAGCGAGTCAGCTGTAAGCACAACGGCCTCACCAAACAGCGCACCGCATTTCGTTCCGCCGAAATAGAAAACATCTGTGAGAGCAGTGAGATCCTCGAGAGAAACATCATTCTTCTCTGATCCAAGCCCGTATCCAAGCCGTGCCCCGTCCACAAACAGATACATATCATACTTCCGGCAGACCTCGTGAATCTTCGTCAGCTCCTGCAGCGAATACAGCGTTCCCTGCTCAGTCGGAAATGAAAGATATACCATCTTCGGCTCCGTCAGATACTCCGGCTCACCGCCTTCATAATAAGCCGCCGCACACGCCGCAATCTGTTCCGCCGAAATTTTACCATCCGTATTCGGCAGCTCCAGAATCTTATGCCCGGTATTTTCAATCGAAGCCGCCTCATGGCAGTTAATATGTCCGGTATCCGCCGCAATCACACTCTGCACCGGCGAAAGCGCTGCCGCCGTCACAATAAAATTCGCCTGCGTCGCCCCCGGAAAAAAATGAACCGCCGCATCCGCACAATGAATCTTCTCCCGAATCAGCTCCGCAGCCTTCTCACACCATTCATCCTCCCCATATCCACCATAACTGTTCCCATTAATAGCCCCCAGCGCCTCCAGAATCTCCGGGTGCGCACCGTGATTGTAGTCATTATTAAATCGTATCATCAGTTTATGTTCTCCTTAATTTGAATTTGAAAAATGCTGTTTCCATTATACGGCATCTGAAGGAAAACAGCAATTGGAGAACAAAAAGAGAAAATGCAAAAAAATGCAGAAGGAGGATTATCTGCATCGTACAATATTGGAGCAAGATATTTTATCCGTGAAATTTTAAAACCCTTACCGGCAACGGAAAGGTCTTTGCTGGAGGCAAAAGTTCCTGCAGTAAAGCGTAGAACCTCATGTGTTTATGCGGATTTGAGAGACTTAATTTCAGAAATGGAACTGCGAAAAGCAGCATAAACACAGGCAGATATACCGTGGACTACCTGTTATGTGGAGACCTGCCGTATCCGGCATGGAAGAAGCGCGTATCCGCGCAAGATCTAAGAAACAGGCGTATCCGCCGATATTTTGTCTGCCGCCTAAAGCGGTCTGAAGCACGTAACTTTAGTCATGTGAGGTTCAGTTCGTATAAAAACAGTATCGGAAAATAAGAAAAGAACCGACAGAGAAATCTGAGAACTAAACTAAAGATTTCCCCGCCGGTTCTTTTTCTATGCATCTATTTTCATCCATTATATATTTCGCATTGACTTTTTATATACCGATTGGTATAATGATAACAGAAACACACATAAGAAACCTGCAAAATCCAACAAAATTCGTCAAAATTGCCAAAAACTCACGCAATTCGACCATCACACACAAAAGCAGACTTCTTAAATACAAAATCAACAAAAGCATTTTAAACCAAAACAAATGCCAACTCACACGTAACAAACAACCACCCAAACACACCGCGGCCAGGCGAACTCCAGAGAGCGTCCCTTCCGCAACAAAGAGGATTCAAAATGGACAATCGTCAGCTAATCATGAACTCAGCTCTGACCCTCTTCTACGAAAGCGGGTACGACGCCGTCGGTGTTCAGCAGATCGTAGACTCCGCCGGAGTATCCAAACCAACCCTGTACTATTACTTCGGCAGCAAACAAGGCCTCCTCAAAGCCCTGCTAAACGAGCACTTTCAGCCCATGGAACAAAAACTCATCGAAGCCTCCGAAACCGGGAAAAACATCCCCGAAAAACTGTACCGCATCGCGCGTGCCTTCTTCAACGGAGCCTCCGAAGACCCGAAATTCCATATGCTGATGATGGCACTGTTCTATTCCGGAAGAAAAAGCGAAGGCTTCCGCACCGTATACCCTATGATTGACCGGTTCTATCACCTGTGCGTCGACGTCTTCGACAACGCCAGCGCCGAACTCGGCAACATGAACGGCCGTCAGGAACAATTCGCCGTAGGCTTCTCCGGAATCCTGATGCACTACCTGATGATGACAGCAGGAGATCAATCCGATCTTTCCAACCTCGTCGTCCGGGACGAAGAAGTCTACCGTCTGGTACACCAGTTCATGTATGGAATTTACTCATAACCCAAAAACAAGGAGGACAAACAAAATGGCACCATGGTATGAAGAGGCAGAATTTTATCACATCTATCCGATTGGACTGACCGGCGCGCCGAGAAAAAATGAATCGGAAGAAACCGTACACCGCTTTTCCACACTGGAACAGTGGCTTCCGCACATCGCAGATCTCGGTTGTACCGCAATCTATATCGGCCCCTTGTTTGAATCAACCACACATGGATACGACACAAAAGATTACAAACAGGTAGACCGCCGCTTAGGCGACAACGCGGACTTTGCCGCATACGTAAAAAAAGCCCACGAACTCGGCATCAAAGTCGTCGTAGACGGTGTCTTCAACCACACCGGCCGCGAATTCTTTGCCTTCCGCGACATTCAGGAAAAAAGAGAACAGTCCCCGTACTGCGGATGGTACAAAGGAATCTGGTTCGGCGGAAACACCTGCTATAACGATGGATTCTCCTACGAAGCATGGAGAAACTGCTTCGAACTCGTCAACCTGAATCTCCAGAACCAGCAGGTCCGCGACTATCTCCTTGATGTCATCGACTTCTGGATCGACGAATTCGACATCGACGGCATCCGTCTCGACTGCGCCGACTGCCTGGATTTCGGCTTCATGGAGCAGATGCGCGCACGCACATCCGCCAAAAAACAGGACTTCTGGCTGATGGGCGAAGTCATCCACGGCGACTATGCGCGCTACATCGGAGACGGCCAGCATCTGCTGCACAGTGTCACAAACTACGAGCTTCACAAAGGACTTTATTCGGGACATAACGATCATAACTACTTCGAAATTGCACATACGATCCGCCGCGAATTTGACGAAAACGGCGGCATTTACAAAGGAAAGAAACTGTACAGCTTCGTTGACAATCACGACGTAGACCGTCTGGCCAGCAAGCTGAACGTAAAAGAAAACATGATTCCAATTTATGCGCTGCTGTACTTCCTGCCGGGCATCCCGTCCATCTATTACGGATCGGAATTCGGCATCGAGGGAAGAAAAGAAGGCGGAAACGACGATCCGCTGCGTCCGGCGCTGAATCTGGAAGAACTGGAGAAAAATCCGCCGGCAGAAAAACTTCCGGCATGGATCAAAACATTATCAGACGTCAGAAAAAAACATCCTGCAGCACGAACGGGAAGATACCGCGAACTCATGCTGACCAACCGCCAGTATGCCTTTGCACGCCTAGATGAGACAGACGCTCTGATCACAGCAGTAAATAATGATGAAAACCAGAGTGCGGGAGTCTGGATTCCTGCATCTTGCGACGGAACATGGAAAAACGCGGTAACCGGAGAAGCCATTTCTCCGGAAAATGGAAAACTTTTTGTTGAAGTACCTCCGTGCGGCTGTGTTCTGATTGAAAAAGAAGCATAAAGGGGATTTTTTCTATGAAGGAAACTGCGAAAACAACGGCAAAAACAACAGCGAAAACCAGAAAAGCGCCAAAAAAACCGGCGGGCTATCAGCCAAGATTTTCTGAACTGGATCAGTACTTATTTGGCCAGGCAACCCATTACGATATTTTCCGGAAAATGGGTGCGCACCTGGACAAAAAAGACGGCAAAGTAGGAGCCTGGTTCACCGTATGGGCTCCGCATGCGGCGGAAGTATCTGTCATCGGCGAATTCAACGGCTGGGATGCCCATGCCAATGTGATGCGGAAAGTCGGCGAGGACGGCGTTTATGAAGTGTTCATTCCGGGCGTGACCGAGGGAATGATGTATAAATATTACATCCGCACACCGGACGGAAGAGAACTGTACAAAGCAGATCCATACGCATTTGCATCCGAAAAACGGCCGGGTACCGCGTCAAAAGTAGCGGAAATCGAAGGCTACCGCTGGGGTGACAGCGAATGGCTGACGAACCGCAAAAAATTTGACGTTCAGAAATCCGCGCTCTCCATCTACGAAGTGCACCCGGGCTCCTGGATGAAACATCCGTGGTCCGAATCCAACCCGGACGGATTTTACAATTACGTTCAGTTCGCACATTCGCTTGCCGATTACGTAAAAAAAATGGGCTATACCCACGTAGAGCTGATGGGAATTGCAGAGCATCCGTTTGACGGTTCCTGGGGCTATCAGGTAACGGGCTATTACGCACCGACCTCCCGCTACGGAACACCGAAAGAGTTTAAATATCTTGTTGATTATCTGCATAAAAATAAAATCGGTGTTATTCTGGACTGGGTACCGGCACACTTCCCGAAAGATGCGCACGGCCTTGCTGATTTTGATGGCCAGCCGCTGTATGAGTACGCCGACCCGAGAAAGGGCGAGCACCCGGAGTGGGGAACGAAGATCTTTGATTACGGCAAAAATGAAGTGAAAAACTTTATGCTGGCAAATGCGCTTTATTGGGTAGAAGAGTACCACGTAGACGGTCTCCGTGTCGATGCTGTTGCTTCGATGCTGTATCTCGACTACGGAAAAGAGCCGGGCCAGTGGGTGCCGAACAAGAACGGCGGAAATGAAAATCTCGAAGCCGTCGAGTTCTTCAAACACCTGAATACCCTGGTGCGCGGACGAAACAAAGGTGTCATCATGATTGCCGAGGAGTCCACAACGTGGCCGAAGGTAACGGGAAGCGTAGAGGACGGCGGCCTGCATTTCTCCTACAAATGGAACATGGGATGGATGCATGACTTCCTCGATTACATGAAGCTCGATCCATACTTCCGCAAATACAACCATAACAAGATGACCTTCGGCATGACCTATGCATTTTCCGAGAACTACATTCTGGTGCTCTCGCACGATGAGGTTGTCCACTTGAAATGCTCGATGATCAACAAAATGCCGGGCGATCTGGAGGAAAAATTCCAGAACCTGATGGTAGGCTATGCTTTCATGTTCGGGCACCCGGGCAAAAAACTTCTGTTCATGGGACAGGATTTCGGACAGCTCCGCGAGTGGAGCGAGGAACGCGAGATCGACTGGTTCCTGCTGGCAGATGAGGGGCATCAGCATCTGCAGACCTTCTTCAGTGACCTGCTGAAAATGTACCGCAAGTACCCGGCACTCTACGCGAACGACTGCGGCTACGAAGGCTTCCAGTGGATCAATGCCAACGACGGCGACCGCAGCATTTACAGCTTCGTCCGCTGGTCACCGACAGGAAAAAACAACCTGTTGTTCGTCTGCAATTTCACACCGGTCGAGCGTCCGGATTATATGTGTGGCGTACCGCGCAAAAAACAGTACCGCCTGATACTCGACAGCTCCGATATGAAATACGGCGGCCCGACCGAAAAACGCCAGGTAGCCTACCGTGCCAAAGAGGGAGAATGCGATGGCCAGCCATATCGGATTGCATATGCACTTCCGGCGTATGGTGTGGCGGTGTTCAGCTTCTAAAATAAGATAGCTACTAATTTTCATTAATATCATGACCGGCAGAGAACGAAAGAGATTTCTTAAATCTGTCGGTCATTGTGTTTTGTGTTCGAAGGAAAAGAGGTGTTGATTTGATGAAAGAAGAAAGAAAAGAGCCGATACAGATTCCGCACATCCAGACAATCAACGATCACATTTCCTATCTTACACCGACAGAACATCCACTTTCGGCAAATGTTGTGATCATCGAGGGTGATGCATTTTTCTGGGTATATGACGTGGGAAATCATCCTGCGGTTTCAGAAATTCTGCAGAAAAAGTCAGAACAGACAGGAAAAGAAATTCGGGTGATTTTATCCCATTTTCATCCCGACCATATCGGGAATCTGTCGGAGATTTCGTGCGAAGCGGTTTACCAGGGGAAAAATACGTTTCGTTATACAAAAACAGGAACTGTGATAGAAGAAGATACGTGGTTTCAGGACGGTGACGTGTGGTTACATTTATTTCCGATTCCATCGAGTCATGCCAAAGGATCGCTTGCATTGGAAGTGGATGAGACGTGGTGCTTTCTCGGGGATGCGGCATATGCGACGCAGAAAAACGGACAGACCGTTTATAATGCCGAGCGCCTGCTGGCAGAAATCCGAGTTCTGAAAAACGTGCGTGCGCCGCATTTTTTCCTAAGTCACAGCGAACCGTTTCAGCAGAACAAAGAGGATGTGCTGGAATGGATGGAAGCGATTTATGAGAAACGGAAACGAGATGAATCATATATAAAAACACCCCAGCGCTTATGACAGGGAGTCCTTCGAGGCTGAATCAGTTATGCCACTTCGGCAATTCACTTTCTTTCACCGAAACTGATTCAAGATCCATATTCGACCAATATGAGCCGATATCTGAACTTGTGAAGTATTCAAAATTGCCCGTGGAAGATTTCAGCTTTCCATTCTTGACTCCATTGCAGACATAAACCAGTTCGTAGTTTGTCCCATCCGAAAGGTTAAATCGAAAACTGGTCACATCTGCGCCTGTGATTTCCTCGACTTGTTTGTCTGTCAATGATAAGTTTTCAAACATATGATACAAGTCTGTTATATCAGTTTTTGCAACGACTATTTTCTTTTCTGCTGATACCGGTGCTCCCGCATAGTGGTACATTTCGACATTTTCAACATCTCCAACTTCAAAAGGAAAGTCGATATGGACCGTTTCTTTGCTACAGCCGACCAGTACCATCATTAAAATCAGAAAGGATATCAAATTTGTCGCTTTTTTCATATCATTGCACTCCTCGTCATGTTTTTGACAGGTCAAGAGTTCAAAAATCCTCTTGCAAGCGAGCTTGCATTAGCTTTTTGAGCCTGGTATCATGATGATTTGAGTATATCATAGTTTAACCGAATCAAGCAAGTCACCTGCTTCCATTGCGCGAAGCAATAAGCAGGGGGTTGGGACTTACTTGATTCGGTTAAAAAAACAAGGGAGATGAAAAAATGAATGAAATTATAGCTTTACAGAAATATGAAAACGAAGCACAACTTGCAAAAGAGCTGATTCGAGGATTTTGGCTGGCTCATGGTGATTATGTTATAACCGACGAAGAGGCCGCGGAGAATCTTGCTGCCTGGACAGACAAAGGGCATGTGTTTTATTTTATCTTAAAAGAAGAGATCCCCATTGGATTTGTGCATCTCGGAAGCCGCGGGGCGGAAGTTGACTGGATCGAAGATCTTTTCGTACTTCCGGAATACCAGGGAAACGGATACGGAAGTCATGCGATTGCGCTGGTCGAAGCCGAGATAAAAAAGTATTCTGAATCTGTCTATCTTGAGGTAGCTGCGCGAAATTTTGGAGCGATGAAACTCTATCATAGATTGGGATATCATTGCCTGAACACTGTGACGTTACGCAAAGATTTTCAACCGGAGAATTTTGAAGTGATTCGCAGCGAAGAGCTTTTGGGGTATCCGTTGGAAGTTAAGAAGTATATTAAGTAGAATCTCACGCCGATTTGCGCAGCAAATCCAGACCTCCCCACCGCCCGCCTCAATGTCAGCCCGGAAGTGCGTCTGTGTCGTCTGGGACTGTGCCCTAGGGCACAGTCCCAGGCGGCGCAGGTGCACTTCCGGGTGTCCGTTTTTTAAACAACCGCAACCCCCGCCATCCCCAGTACCGCCGCAATCGCAAACAGCACCAGCAGATGCACCGGATAAAACGCATAAAATGGATACTTCAGATTCAATCCTCGTTTTCCGTTATAAAAATGCACCGGGATCATCGCCAGAAAACAGGTGATTTCATTCAGGCTCAGCAGCGTAAGTACGGCGCAGCCAATTCCAATACAATACATCTTATTGTTACGCAGGTTATACATCAGAACAATCGTCAGAATTCCCATCGCACTGTAATCGGTTTTCAGCAGTGTAGCAACAGTGCATGCCGCTACGATCACCAGCAGTTTTCCAATGGAAACTTTCCAGTTGGCTCCCCGCCAGTTTGTACCGTCCTGATGCGTTTTTTCATCAATCTTCTGCAGGAAAATCATCATCACAAGGCCGATAAACAGAGTGAAAAATACATTCTGATAATTCAGATAAAACGGTTTTCCCGCAAATGCAAGGTCAAACGGAACTTCTGAAACCAGTGCGAAAATACCAAGATTCAGAGCATACTTTTTCACATCATGTGTATGTAGAAATCCCTCAATTAACAGAAAACAGAAAATTGGAAAACTGATTCGTCCGATGGCACGCATAATCATGTCCGCGTAATAAATCACAGCTGTGTTTCCTGTGGAGAGAAATGATGCGCCTCCGTCCGAAGCGTTCACCGCATCCAGAAGACCACGGGAAATCAGGATTCGGTCGAAAAGTACAGCTGCAGTGTGGTCGATCAGCATACAGACCATCGCAATGATTTTCAAGGTACTGCCGGGAATTTTACCGGCGCTTTTTACGGGTTTCGCAGTAGTAGCTGCCATATAAAACATCCTTTCTGGAACGCAAACGAAAGGCAGACTGTGCAAGCCGTCTGCGGATCAGGTTCCTGTAACGACAAACAGCAGAAAATCCTGCTGTTTTGCCAGAGTTGTAATACTATGATTATACGTTCTGAGGAGGTTAATGTCAAAGAAAAAACAGTTTGAAATAACGCAGAGTATGGAAGAATCTGCCAGTCGGGTAAATGAAAATAGAAAGCGTCTCCGGGCTCATCCCAAAACGAACGGGGCAGCGTACCAATTCGTAAACCAGAATTGGTACGCTGCCCCGTATTTTAAAATACATCCAGGTCTTTTCCGTTCACGACATATCCATCATACCCTGCATCCCGGATTTCATCCAGTATCGCAGTATCGCGCCATGCCATCTCGGCGGCAAGGTTTTTGTGGTTATCCTGTACATTCATATGGTAAATCCGGTGATACGTAACGAGCAGTTTCGGATTTGCCTTTTTTGCAACACCGGCAAGATCCGTGCTTAACGTATGCACTTCCCGGTGGTATTTCTGCCATTTTGGTTCGCGGCAGGAGATTCCGGCGGCGTATTCCACTTCGTGCAGCAGGATATCACAGCCTTTCGATTTTTCTGCCACGAGATCCAGCGGAGCGGTATCGCCGGTGATGACGATTGTGCGGTCCGGTGTGGTGAATTTATAGCCGTAGCATTCCAGTGTTCCGTGGCTGACCGGAAAAGCCTCCACCGTAACCAGGTCATCCCGGTAGACAATGCCGGATTCAATTTCTGTTACCTCAACGCGGTAGCCGGATTCGTTTGCTTTTTCGAAACCGTGAATTCGGAAATCAATGTCGGTTTCATAGGCCTGTAAGATATGATCGGTCATGTGCTGTAAGCCCTTTGGCCCGAAAACTTTCAATGGAACCGGGCGCTCCAGCACCCACGGAGTAAAAATCAGATCCGGGTACCCTGCGGTATGGTCTGTGTGAAGGTGCGTACAGAAGGCAACGGTCAGAAGATCCGGCCGCAGGGCATCCACGCCGTTAAAATAGGCGGCTGAGGCCTGGCGGACAACGCCAGGGCCAAAATCTACCAGATAAGCACGGTCACCGACCACGACAGCGGAGGAAGGTCCGTTGGCATTCGGACACGCATTTGGTGTGCCGGTTCCGAGAAGAACAAGTTTTGTCTGCATTCTTTCTCTTTTCCTTTTCTTTTTTTGTTTCTGTTTCTGTTTATGATTTTCTGTTACGATTTCTGCTTTTGCCTTATTTCTCTTCTTTTGATTCATTGTTTTTGGTTTCCGGAAGATGCTTAATGGAAATTCCGGTAAATCCATAGAAAATACTGAAAACCGGGGTCAGGTAAAGCAGGAATAAGTACGGGAAAAATGCCGACCATGCAACACCAAGTGTGCCGGCCATGTATACGCCGTAGCCATGCCATGGAATCATAGGACCAGCCATAGTTCCGGAGTCTTCGAGGCAGCGGGAAAGAATTTCCGGTGCAACCTTGCGCTCTTGAAAGACAGGTGCCATCAGACGGCCGGTCAGAACGTGTGCCATCGGCTGGGAGCAGCTGATGAGGCTGGTCACGTAACCGACAATCATCGTTGCCAGGATCATACCTCCATCGCTGTTGATTCTCTTTACAATCGCCTGAAGAATGTGATCCAGTACACCGAGTTTTTCCAGCATGCCGCCCATGCCGACAGCAAAGCAGATAATGGCTACGTACTGGAGCATGCTTCCCATGCCGCCGCGGTTTAAGATGGATTGTAATACCGGTTCTTCGATTGTGGTTGTGTAACCGTTGTAAGCTGTGCGGATGATGCCCTGCAGAGTATCGTGCTGCACAAAATAGGAAACAAATCCGGCAGCGAAGCTGGAAAGACCAAGTGCAGAGATCGCATTTACTTTGCAGAGGAGCAATACAATAATCAGGATGGCAGGGATCATGGTAATCCATCCGAGCTGGAATTCACCGTTTAAAGCATCGATGTAAACGGTAATGCTTCCCTCGGTATAGCTTCCGCTGGTCTGCTGGAAACCGAGAATAGTAAAAAGAATTAAGGTTATCACATATGTTGGAAGGGTGGTCCAGAGCATCGAGCGGATATGATCGCCAAGTTTGGCATCTGCAACGGCCGGAGCAAGGTTTGTGGTATCGGAAAGAGGACTTAATTTGTCACCGAACATGGCACCGCAGATGACAGCACCGGCTACCATGCCAGGATGGATACCCATGGCGTTTCCGATCGCCATCATGGCAACACCTGCGCTTCCGGCGGAACCATAGGAAGTACCGGTTACAATACTCAAAATGGAGCAGAACAGCAGCGTCAGAGGCAGCAGCCAGGACGGGTTAATCATTTTTAAGCCCCAGGAAATGATGGTGGCAATGGTGCCACTCTGCAGCCAGGTGCCGATCATGACACCGATGGCCATCAGAAGGCAGAGCGTCGGGACGACCATACGGATGGCATCGTATGCGCCGGCAACAATGTTGGCGTAAGAAATACCGAAAATCTTACAAAACAGATAGATAAAAATCCAGCTTGCAAACAGGCCGATCATAGGACCGCCGGTTTTCAGGCGGATACAGACTGCGACGGATACGATGATCAGCAGCAGCAAAAGCAGTGACTGTGGCAGATTGAGTTTTTTTTCTTTCGTTCCGCTCATAAAAAAATCCCCCATTCATAGGTAAAATGATTTGCCCATTCAACGCGTTAAAGTAGAAAAGACATGTAATATATTATAATGGTGAAATGCAGAAAAAGCAAGGGAAATTCTCTTGATTTTTTGTTCTATGGTTGCTATAATAAGCGTGAGTGTGGGGCGGAGGATAAACTTCGGCCCTTTTGCAGCTAACTATAAACGGAATCAACAAGATAAAGAGGTTAAATCAATGACAAGAATAGACATTATTTCAGGTTTCCTGGGCGCAGGAAAAACAACCCTGATCAAAAAACTCCTCGGAGACGCACTGAAAGGCCAGCAGGTTGTCCTGATCGAGAACGAATTCGGTGAAATCGGAATCGACGGAGGCTTCTTAAAAGATGCCGGTATCGAAATCCGTGAAATGAACTCCGGCTGCATCTGCTGCTCTCTTGTGGGAGACTTCGGCGCAGCATTAAAAGACGTTATCACCAAATATCACCCGGACCGCATCATCATCGAGCCGTCCGGCGTAGGTAAACTCTCCGACGTCATCAAAGCGGTTGACGGCGTAGAAAAAGAAGCAGGCGTAGCCCTGAATTCCGCAACAACCGTAGTCGACGTTATGAAATGCAAAATGTATCTCAGAAACTTCGGCGAATTCTTCGAGAATCAGGTAAAGAGCGCAGGAACCATCATCCTGAGCCGTACCGATAAAGCCGATACGGAAAAAGTAGAGGCAGCTGTAAAAATGCTCCGCGAACTGAATCCGGAAGCACACATTATTACCACACCGGTTGAAGTACTGGGTGGTAAGAAAGTACTCGATACGATGGAAGGTGCCATCATCAACCTTGCGCAGGTAGAAGAGGAAGAGCATCATCACCATCATCATGACCACGACGAGTGCTGCTGCGGCCATGACCACGATGAGGAGCATGAGCACCATCATCACGATCATGATGAGGACGAACATGAACATCATCACCACGACCATGACGGCGAGTGCTGCTGCGGCCACGATCACGACGAGGAGCATGAACATCATCACCACGACCATGATGACGAGTGCTGTTGCGGCCATGATCACGACCATGAGCATCATCATCACCACGATGACGAGTGCGGATGCGGTCATGATCATCATCACCATCATCACGCAGACGAAGTTTTCACAAGCTGGGGTCAGGAGACTGTGAAGACCTTTACCAAAGAGCAGATCGAAGGCATCTTAAAGAAACTTTCCGAGGATACCGCTTATGGTATGGTTCTTCGGGCCAAAGGTATGGTAGCAGGCGCCGACGGACAGTGGATCTATTTCGATATGGTTCCGGAAGAGTACGAAGTACGTGACGGAGCACCGGAATTCACCGGAAGAATCTGTGTCATCGGTTCCAAATTAGCAGAAGATAAGCTGGCAGAGCTGTTCGGACTGTAAAAATACAAAGTAGCTGCGAAAATTACGGTCCGCAGGGTACCTGTGAACTGTAGTGAAGCTGCCGCATCAGAAACAAAATCCGATGTGGCAGCTTTTTTCTTGATTTAGAGACAAAGCAAAAGGTACGCCCGGAATCTTAGCCGCAAAAGCAAGTGCAGAAAGATTCCGGGAGTACGTCAAAGACAACGGAGGTACAAAATGTACGAAGAAGACGAAGTAGAAATTCCGATTTATCTCATAACAGGATTTCTGGAGAGTGGAAAAACCTCTTTTATCAATTTTACCGTAGCACAGGACTATTTCCAGATCGACGGACCGACCCTTCTGATCACAACCGAAGAAGGTGAAGTAGAGTACGACGAAAAAGAACTGCTCAAACACAACACCGTCCTGGAAATCGTAGAAGGACCAGAGCAGTTTACCCTGGATTACCTGAAAAAACTGAACCGCAAATACCGCCCGGAGCGAATCATTCTCGAATACAACCCGCTCTGGAGCGTAAAAAAACTCGAAGAAATGGAACTGCCGCGCGGTTGGGGCATCGTACAGGAGATCGTGACCGTCGACGCAAGCTGCTTCCAGATTTATATGCAGAATATGAAATCCGTCTTCATGGAGATGGCAAAAAATGCGGATATGGTTATGTTCAACCGCTGTCGTCCGGAAGATCCGCTTCCGGCATTCCGCCGCAGCATCAAAGTAGTCAATCAGGCATGCGACGTTCTGTTTGAGAATGAAGAAGGCGAAATTGACAACATTTTTGAGGATCAGATGCCGTTTGATACCGATGCCGATGTGATCGAGATTGATGACGCCGATTACGGGATCTGGTATGTCGATATGGGCGACAACCCGGAGCGTTACGAGGGCAAGACTGTTCATTTCCGCGGTATGGTATTAAAGAGCAAGGATGTCGGAGCCGATTTCTTTGTTCCGGGCCGTATGGCAATGACCTGCTGTGCAGATGATACTTCTTTTATCGGCTATGTCTGCAAATGCGCAAGCGCCAAATCTCTCGTAATGGGTTCCTGGGTTGACGTGACTGCAACGGTAAAATGGGGCTATATGAAGGTTTACGACGGCGAAGGCCCGGTTCTGTATGCAAAAGAAATCAAACCGGCCAAAAAGCCGGAGAGCGAACTGGTATATTTTAACTAAAGAAAAAGAACAATCATACATCAGACAACAGAGGGCAGGGAAAGTTTTTTCTGCTCTCTGTTGTCTGCATTGCAGGAGGAAGTATGTTTATTATAGTAGGTTTGGGAAATCCGACGCGCCAGTATGAGGGCACGAAGCACAACGTCGGATTCGACACCATCGATTACCTGATCGACGAATATCAGATCCCGTCTTCCGGTGCAGGCCACAAGGCGCTGTTCGGAAAGGGCATGATCGCAGGCCAGAAAGTCATTGTCGCAAAGCCGATGACATATATGAACCTGAGCGGTGAGTCCGTGCGGGAGCTGGTGAACTATTACAAAGTGAATCCGGAGAGCGAGCTGATCGTGGTTTACGATGATATCAGCCTGGCGCCGGGACAGATCCGTATCCGCAAAAAAGGAAGCGCGGGCGGCCACAATGGCATCAAAAACATCATCGCCAATCTCGGTACCGACCGTTTTATGCGTGTGAAAGTCGGTGTCGGTGAGAAACCGAAAAACTGGGATCTGGCGGACTACGTGTTAAGTCCGTTTACGAAAGACGAACGTCCCCTTGTAAATCTGGCGATCGAGCATGCGGCAAAAGCGATCGAGCAGATGCTGAACGGGGATGTGGACGCAGCTATGAATGAGTATAACCGCAAATCTGCAAACCCGGCAGAGTAAGGAAAATGAAAGCGTTATTAGAACCGATCAAAGAAATTGCCCGTTTTGACGAGCTGTTCCGTGATCTGAAAAAAGGAATCGCAGGTGTGACGGTGATCTCGGGCTGTCTGGAAAGCCAGAAAGCCCACATGATCGCAGGCCTCTCCGAGGATGCCCCGGTGCGGCTTCTGATCGCGGAAAATGAATTAAAAGCAAAAGAATTATATGAGGATTACCGGCTGTACGATGCGGAGACGCTGTATTATCCGGCGAAGGACCTGATTTTCTATCAGGCAGACATTCACGGAAATCTGCTGATCCGTCAGCGGCTTCAGGTGATCCAGGCACTTCTTGAGCGGAAGGAAGTTACCATCATCACCAGTGTAGGGGGATGTATGGACTTTCTTCTGCCTCTTGGCGTGTTCGAAAAACATTGCATCCATCTGCGCAATGACAGCGAATTCGATCTGGATAAAATAAGAAAAGAGCTGGTGCGGCTCGGCTATGAGAGTACCTTTCAGGTGGAGTCGACCGGCCAGTTTTCCGTCCGCGGCGGCATTCTCGATATTTATCCGCTGACGGAACAGAACCCGATCCGGATTGAGCTCTGGGGCGATGAGATAGATTCCATCCGAAGCTTCGATGCGGAGAGCCAGCGGTCGATTGAAAACCTCGAGGAAATCACAATCTATCCGGCATCGGAGCTGATTTTAACAGAGAATACGATTGCGCGCGGTGTGAAAGCGATTAAAAAAGAGGCAAAAGCGCAGAGCACAAAGTTCCGCGACAAGATGATGACGGAGGAAGCGGCGCGTATCCGCCATGCGGCAGAGGAAATCTGCGATCAGATCGGCGAGGGCGAAATTCTGCAGGGAGCGGAGCAGTATCTTCATTATTTTTATCCGGAGACCGTCTCGTTTCTTGAGTATCTGCCGGAGAACAGCCGCATTTTCCTAGATGAGCCGAACCGCATCATCGAGTGTGCCGATGCGCTGGAAGCAGAATTTCAGGAGAGCGTGAGCCACCGTCTCGAAAAGGGATACCTCCTGCCGGGACAGGCGAAGCTGATGTGCAGTACGGCGGAGCTTGTGGCAAAACTGAACCGCTGCGGCTGTGTTGCCGTGTCGCTGATGGAGCCGCAGAAGGGCGAGTGGAATATCCGTGACGAGTTCAGTGTGACGGTGAAATCGGTTAATTCGTATAACAATCAGTTCCCGCTTCTGGTAAAAGATCTGAAATCCTGGAAAAAAGCGGGTTACCGTATTGTACTGGCGAGTCCGTCGCGGACGAGGGCGCAGCATCTGGCGGAGGACCTGCAGAATGAGGAGATTCCGGCCTTCTACAGCGAGAATGAGAAGCGTGTTCTGAAACCGGGCGAGGTCATGCTGATCCACGGCGCGGCCCGCAGAGGCTTTGAATATCCGATGCAGAAATTTGTGCTGATTACAGAGACGGATATTTTTGGAAAAGAGAAGAAGAAAAACCGGAAGAAATCGGAGTATTCCGGTCAGAAAATCCAGAATTTTGCGGATCTTTCGATCGGTGACTATGTCGTGCACGAGAGCCACGGTCTTGGTATTTACCGCGGCATCGAGAAAATTGAGATGGACCGCGTAACGCGTGATTATATGAAAATCGAGTATGCGGGCGGATCGAACCTCTATGTGCTGGCCACCCAGCTCGATACGCTGCAGAAGTATGCGTCCGGCGAAGCTGCAAAGGTGCCGAAGCTGAATAAGATCGGCGGTCAGGAATGGAATAAGACGAAAACACGGGTTCGCCATGCGGTAAAAAATATCGCACAGGATCTTGTGAAGCTGTATGCCGAGCGGCAGGCGTCATCCGGCTATCAGTTTGGAAAGGATACAATCTGGCAGAAGGAATTTGAGGAACTGTTTCCGTTTGAGGAGACGGACGATCAGCTTGCGGCGATCGAGGCGACAAAGGCGGATATGGAGAGTAAAAAGATCATGGACCGCCTGATCTGCGGCGATGTCGGATACGGCAAAACCGAGGTTGCAATCCGTGCAGCGTTCAAGGCAGTACAGGAGAGCAAACAGGTCGTCTACCTCGTTCCGACCACTATTCTGGCACAGCAGCATTACAATACGTTCGTTGAGCGCATGAAGGACTTTCCGGTGCGCGTTGATCTTCTGTGCCGGTTCCGCACGCCGGCAGAGCAGAAAAAAACGCTGGAGGATCTGAAAAAAGGACTCGTGGATATTGTCATCGGAACACACCGCGTTCTGTCGAAGGACGTAAAGTTCAAAGATCTTGGCCTTCTGATTGTCGATGAGGAGCAGCGGTTCGGCGTGACGCATAAAGAAAAAATCAAACAGCTGCAAAAAAATGTGGATGTTCTGACACTGACGGCGACGCCGATTCCACGTACCATGCACATGAGCCTGATCGGCATCCGGGATATGAGTGTGCTCGAGGAAGCACCGCAGGATCGCCAGCCGATCCAGACCTTTGTCTGTGAATACAATGAAGAAATGGTCCGCGAGGCGATTAACCGTGAACTTGCGCGGGGCGGGCAGGTTTACTATGTCTATAACCGTGTCCAGTCGATTGCGGATATGGCGAACACGATCCAGAAGCTCGTGCCGGATGCAAATGTGGGCTTTGCGCACGGGCAGATGAAGGAGCGCGAGCTCGAGAAGATCATGTACGGCTTTATCAACGGAGAGATCGATGTGCTCGTGTCAACAACGATCATTGAGACAGGACTCGATATTTCGAATGTCAACACGATGATTATCCACGATTCCGACCAGATGGGACTGTCACAGCTCTATCAGCTCCGCGGCCGTGTCGGTAGGTCGAACCGGACGTCGTATGCGTTTCTGATGTACCGCAGAAACAAGATGTTGAAGGAAGTGGCGGAGAAGCGTCTCCATGCGATCCGTGAATTTACGGAGATGGGAAGCGGCTTTAAAATTGCAATGCGTGATCTTGAGATCCGAGGCGCCGGAAATCTGCTGGGCGCAGAGCAGTCGGGCCATATGGAATCGGTTGGATACGATCTCTATTGTAAAATGCTCGCAGAGGCTGTCCAGGAGGCGAAGGGCATCGCACCGGCAGAAGCGTTCGAGACAACGATTGATCTGAATGTCAGTGCCTATATTCCGGACAGCTACATCAGCAACGAGTCTCTGAAGCTTGACACCTATAAGCGAATTGCGGCGATTGAAAATAAGGAAGAGTATGAGGACATGACGGAGGAGCTGACCGACCGCTTCGGGGAACCGCCGAAAAATGTACAGAATCTTCTGGCTGTTGCAGAACTGAAAGCGCTGGCGCACTGTGCGTATGTGACGGAGCTGAAACAGATGGGCGATTCGGTACGAGTCACCTTACAGCAGCATGCAAAAATCGATGTGGCGCGGATTCCGGAGCTGCTGCAGAAATACCGAGACGAACTGAAATTCCAGATGGAGTCGCTGGCGTTTGTCTACACGCCGCGGCGGAGAAATTCAAAGGAAAAGATCGATCTGCTGGAGAAGAGCCATGCACTGGTGGAAGATCTGCTGCAGATCACACAGGAGTGAAATACTCGCATAACCACAAAATCGTGTGAAAAAGGCGTGAACAGGGAAGAAAAAAGTTGCCCTGTATCAACAAAAAGGGTATAATAGGAAAAGCGTTTATAAAAATCGATGCAGGACCGGAAATTCGAACGTGTAAAAAGAAAAACTCTTTTTGAGCATACATTTCGCCCTGCATGAGGAGGAAGTAATGAAAAATTTAAAAGCAAAAGCAGTCTGCGTTATGCTGAGTGCTTCGATGGCAGCGATGGGACTGACTGGCTGCGGTTCCGACAATGTGGACGGAACAAAAACGGCAATTACTGTAAATGACGAGTCGATTACACTCGGACAGGCAAATTTCATGCTGAGATATCAGCAGGCAACCATGTACAATTATTATTCCAAGATGTACTCGATGTACGGAATGCAGATGCCGTCTGAGATGTACGACAAGGAAGGCGACGATGGAAAGACTACCGGGGAAACGTTCAAGGAGCAGTCTCTTGATACGATCGAAAAAGAGCTTCTGATGCGGCAGCACGCAGAGGAATACGGAATTTCCCTGACAGACGAGGAAAAACAGCAGGCGAAAGAGGCTGCACAGGCATTCGCAGATAAGAACGGTGACGATGTGATGAAAAAGCTGCACGCAACCGTTGAGGACATCCAGGATGCACTGGAGCTGTATGTTATTCAAACCAAAATTTATGATCCGATCATCGCAGATGTAGATACCGAGGTATCCGATGAAGAGGCAAAGCAGACCGCCATCAGCTACATCACGGTATCCACAGCAGGAACCGAGAAGGATGACGATGGAAAAACGATTGATTTGACGGACGAGGAAAAAGCGGCAAAGAAAGAAATCGCACAGAGATTCCTGGATCTCTTAAAAGAGTCTGAGGATCCTGCAGCCGCATCGTTTACCGATCTGCGCAAGGAGCTGAACGATCAGTTAAATGCGGAGAATACCGCAGATTCCACCGATTCTGCAGATGGCTCCGATGAGAGCAGCTCTTCTTCCGGTGCTTCCGACACAAGCGCATCCGACGCTTCAAGCGCAAGCACATCGAGCAGTTCCGACAGCGATTCCTCCTCTGAGGTTTCTTACCTGACCTCTTCCGAGACATCCTTTGGAACCGGATCGGAAAAAGACGATGACGATACCTGTTCTCTTGGAGATAAAGTAGCGGAAGAAGCAGCAAAGCTGAAGGATGGCGAGTATTATGACGGTGTCATCGAAGGCGACAATGCATATTATGTGATCCGTGTAGATAAAGCATTCGACGAGGATAAAACCGAGTCCAGAAGACAGACTATCATTTCCAACCGCAAATCGGATAAGTACAACGATACACTGGACGGATGGGTGAAGGAGAGCGATATCAAGGTCGCATCAAACTGGAAAAAACTTGAAGTAACGGACGCAGATCTGTATACGATGACAGTTGACAGCGCTTCTACAGATTCCACAGATGGAACCACAACCGACAGTACAACAACGGACAGTACCGCAACGGACAGTACAACGTCTGACAGCACGACATCAGGCAGTACCGAAACGACATCGACAAGCAGCACAGGCACTGCTTCAACGTCTTCAAGCACTGCAGAATAAAAGCATACGATACAGGACAAACGGCAGCCGGATCCGGGAGAGGGATCCGGCTGCTGTTTGTGTCTGAAAATATTTTGGAACAAAAAAAAGAAAATAATAGGGAATTTGTAGAGTAAATTGACAATAGTAAGAAGTTCATTTAAAATGAAATTACAACCAGAGTGTATCTCGCAAATTGCGGAAATAATTTTTCAGACACGCTCTAATGTTCAGGCGAAAACGATGTACCAGGAAAGAAGGTGGAGAAATGAAGAAGGCAGTAATTTCCGTACTTGTCGGTACAGCAGTATTGGCTTTCGTTGCGTGTGGAAAAAATGCTGCAACGGAAAACAGTTCCGATTCGGGTGTTTCAACGGTATCGGCATCCTCGCAGGTGGAAAATGGACAGAAAGCAACCCGTGTGAACCAGGGAACAAATTTGTCTCCGGGGTCACCGAAGAATATCCCGTCCGGTGGGGGGAACAGCTCGGGCAGGACACATCATTCGGAGACGCATCATTCGGAGACACATCATTCAGACGCGCATCATGATTGAGAATGTCGGGGTTTGCTGAACATCCGTGAACAGAAACAGACGAAGGGGTATCCAAAACGGATACCTCTTTTTTTACTTGTCGGGAAAACAATACAATGCTATACTGAACATGAATTTGACGCGAAAAGCGCGGCAGGTTCAGAAAAAAACAGCCGGGATTTGTCAGTATACGCGGACATGTGCTGCAGGTAACTCGGGCAGAATGGAGAAAAGAAAATGACAAGAGAAGAATTTGAACAGCTTGCCGGAGCAGGTGTCATTTTATTGGATGGCGCAACCGGATCAAATCTGACAAAAGCGGGAATGCCAAAAGGAGTCAGTACAGAGCTTTGGGTTCTGGAGCACCCTGATATTCTGGCAAATTTACAGAAGGCTTACGTGGAGGCGGGAAGCCAGATTGTCTATGCGCCGACCTTTGGTGCAAACAGACTGAAATTAGCGGATTATGGAAGAGAAAACGAGGTGGAGGAGCTGAATGCACGCCTGGTGGATATCTCGAAAAAAGCGCTTGCAGGAACAGGTGCGCTGATTGCGGGAGATTTTTCTACGCCGGGAAAAATGCTGCAGCCCAAAGGCGATCTTTCTTATGAAGAGCTGCTGGAATCCTACACAGAGCAGGTAACAGCGGTAGCAAATGCGGGCGTTGATCTTCTGGTAGCGGAGACGATGCTGAGCGTAGACGAAACGTGTGTCTTTATGGATGCTGCACTTTCTGTCTGCGATCTGCCGATTATGTGTTCTCTGACGCTGGAAGCAGACGGTTCTGCCCTGTTCGGCGGAAACGCTGTGGAAGCAGTTGAGACACTGCAGGAAATGGGAGCATCCGCCGTAGGACTGAACTGCTCGGTCGGACCGGATCAGCTTGAGGCAGTCGTAAATTCCATGAAAAAAGTGGCAAGAGTACCGGTTATCGTAAAACCGAATGCCGGCCTGCCGAAAATTACGCCGACCGGTGAGGCAATCTACAGCATGGATGCGCCGACGTTTGCAAGATATATGAACATTCTGGTAGACGCGGGTGCAGGCATTGTCGGCGGCTGCTGCGGAACAACACCGGAGTATATTCGTCTGGTGAAAGAAATGCTGGATGCGAGAAAGTAAATCAAAGATTACAATTCGCAGGAAACTGTGAGATGTAATGAATTCCCCTGTTGCGGACAAAATCTGTACGGGGGAATTTTTTTACGTTACCGGAAACTTCGTTGAATTTTCCGATAAAGTAAAAAGCCCTCCGGGCAGGATTCTTTCTTACAGAGAGCAAGACAAAACAGGTTTCAACGATCTGGTTTGATGGACAGTCTGGGTGGAGAAAAAAAGATAGGAAGTCTGGAAAAAAGACATGGAATTGTGGAGAAAAGTCTGGTAGAATACGTGTCGTGTGGAAAACTTTCCGTAAGAAAGGATGATGAAGGATGTATCAGAATTATATTTTTGATTTATATGGAACTCTGGTAGATATACATACGAATGAAAAGAAAGCGTATCTCTGGAAAAAAATGAGCCTGTTCTTCGGCATGAAAGGGGCCGCCTATGAGCCGAAAGAACTCCGGATGGCGTATGAGACAAAAATCAAAGAGCAGGAAGCTGCGCTTAAAATGGAATGCCGCGGCAGCCATGTACCGGAAATCGACATTGCGGATGTGTTCCGGCAACTGTTTGAGGATCAAGCTGTTTCGGTAACGGAAAAAGAAATTGCAGATCTGGCGAAAATGTTCCGTGCGATTTCGATAGAAGAACTGAAACTGTTCCCCGGCGTGCCGGAAATGCTGCAGCGTTTAAAAGACGCAGGAAAGAAGGTTTTTCTGCTGTCCAACGCACAGGCGCTTTTCACCGCGCCGGAAATTTCCCTGCTCGGCCTTACGAAATACTTTGATGGAATCCTGCTCTCATCGGATGCCGGTGTGAAAAAACCGGATCCGGCGTTTTATGAGATGCTGCTGAAGCAGTATCACCTCGATCCGGCAGAATGCCTGATGACAGGAAATGACGATATCGCTGACTGCCACGGTGCAGCCTCTGCCGGAATTGCAAGCCGTTACGTGGCAACGCGCCAGTCACCGAAAATAAACGACCCGCTGCCGGAAAACTGTGAGAAGATCGCGGCGATTGCGGAGTTATTTTAACTGAAGAGCATTCAGCAGCACTCCTGAAAAAATAATGCGAAAAAAGGGGCTGTCGCACTACGTTCATTTTCTTAGTGCAACAGCCCCTTTTGCTTATGTCAGGAAAGGAATCCTTCAGTTTTTCCGCATTCCTTTATCCCACCGGAATTTCCGATAGCAGGCATAAATCAGAACACTGCATACCAGCCATCCCGCCGGATAACCAAGTGCAATCGGAATGATGGAATCAAATATATGAGACATCACAAACAGGTAAATCTGGCGGAACACGACGAAGCTTCCGAGCATTACGATCATTGGTGTTCTGGTGTCTCCTGCGCCACGCAGGACGTTGGAATAAACCTGGTTGACGCAGCAGAGAATGTAGAACGGGGAGAGCAGATACAGGAACAGGGTTCCGTAACGAATCACAGCTGCCTCCTGGTTAAACAAATAGACCATTTGCGGAGCGAAAATCAGCAGAGGAATCATCATCACAATGGTTACAAGCTCAGCAAGCAGGAATGCGGTTGTAGCACCCTTTTTTGCACGGTCAATGTAGCTGGCACCGACGTTCTGTCCGGTGAAGGTGGTCGAAGCAAGACCAACACTCATCATCGGCAGCATCATAAACTGGTCGATTTTCATGCAGGCACTCCAGCCCGCCATAACATCCGAGCCGAATACATTGATATAGGACTGCACGAAAACGTTGGAAACGGAAGTCACCATCTGCTGGATCGCTGCCGGCAGTCCGACGCAGACGATGCGGTACAGCAAAGACCAGTCCATGCAGAGCTTTTTCCAACAGATGCGGTACGGGCCGTCTGTTGTGGTCAGCACATACAGCGTCAGAACCGCCGAAAGGCACTGTGCAATAACGGTTGCAAGCGCCACACCCTCGATTCCCATGCCGAAGGAAACGACAAACAAAAGATCGAGCACGGTATTGACAACAGCGGAAAAAATCAGGAAATACAGCGGATGGCGGGAATCGCCGACAGCGCGGAGAACGCCGGAGCCCATGTTGTAGAACATCAGACCGGCAACACCGCCAAAGTAAATTTTAAGATACGTTGCCGACTCACGGATGACGTCGTTCGGCGTACTCATCATGCGGAGCATGTACGGTGTAATGAAGATGCCGAGAATAGTAAAGACAATAGAGAGAAAAAATGTCATCACCAGTGTCGTGCTGACGGTGCGGCTGACCTTTTCATCCGCCTTTGCGCCATAATACTGAGAGATAATGACACCGGCACCGGTGGAAAGTCCCATGAAAAAGCCGATCAGAGAATTGATGATCGGACCGACAGAGCCGACGGCGGCGAGTGCTTCCTTGCCGACAAAGTTGCCGACAACGATGCTGTCAACGGTGTTGTAAAGCTGCTGGAAGAGATTTCCGGCCATCAGCGGAAGCGAGAAGAGAAGAAGCTGTTTCCAGATAGAGCCCTGGGTCATATCGCGGGCTTTGCTCTTTTGTACTGTTTTCGTCATAGTAGTCCCCTTTTTTACGTTGATTTTACCTTCTTTTTTATTGTAGCACTTTGAAGTTGTGATGGAAATATCCATTTTTGACGTGATTTTCGGACTTTGTTGATATAAACAGCCGAAAACGGAAGTGAAAAGAATTGTTTCCGAATAAATTGTCTGGTATAATAAGAAACAGATGCGTAAATGCAAAAACGACAGTTGTTTCGAAGCCTGATGAAACGGAAGGATCGTGAAGATTTTGCAGCAGTTTTTGAAAACTGCGCATCACAGAATAGGATTGGGCAGAAAGAGGGTAGCTGAAATATGGGAGATTATTTTGTATGTAGTAAAACAGATCCGGTAGTGGAGACAAAGGCGGGAAAGGTACGCGGCTTCCGCCTGAATACGACGTATGCGTTTCATGGAATCCATTACGCTGAGGCGGACCGTTTCCAGATGCCACAGCCGGTGAAACCATGGAAAGGAATCAAAAATGCGCTGGCGTACGGCTATGTATGTCCGCTTTTAAAGCAGGACGAGCCGAACATGGAGGTGCTGGTACCGCATCGTTACTGGCCGCAGGACGAGCATTGCCAGAACCTGAATGTCTGGACACAGAGTCTTGATCCGGGTGCGAAAAAGCCGGTCATGGTATGGCTCCACGGCGGCGGCTTCAGCGCCGGCTCTGCGATTGAGCATGTGGCATATGAGGGGGATCACTTAAGCGAGTTCGGTGATGTCGTTGTTGTTTCCGTGAACCATCGGCTGAATATCCTCGGTTATCTCGATCTCTCGCCGTTTGGCGAAAAATACAAAAATTCTGCGAATGCAGGAAACGCAGATATGGTAGCTGCATTGCAGTGGGTACATGACAATATCGCGGCATTCGGCGGAGACCCGGAGAATGTTACGATTTTCGGTCAGTCCGGCGGCGGTATGAAGGTAGCAACGCTGATGAATACGCCGGCAGCAGACGGCCTGTTCCAGAAGGGTATCATCGAGAGCGGTGTTTATGAGGCAAAGGTTTATCAGAAAGAGGACGGAGACGGCACCGCGATTGTGAAGGCTCTGTTAAAAGAACTGAATCTGGACGAGTCCGAGGTGGAGAAGCTTGAGACGATCCCGTATTATGAGCTGTCAAATGCGTACAATAAAGTTGAGGCAGAGGTTGCTGCGAAAGGCTGCTATATCGGACAGGGACCGATGGAGAATGGCTGGTTCCGCGGAAATCCGATCAAGTGCGGATTTACGGATCACGCTAAAACGATTCCTGTGCTGGCAGGAACCAACATCGGTGAGTTTGATTTTGGACCGGTTGTGCCGGGAAAACATGAGATGAACCGTGAGGAACAGATTGCGTTCCTGACGAGAAAATATGGTGATGCAACGCCGGAGCTGATTTCTCTTTTTGAAAAAGCATATCCGGACAAAACAATTGTGGATCTGTGGTCTGTGGATACGTTCTTCCGTCCGGACACGATCGAATTCATTCGTCAGAAATCGGAGTTTACAGAAGCGCCGACTTATTCCTATCAGTTTACCTATGAATTCCCGATCGATGGCGGAAAAGCCGCATGGCATTGTGCCGAGATTCCGTTCGTATTCCATAACATCGACCGCATCGCCGTATGCAATGTCCCGGGCGAAACAGACCGTCTGCAGGAGCGTATGGCCACCGCCTGGATCAACTTTGCCCGCTACGGAAGTCCGGAAACCCCATCCCTCCCGAACTGGCCGGCATGCACCCCAGGGGATGAAGCAACCATGATTTTCGACAGAACCTGTGAAATCCGCCGCAACTTCGATCACGAGCTGGTGAAAAAATTGGTGGAAACCGAGTATAACCCGATGACACCGGTTGTGGAAGACGAGGAAGAGGACGCGTTCTTTATTCATTAATTAATTGACTCATAGCAATCCCAGAAAAAACAGCCAGAATGTTTTGCCTCAGTTAAAAACATTCTGGCATTTTTCAACTTATGCTAAATTGAACTTAAGGCAAGAATATCGTATGATAGAGGTAGAAAGAGAAAGGCGCAGGTGGAATATGGGAGTTTATCTGAATCCGGGAAATGAAAAATTTGCAAAAGCGGTTCAGTCCGAAATTTATGTGGATAAAACAGGGCTGATCGAGTATACCAATCAGGTGATTAATACTGTGCAGAGATATGTCTGTGTCAGCCGTCCGCGGCGCTTTGGAAAATCTATGACGGCGGATATGCTGACGGCTTATTATGGGAAGGAATGCGATTCCAGAGAACTTTTTTCTGGATTGAAAATTTCTCAAAATGCTGTATTTGCACAGCACTTAAATCAATATCCTACGATTTTTTTGAATATGCAGGAATTTCTGAGCCGGAGCAAGGAAATTGGCCAGGTGATTGACCGTGTTCGAAGAATGCTGCTGCGGGAACTGAAAAACAGTTATCCGGACGTGGACTACTTTGACGATACGGATCTGGTAGAATCGCTGCAGGATATTTATGCGGCAACAAAACAGTCGTTTGTCATTATCATTGATGAATGGGACTGTGTTTTCCGGGAATATCAGCAGGATAAAAAAGCACAGGAAGAGTATCTTGATTTCCTGCGGGATTTTCTGAAAGATAAGGTTTACGTAGCACTTGCCTATCTGACGGGTATTCTGCCGATCAAAAAATATGGAACCCATTCTGCACTGAATATGTTTGATGAATTTACAATGCTTGATCCAGGGCCGCTCGCAGAATATGTAGGATTTACGGAGCAGGAAGTAGAAGAACTCTGCGGCCGGTATCAGATGGATCTGGCAGAAATTAAAAACTGGTATGACGGCTATTCGTTCCCGGGAGAAAGTTCGGTTTACAGCCCGCGTTCGGTTGTCAATGCCATGCGATTCCGGAAAATCGGCAATTACTGGAATCAGACAGAAACATTTGAAGCACTACAGTGGTATATTGATCTGAATTTTGACGGCCTGCGGGATGACGTACTGCAGATGATGGCAGGGAAAAAGATTCCGGTGAACACGGGCAGTTTTACGAATGATATGACAACTTTCCGGACAGAGGATGATGTGCTGACACTGCTGATTCATCTTGGATATCTTGGTTATGAGGAACAGAATAAATATGTTTTTATTCCGAATGCCGAGGTACAGTCAGAATATGCCAGTGCGGTAACCGTTTCCCAATGGGGAGATATTTCAAAGGCACTGAAAAATTCCGCAGATCTTCTGCAGGCTGTGTGGGAAAAACAGGAAACACAGGTAGCAGAGGGAATTCGGCTGGCACATTTTGAAACGTCACAGCTTCAGTACAATGATGAAAATGCGTTGAGCTATACGATTTCACTGGCACTGTATGCAGCACGGAATTTTTACACGGTTTACCGTGAACTGCCAGGGGGAAAAGGGTTTGCGGATCTTGTTTTCGTACCAAGAAAAAGATACCAGGACAAACCGGCGCTGGTTGTAGAACTGAAATGGGACAAAACAGCAGAGGGTGCGCTTGCGCAGATTAAGGACAAAGAATATTGCAGAAGTCTGGAAGAATATCAGGGAAACTTGCTTCTGGTAGGAATTAATTATAATAAAAAGACAAAAGAACATGTTTGCAGAATTGAGGAATATCAGAAGTAAAAGGGAGAGAAGGTATTATGAATACTGAAAATCGTAATATTCGTTTTACTTCAACGGTAATTTGCAGGATCTTTTTGGGGATTTACTTGAAGATTTGCTGGTGGGAGAGAATCAGATTCTTGAGGGAAAGACGACAAGGTGGGAAGATGAGCAGAAAAACAGTCTGATCCTGTCTTTCCCGGACACGGATACATCGGAAGAGCGCGTTATTTTTCTGGGACTGGGAAATCTGGCTCACAAACAGATCGTAAAGGGTATTTTATTTCTGGCAGTAGAAATTGCGTATCTCCTGTTTATGATCGAAGGCGGTATCAACAATCTCTATCATCTCATCACCCTGGGCGGCCGTGCGCAGGAAGAGGTGTGGAATGAGGCCAAGGGTATTTATGAATATACCGGCGGCGATATGACAATTCTGTTCCTGCTCTACGGAGTAGCAACGATTTTTATTACGGTTCTCTTCTTTATGATCTGGCGTGTCAATATGAAGAGCGCTTATGAGGTAGAGTGTCGTGCAAAGGAAGGGAAACATATCAACACCATCAAAGAGGATCTGGAAGCACTCGTTGACAAGAGACTGCACTGGACCCTGCTGACACTTCCGATTCTTGGTATTGTGATTTTCACAATCCTTCCACTGGTCTTTATGATCTGTATGGCTTTCACCAGCTACAGTAAAGTCGGCGACCATCTGACGATTTTCCACTGGGTTGGACTGAAAAATTTCAGTACGGTTCTTGGCATGGGCAACTCGATCGGCAAGACATTCTGGTCTGTTCTTGGATGGACCCTGATCTGGGCTGTGCTCGCTACCTTCCTGAACTATATTCTTGGTATGATTCTTGCGATTGTCATCAATCGTAAAACAACCCGTATCAAGGGATTCTGGAGATTCTGTTTTATGCTCTCCGCTGCAATTCCGCAGTTCGTTTCTCTTCTTCTGATGCGTACGATGTTAAAGGACAACGGCCTGATCAACAACCTCTTGGTTCAGGCCGGTCTGATCAGCAGTCCGCTTCCGTTCCTGACAAATGCGACCTGGGCGAGAGCAACGGTTGTTATCATCAACCTCTGGGTTGGTATTCCGTTTACCATGATGCAGGTTACCGGTATCTTACAGAACATTCCGGGTGAGCTTTACGAGGCAGCCCGTGTTGATGGCGCAGGTCCTGTGACAATTTTCTTTAAGATTACGCTGCCGTATATGCTGTTTGTCACGACTCCGTATCTGATTACGACGTTTACGGGTAATATCAACAACTTCAACGTTATTTATCTGCTGACTGCAGGAGCACCGGTTCCGGTCGGAGCAACCGCCGGAAAGACGGACCTTCTGGTTACCTGGCTGTACAAGCTGACGGTTGACTTACAGTACTTTAACGTTGGTGCGGTTGTCGGTATTCTTACCTTTGTCATTCTGGCTGTGGTTTCACTGATCACGTACCGGAATACTGGTTCTTACAAGAACGAGGAGGGATTCCAATAATGAATAACAAAGAGAAAAAAACACACTCCATGAAAGCGCGCGGAATGATTTCCGATGTGATTGTACATGTGGTTCTGGCACTGCTTGCGATTGTGTGGGTGATTCCGGTTCTGTGGATTGCACTCTTAAGCTTCAGTACACAGAAGGGATCTTATGTTACCAGCTTTTTCCCAAAGGGATATACGCTTCATAATTATGTGCGTCTGTTTACGGATACGCAGGTTTTGGACTTTCCGCAGATGTTTAAGAATACGTTTATCATTGCTGTGTTCAGCTGTCTGATCTCTACGGTATTCGTGCTTTCGGTTTCTTACTGTATGTCGAGAATGCGTTTTAAAATCCGTAAGACTTACATGAACATCGCGATGATCTTAGGTCTGTTCCCGGCATTTATGTCGATGGTTGCTGTCTACTATATCTTAAAGGCAGTTGGTCTTTCGGAGGGATCAATGATCCGCGTGGCATTGATTCTGGTGTACTCGGGCGGTTCCGGAGCGGGATTCCTGCTTGCAAAGGGATTTTTCGATACGGTTCCGAAGGCACTGGATGAGGCGGCTTATCTGGATGGAGCGACGAGATTCCAGGTGTTTACGAAGGTGACAATTCCGCTGAGTAAACCGGTTATTGTGTACACGACGTTGAGTGCATTTCTGGGACCGTGGCTGGACTTTATTTTCGCAAAGGTTATCTGCAGAGCGAATGCGAAGTATTATACGGTTGCACTGGGTCTGTGGAAGATGCTGGAGAAGGAGTATATCGACAGCTGGTATACTTGCTTTGCGGCGGGAGCGGTTTGCATTTCGGTGCCGATTGCGATTTTGTTTGTTGTAATGCAGAGATATTATACAGATGGGCTTTCAGGAGCCGTCAAGGGATGATTTGTGGAGCAGCCGATGAGGGGTCGGCTGCTCTATTTGTGTGTGGGGGACGGATCTGACTCCGGCGCCGTGGCACCTGCCGCACAGACGGGCGCGGTGGCATCGACGGGCGGATGATGACGTGTGGGAGGAGGTGGATTGAGGAACCGAGGCTATTCGACAGGAAATCTGATGATTTCCCGTCTCAGAGCCTCTTGACTTCCGGCCTGGATGGCCGTCCGTCATCCTCACCCCACTGCCTCCCACGCGTGCATCATCCGCATGCCGCCGATGCCAATGCGCCCGTCTGCGCGGCAGGTGCCACGACGCCGGAGCCAGATCCTGGGGTTGAAGGACGGGAGGAGGGGCTGGATCTGCCCGGAGGGCAGATCGGCGTGAGATTGTTGTGTGTGGAAGGGGAGAGTGTGTTGGAGGACGGGGAGAGGGCTGGATTCGCCCGGAGGGCGAATCGGCGTGAGTTTGTTGACTGGTGCGAAGTTTGGAGATAGAATGAAAAAAATATTTCCGGAGTTTTTTGTGCTTGATTTTATGAGAACAGAAAAGTTCCGGGAACATATTGTGTGAAATTTGGAGGTTTTGCGGTATGGATAGGATTCGACTGAATGCTTCGGAGTGGATGGATTTTCGGAGTGGAGAAAAGAAGTGTTTTTTGCTGACGAACGGACTGGGAGGTTATTGTTCGCTGACGGTGATGGGGAATGCGGCGAGGAATGATCAGGCGCTGTTGATGGGGGCACTGAAGGCGCCTACGGTGCGGGAGCATCTGATTTCGAATGTCTGGGAGACGTTGGAGGTGGATGGAGAGGAAACGGAGCTGTTTTCACAGGAGTTTGTGAATCGGACGCAGAATGTGGAGGGGTTTCGGTTTCTGGAAGGATTTGAGATGGGGAGTCTGCCGGTATGGTTTTACCGGGTGAAGGGGATTGAAATTGAGAAGACGATTGGGATGGTTCAGGGGGAGAATACGGTTCTTGTCCGGTATCGGGTGAGAAGTGGGAAGAAGGGGAGTTTTTCGGTTCGGCCGGTGATGCGGTTTGCGGCGAAGGGGGAGCAGCTGCAGGAGGGGCAGGATTTTGCGGTGGATCGGAAGTGCATTGCGAGCAATGGTGTGATTCTTTCTTATGGGACAAATGGGGAGCTTCAGATGGAGAAGGAGAGGATCTGGAGGGATTTGTTTTTTGAGCAGGATGCGCGGGATGGAAGAGATGGCATCGGAAGTGCTGTCGTGAATCATCGGATTCGGTTTGAGATGACGGGAGACGGCAGGGAGCAGGTCTTTTTTGTTGTGTATAGTCTCGCGGATGATGTGGATAAGTGGGATGAGGAAAGGATTGCGCTGTGGATAGAAGAGGAAGAGAAGCGGCAGGAGATGATTGCGGAAAAGTCCGGGATTTCTGATCCGGTGGGAAAGCGGCTGGCGGTGAGTGCGAGTCAGTATATTACGGAACGTGCATCGACAGGTGGGAAGAGTATTATGGCTGGTTTTCCTTATTTTGCGGACTGGGGGCGGGATACGATGATTTCGCTGCCGGGGTGCACGCTGGCAATTGGGGAGTATGAGGAGTGTAAGAGCATTCTTCGGACTTTTATGGCATATACAAAAGAAGGACTGATGCCGAACCTGTTTCCGGAGGGGGATGCGCTTCCGATGTATAATACGGTGGATGCGGCCCTTTTGTTTCTGGATGTGGTGTATGAGTATTACCTTGAAACAGGAGATCTGGAGTTTGTGCGCGAGGCGTTTCCGGTGATGGAGGATATTGTGTTCTGGTATCAGAAGGGAACGGATTTCCATATTAAAATGGACAGTGACGGGCTGATTATGGCCGGGGGCGGTCTGGAGCAAGTGACGTGGATGGATGTGCGGATTGACAAGGAGCTGCCGACACCGCGTCACGGGAAGCCAGTGGAGATTAATGCGTACTGGTATAATGGTCTGAGGATTCTGGAAGAGCTGGCGCCATTTGTCGGAAAGGATGGATCGGCGTATGGGAAGCTTGCGGAGCAGGTGAAGAAGAGTTTCCTCGAAAAGTTCTGGATGGAAGAGGAAGGATATCTGAAGGATGTGCTGAACGGCACGTATGAAGAGAAGCAGTTCCGATGCAATCAGGTCTTTGTGCTGGCACTTCCGTTTCAGATGGTGAGTCAGAAGCAGGGGCAGCGGATCTTACAGGCGGTCAAAGAAAAGCTGTATACGACAGCAGGACTGCGGTCATTGGAGATGGAGGATCCGGCATTTCATCCATGGATCGGCGGAAGCCAGCCGGAGCGTGACAGGGCATATCATCAGGGGACAGTCTGGGGATTTCCGCTTGGGGCGTATTTCCGTGCGGTGCTGAACTATTTCCCGAAGGAGGGAAAACAGGAAGTGCGCCGCGGACTGGACCGTCTTGCGAGCTGGATGCAGGAAGGATGTCTGTTTCATCTGGCGGAGATTTATGATGGTGCGGCGCCGGTGATGTCGAAGGGATGCTATGCGCAGGCGTGGAGTGTTGGAGAGATTCTGCGGGTTTACAAAGAAATGGAGGGAAAGAAGATGAATGCGGTGGTGAAAAGAACGCCGGCGGAGTGGAAAAGCTTTTTTGAATCGGAAGAATTTGTGGAAAACTTTACGTATGAAGGGGATGACCTCGGTGTCTCGGTGAAGAAGAGCAGGGAATGTGATGGAAACTGGCAGATGCCGAAAAAGGATGAGCAGTTTGTGACAGAGTGGAAGCTCTGGGCGCCGACAGCAATGGAGGTTTCGCTGGAGCTGTTTTCACGTGGCAGCAGCCGGGAGCACGGGGACCGAAAAATAGCCTCGATTGCGATGACGCGCGGTGAAAAGGGTGTCTGGAGTTGTGCATTGCAGGGAGCGCGGTATGGAACGTATTATACGTATCACATTCTGCACTCAGATGGCGTTTTTGATACGGTCGATCCGTACGGCGTGGCTTCTGGTGTTGATTCGGAGCGGAGTATGGTAGTAAATCTTGCAGAGACGGACCCGGTGGGCTGGGAGCAGGATAAAAGACCGGAAATCCGGCCGGAGGACCGCTGTGTGTATGAGCTTCATGTGAAGGATTTTTCAAGCGATCCGAATTCCGGTGTTTCGGATAAGCACCGTGGAAAGTTTCTGGCATTTACGGAAGAAGGCACAACGCTGAATGGAGACGGAATTCATGCGACAGGGCTCGATTACCTGAAATCGCTTGGCATTTCTCATGTGCATCTGCTTCCTGTTTTCGATTTCGGCAGTGTGCCGGAAGACGATGCGGAAGCGTTCAACTGGGGATATGACCCGGTGCAGTACAATGTGCCGGAGGGATCCTATGCAACCGATCCGTTCCACGGGGAGGTACGTATCCGGGAAATGAAGGAAATGGTTCAGGCACTGCATAAGGCCGGCATCGGTGTGATTATGGATGTGGTATACAATCATACGTACAATCTCGATTCGCCGTTTCAGAAAACAGTTCCTTACTATTATTATCGTGAATGGGAGGACGGCACGATTTCCAATGGTTCCGACTGCGGAAACGAGACAGCGAGTGAGCGGGAGATGTTCCGCCGCTTTATGGTGCGCTCGGTTTGTTACTGGGCGAAGGAATATCATATCGACGGTTTCCGCTTCGATCTGATGGCACTGCATGACACGGAGACCATGAATGCGATCCGCACAGCTCTGAACCGGATGCCGCGCGGCGAGGAGATTCTGGTTTACGGTGAACCGTGGAAAGCAGCGGCAAGCGCAATGCAGGAGGGATATTTTCCGTCGGATAAACAGAATATCGGAAGGCTGATGGATGGCATTTCCATGTTCTGCGACGATACGAGAGATTCGATCAAGGGAAGCGTTTTTATTGCCGCAGAGGGAGGCTATGTCAATGGAAAAGAGCGTCTTTCCGCAGGAATACTTTCTGCGACAGATGGCTGGATGGACGGAAAAGGAGCCTACGAGCCGCGCAATGCGAGCCAGCTGATTCCGTATGTGTCGGCACATGATAATTATACACTGTGGGATAAATTAAAACTGTCCGATCCGAAGCGGAAGGAGGATGCGGAGCCGGATTTTGGCAAGATGGATGAGCGGACGCTTTCGATGAACCGTCTGGCGGCGGGCATTGTGATGACCTGCAAGGGAATGCCGTTTTTCCAGGCGGGTGAGGAATTTGCGCGCACGAAGCATGGCGAAGGAAACAGCTTCAAATCGTCGTGGCAGCTCAACAAAATTGACTGGACACGCGCCTTAGAGCAGGAAGAGCTGGTGGACTATTACCGTGGTCTTCTCGCTCTGCGCCGAAAATTTCAGGCATACGGAACGTGCGAGCCGGACTGTAAAAAGACATTTTTCCGTGAAAACCAGATCGCAGGTTACGAACTGGAATACCCGGATGGCCACGCAGTCTGCGTCTTCTACAATCCATGGGAAAAAGAAGCTTTGCAGAAACTTCCGGAAGGAAACTGGAAACTGCTCTGCGATGGAAAACGCTGCGCAGAGGATGGAGCAGAGATGAAAGAAAGCATGATGCTTCCGGCAAAATCGATGGTTCTGCTGGCGCGGGAGTAAAATTGTAAATTTTGTCCCTTTTTGTCGGAATGCTGTCTGCGGAAACGGGCATCGATCATTCTGCCAGGCGGCGAGCGGGAATCAATTGTTTTTCGTTTAACAGAAAAATGCACTGTGGAATTGTCCGACGACGTTCCACAGTGCATTTTTATGTTTATGTGAGCAATGAGTCAGGATCTGTGCTTACACGAGATCCTGGCGATATCTAAGAGTTCGGATCATTATTCGTCCACAACTTCCAGTACATCCATCGGGCAGGCTTTCGCGCAGATACCGCAGGCGATACATTTGGAAGCCGGATTTCCCTCGGTTTTTACGATCAGGCCAAATGGACAGGCCTTCGCACAGGCTCCGCATCCCGTACATTTTTTCTTGTTGATCATGTAAACGCCCTTCGGGTTCTGGGTAATGGCGCCTTCCGGACAGGCCTCGGCACATTTACCGCACTGCGGACAGGCGATCGGGCGGACAGCCTTTTTCTCTACGATCTGCAGACATGCCTTGTCCGGATCAAATACCTTATAAAATGCCTCAGAACATGCTCCCACACAGGCAAGACAAGCCATACAGGTGCTGCCTTTTTTTACTTTCAGTTTTTTCATTTTGTTTTATCCTCCGCTTAAAGATGTTGTTTTTCCTATTTTACCATTTTTGAACTTTTTTCTCAATGATATTTCCGGAATTTGCCATCTTTTTCCTGCTTGCGGTTTTGCTTCCGTTTCGCATGGCTTTGCACAGATACAAAAAATCTTAAGAAAGCAGACGGAAAAAAAGCAGTTTTTCTTCGGAAAATATACAAAAAGAAAAATCGGAAATTTGTTATGATGAAAAGGAAGAATGTACTCTCAATCATCTCACAAAATCAGGCACAGAAAGATTTTGGGAGTACACCATAAGATCGGGAGGGGGATTTTTCATGATCCGTGAAAACAATACACTGGAATGGCAAGAGACAGCAGAACAAAAAAGAATGACACAAAGAAGGATAATACAAAGAAGAGAAAGAGCACGGAGACGAAAAAGAAAGGTATGGCGGATCCGCGGGCTGCTATTGCTGTTCGGCTGTCTTCTGTTTTTGGGCGGTGTGCGGCGCTTCCGGCAGAATCCGATCCAGCGGTATGCGAAAGCAAACGGCATTTCAATGGATCAGTACCCGGAGGAGCTGTTGTCGCTTTACGAGAGAAACAATGAGACGGAGACGTTCGTCGAAGAATATCCGTTGAAAAAAGAGGAGGAGCCGGAGATTGACCTGAGCGACCTGTCATCCGCATCGGAGGTTCCGCTTCTCTTGCAGTGGGATCAGAGATGGGGCTATCACCGATATGCCGGTGAAGTGATGGGATTAAGCGGCTGCGGACCGACAGCACTTTCCATGGTTGCCATTTTCATGACCGGCGATATCACAAAAAATCCGCGCTGGGTCGCCGATTTTGCCTCACAGAACGGCTATGCTGTAGACGGCAGCGGAACCGCCTGGTCTCTGATGCTGGAAGGAGCCCGGCAGATCGGCCTTTCCAGCAAAGAAATCCCTGTGGAACGGGAACGGGTGGAAAACAACCTGCAGGCCGGAAACCCCATCATTGCCCTGATGGGACCCGGGGAGTTTACCAGCAACGGTCATTTTATCGTTCTTACCGGATTGCAGAATGGCAGACTGAAAATCAACGACCCAAACAGCAGAAAAAATTCCGAAAAAACCTGGGATATCGATCAGGTGCTGGAACAGACAAAAGCGGTATGGGTATATTACAAATAATAAAATAGAAGACATACCCATCAAAGCCTCCGAATACACTGTAAAAACAGCGTCTTCGGAGGCTTTTTGTGAGGGACTATATCGAAGAGCGTGCTGTGGAGACAGCAATTTACATGATTGAGACGAAAGCGACCGTACGGCAGACGGCGAAAAAATTCGGAGTGAGCAAAAGTACCGTGCATAAGGATCTGACATCACGTCTGGTACAAGTGAATCCGGGTCTGGCGGCAGAGGCAAGGAAAATTCTGGATGTGAACAAGTCTGAACGCCACATTCGCGGCGGCATGGCAACGAGAGAAAAATATCTGCATCAGAAGCAGAAGTGAACGAAAGTGAACCAAAGAAGCTCTTTCCTAATTGCCTCAAATAGGGTATGATAGAGAAAGAAAATTACGAAAACAGAGGGAATTTTATGAACGATTATATCCTGGAAGTCTGTGTGGACTCGGCGGAGTCGGCGCTTGCGGCGGCAAAAGGCGGGGCAAGCCGGCTGGAGCTGTGTCAGAATCTGGTGATCGGCGGAACAACGCCGGGTTCGAAGCTGTTTGAGGTGATCCGCAGACAGACAACCATTCCGATTCATGCATTGATCCGCCCGCGGTTCGGGGATTTCTGCTACACCCCATATGAATTAGAAGAAATCCGCGAGGAAGTCGCGATGTACCGCGAACTTGGTGCAGAGGGCGTTGTGGTCGGTGTGCTGAAAGAGGATGGAACGATGAATATGGCGGCAATGGAACAGCTGATGGAGGCAGCCGACGGCATGTCCGTGACGCTGCACCGCGCGTTTGATGTCTGCCGCGATCCCAAAGAAGCGCTTGAGCAGGCGGTATCGCTTGGTATGAACACCATTCTTACCTCCGGTCAGCAGAACAGTGCGGTAAAAGGAGCAGAGCTTCTCGCCGAACTGCAGCGCCAGGCGGCGGGACGCATCCGTATTCAGGCGGGCGGCGGTATCTGCGCGGATGCGATCCGCGAGCTGTATCCGAAAACCGGCGTGACCGCCTACCATATGTCCGGAAAAATCGAACTGGCGAGCCCGATGCAGTATCGGAAAGAAAATGTGAACATGGGACTTCCATCCTTAAGCGAATACACCCTCTACCGCACCGATGTTAAAGCCGTGCGCAGCGCGAGAGCGGTACTGGAAGAACTTTAAGAAAATAAAAAAAGAAAAGAAAAGGACATAACATTATTATGAAAGCAAATACCATCAGCGGCCAGCGGCAGTATGCGTTCGTCAGCCAGTTTAACTACATCCGCGAAGCCGGAACGAAAGGCGAAGAAAAAGCAGCCTGCCGGATCGAAAAAGAACTTTCTGAAATCGCAGAAAAATGGGGGCAGGGCGAATTGCAGATCCGCCGCGAGCCGTTCGAGATTGAGACATGGCAGGTTGACGAAGCTGTCTTTACGGTCACAGAGCCATATGAGAAAACATACACCGTCCGCGGCTGCTTCGCGGCAGCCAATACCGCTCCGGAAGGCGTGGAGGCACCATTCCTCTACGTAGAAAACGGCGACCCGGTCAGCCTTTCCCATGCAGAAGGGAAAATCGTCCTGATCAACGGCGGTGCCAATGCAGAAAACTATGAAAAACTGGAAAAAGCAGGAGCCGTCGGATTTCTGATCCTGACCGGAACGCCACTGGACAAAGATGAGGACCGTCTGCCGGACTACCGCACCCTGCGCGGCGTAAAAAATCCGAAACTGCCGTGCGCCGTCATTCATTATCTTGATGCGATGGAACTGGTAGAACGGGGAGCGAGCCGTGCACGCCTCATTTTACAGCAGAAAAAAATCAGGAGAACGTCGAAAAATATCATCCTGCGCATCCCGGGAACCGAGCAGCCAGAGGAAATCCTGACGCTGACGGCTCATTACGATTCCGTTCCGCAGGGACCTGGTGCATACGACAACATGGCGGGCGCAGCGATCATCATGGAGCTGGCACACTACTTCGCCGAAAACCGCCCGAAACGGACACTGGAATGCATCTGGTTCGGCGCGGAGGAGCTGGGTCTCTGCGGAAGCCGGGCGTATGTGAAAGCGCATGAGGCAGAGCTGGCGCAGCACCGCTTCAACATGAACGTCGACCTCGCCGGACAGGCCATCGGCGGAACCGTGCTTGGCGTGGCAGCAACGAAAGAGGCATGCGACGTGATCATGGAGCACTTAAAACAGGCGGACAAAGGCGTATCGCTCATCAACAACATCTGGAGCAGCGATTCCAACACCTTCGCATGGAAGGGCATCCCGGCGATGACGCTGAACCGCGATGGTTTCGGCATGCACACCTGCCACGATACGATCGACTGGATCTCCGCCTGGTCACTGAACCGGAGCGCCGGTGTCCTGGGCGAAATTGCCGAGTATCTGGCGGATGCAGAACCATTTCCATTTGAAAGAGAAATTCCGGCAGATTTTGCGGAGAGATTAAAAGCTTATTTTGGAGAATAAAAAGGAGAGAACATCATGAGCAAAAAACCAGTATTAGTCATCATGGCAGCAGGAATGGGAAGCCGTTACGGCGGATTAAAACAGATTGATCCAGTTGACCCGTACGGAAATATGATTATCGACTTTTCCATTTATGATGCAAAACAGGCAGGTTTTGAGAAAGTCATCTTTATCATCAAAAAAGCCATCGACGAGGCATTCCGCGAGGGCATCGGCAAGCGAATTGAGAAATACATGGATGTAGAGTATGTTTACCAGGAACTCGACGTTCTCCCGAAAGGCTACGAAGTGCCGGAAGGCCGCGTCAAACCGTGGGGAACCGGTCATGCGATTCTCTGTGCGGCAGAAGCCATCGACGGCGCACCGTTCGCAGTCATCAATTCCGATGATTATTATGGAAGAACGGCATTCGAGGAGATCTACCGTCAGCTGACAACCGAGCAGGACGGCGCGACCTATCAGTACGCGATGGTTGCCTACGACCTGTACAAAACCCTGACCGACAATGGCCACGTAGCCCGCGGCATCTGCACCGCAGACGACCAGAACCACCTTGTCGGCATTCATGAGCGCACAAGAATCGAAAACCACGGCGGACAGGCCGAATACACCGAGGATGACGGCGCAACCTGGACCGGATTGCCGCAGGGAACCATCGTTTCCATGAACCTCTGGGGCTTCACACCGAGCATTCTGATCGAGCTGAAACGCCGCTTCCTGCCGTTCCTCGAGAATGTATACAAAACCAACCCGTTAAAAGGCGAATACTTCCTGCCGTTCGTTGTCGATGAACTGCTGCAGGAGAAAAAAGCGGAAGTCACCGTACTCCGCTCCTATGATAACTGGTACGGCGTAACGTACAAAGAAGACAAAGAAAATGTCATGGCAGCACTGCAGAAATTAAAAGACGAGGGCCGTTATCCGCAGAAACTGTGGGAAGAATAACAAACGAACGGTACTGGGAAATTTTCTCCATGAGTGCATCTTTCGCAATGAAAAGAAATCCTGTATAATGGATGGAAGGAAATGCAAGGAGAATACCAATGGATACCTTATATATTGTAATACCAGCCTATAATGAGTCGGAAAATATCAAAAGAACGATCGAGGAATGGTGTCCCGTCGTGGAGAAGCATAACGGCGGCGGTGCGTCCCGTCTTGTGATCATCAACGACGGAAGCCGCGACGATACGTATGAAATTGCTTCAGCAGAGTGCGAAACCCACCCGTTGCTCACCGTGCTGACGAAGCCAAACGGCGGCCACGGTTCCACCGTTCTGTACGGCTACCGCTATGCACTTGAAAACGGTGCGGACTATATCTTCCAGACCGATTCCGACGGTCAGACCGATCCGGCGGAGTTCGAAAAGTTCTGGCAGATCCGCGAGGACTACGACGCCATTTTCGGAAACCGCACAAGCCGCGGCGACGGCTTTTCCCGCGCTGTCGTGGAAAAAGTGCTGTGCGCGGTGCTCTGGACCTATTTCCACGTATCCGTGCCGGATGCAAATGCCCCGTTCCGTCTGATGAAAGCAGACTACGTGGCCGAGTATCTGCCGCTGATGCCGGAAAACTACAATCTGCCGAACGCACTGCTGACTGCCTTCGGAGCGTATTTTCACCGGAAAATCCGTTTCATCCCGATCAGCTTCAAGCCGCGTCAGGGCGGAACAAATTCCATCAACATCCGTAAAATCGTAAAAATCGGCCGTCAGGCGCTGCACGATTTCTGTGAGATTCAGAAGGCGGCTGCGAAAAAAAGAGGATAAAAAATAATATAAGAGAAGGAACGTATCCCATGTTTCATGAGATACGTTCCTTCTTTTTGTATGCTTATTTTTTATTATGGACCTTATTTTTAATAGAAGCGATGCGATCTTTTCTGATTCATGGAATCCTTTAGTGCCAGAAGTGATTCGATCAGGATCAGAAGCAGGATCACAGCGATCATGACTGCGAGGATCTGATTTGTTCGCTGATGGAACCAGGAGCCGATTCCTGTGTGTGCAGTCTGTGTATTCTCGGTCTGTGCGGCATTTTCAAGAGCTGCAGTTTCCGAAGTAATAATCTGTGCATCCGGGTCTGTTGTTCTGACAGATGGTACAATCTGCGTTGCGGCTGGAAGCTGGCTGGAAGAAGTAACAGCGGATGCGGTAACTTCCGGGTGGATGGTGGAAAGATCAACTTCTTCGTCTTCTGTAACAACTGCGCTGGCAATCGGTTCTGCTGCGATCGGTTCGGATGCAGGAACCTGTTCCGGTGCGGTTTTGGATGCAGGAGCTGCGGTTTCCGGAAGAATATTTTCCTGTGCCGGCTGTTCCGAAGCAGATGGCTGTACCACGGTCGGGGTTTCTGCCGGTGCGGATGGCTGTTCCGGAACGGATGGTTCTGGAGCGGCCGGTTCTTCCGGAACTTCCGGTACAGATGGCTCTTCTGGAAGAGATGGCTCCGGGTCAGTTGCCGGTGTTTCCGGGATTGCGGTACAGTAAACAAGAGAAGTCATCGCCGCCGAAGAATCCGTAATCACAACGGAACCGCCATTGGAAACGGCCTGTCCATTAACATAGAAGGAAATCTGATCCATATCCAGTGTGTAGCCAGGTTCCGTAACCATCGATACGGAGAACGTTCCGTTTACTTCCTCGACCGGTTCGCTGTTCTGATACAGGACATAGGAACCATCATCGGAAAGATATGACATGGTGACCGGCGCATCCATTGTGGAATCCTGAAATGTCAGGGCAGCATCGGTAAAAGCAAGGGCCGCCTGATCGGTGTTCAGATAGAATTCCAGGTCCTGTGCATCGTAATGGGTGAAGTGAATGGTAATTTCACCGGCGTCTGTATTTTCTGCACTTGGAACTGTCTCGGCTGCTGCCGAATACGGAGCGGAAAAAAATAATCCGGCCGCCAGGAGGCCTGCCATTCCGAATCTCAGAATCAAATTTCCTGTGTGTTTTTTCGTTGTCTGTGTGCTGTGTAACATATGACATCCTCCTTTCACCTGATCGGTTTCTAATGTCGGTCTGTTTTATTTTCCTGCGGTAAGTTTCACGTATAAATTGAAAGAAAAATAATTGATAAAATATAAATTTTCTTTCTTTTTAAAGATTATACCATATGTAGAAAGAAATATCATGTAAAAATAAAAAGTTAAAAGAAAATTTGAAAATGCGTCAAAAGTGGAAAAGGTTTGTAATGCATGTCGAAAAATAGAAAAAGAACTGTCACAATTTCTTAAAAAATATTTGCGGAAAAAGAGGGCAGAAAGGGCAGAATGTGAAACAAAAGCAAAATAAAAAGAAGGAAACAAGACACGGAAAAGTATTCCAGGCAGGCCGCATGCAGAAGAAAAAGTGGGAATAAAAACCGATCCAATTCGTCAAAAAAGCGGAAAAGTGGTGAAAAATTGTGGGTTCTATGAAAAAAACGATGGGAAAAGACAGGAATGTTGTCGAAATATTCTAGTTGACAAAAAGATGTAACACTGGTAGAATCGGTTTGTAACAAGTTGTAACAAAAACGTAATAATTGTTCAGGAGGTAAGTATGACATTCAAAAAAAGTTATGTGCCGGGCATCCTGGGGAGCGTGCTCACACTGACTGTCATCATGGCTGCACCCGTAAAAGCAGAGACAAAGGAAGAAACCATTTTAAATAAAACAGACTGGAGCACAATGGCTGCAGCAAACGTAGAAGGATATGTCAACATCCGCAGCGAGGCAAACGCAGATTCCGAGATCGTCGGAGTTCTGATGCCGGGCTATGCGGTTACTGTAACAGAAAAAGGAGACGAGTGGAGCAAGATCTCTTCCAATGGTGTAGAAGGCTACATAAAGAATGAATATCTGGTATTTGGGGAAGAGGCAAAAGCACATTACCGCAATATGTGCGGTATCACCGGAGTTGTTCAGGCGGACAGCCTTCGTGTCCGTGAGGCAGCATCCACAGATTCCGCGCAGGTTGGAACACTGACACAGAATGGTGAAGTCAGCATATTCGGCGAAGAGGCTGACTGGTATCAGATCCAGTACAGCGGAAGCAGCGCATACGTTCATGGAGACTATGTGACACTTTCAGAGGAGTTAAAAGGTGCTGTTTCCATGGAGGAATACCAGGCATCACAGGCCTGTGCGGCAAGCAGCGCAGCAGCAGCCTCCACAGCAGGCAGTGCATCGGTAATTTCCGCAGACAGCAATGATGTGGCAATGCTTGCAGCACTGATCGAGTGCGAGGCAGGCGGCGAGAGCTACACAGGAATGGTGGCAGTCGGAGCGGTTGTAGTAAACCGTGTCAACAGCGGTTCCTTCCCGAACAGTGTTTCCGGCGTTATTTATCAGAGTGGACAGTTTACACCGGTTGCGACCGGAACTTTCCAGAGTGTGCTCGCACGCGGAGCGAGAAGTGACTGTTACGCAGCTGCACAGGCTGCACTTGCAGGTGAGAGCCCGGTTGGCGGATGCCTGTATTTCAACAGCGGCTACGGCAGCGGAATTCAGATCGGATATCAGCATTTTTATTAAAAACAGGCGTGGAACCTTTGCAAGGGGATAGGCAGAGGGAAGACGCATTCCCATAGATTGACAGAACAGAAAAACGAGTAAGTGAACAGGGGAGACGTTCGCTTACTCGTTTTTCGTTTTATTGCAAATCGTTGTTGTCGAAGATTTTTAACAGCTTGGTCTTCCGGTTATCGGCCCGGAAGTCTGCCAGCGTCTGCCGCAGTGTCGTGTGGCGGATACGGTAGGTGTTGGACAGGAAACAGAAAAATGTGATGACCCAGAGAACCGGCCAGAGAAGTACGCATTTATGAAGCTTTGGGAACCGCAGCTTCATCTGAATATGGCCTTCGTGGAACCAGGCATGGATACCGGTGTGCTGGTAGGAACCGCTGCTGACAATTTTTCTCTGTGTATCACTGCCGAAATCGCCGTCTGCGAGAATTTTTTCCAGAAAAATGGCACAGTCAGAGGCAGAGCAGTGAACCTGCGGATCAATGGAGGCAGAAAGACCGAAATAAATACGGCAGGATTCCAGAATCAGCTCATAAAGATGAAAAATTTTCGATTCCCGGCACCAGAAGTGGATTTTTTCAAAATTAACCTCGGAGGCATAACGTTCCAGATACAGAGTGAAATCGCAGAGCAGACGGCTGCCAAAACCGCTGTAGAGGTAATGCTTGAGCATGTGATGCAGCATGTAAAACACATTTTCCGTTGGCGGCAGTACCGGATAGGTCTGACCGTAGAGTTCCACGAAAGATGGTTTCAGATGACTGGCGGAAAAAATTTCGTCCACCAGTTCATTGGCCCGGGAAAACTGATAAATACCGACGATGCGGTAATGGAGTTCCAGCGTAAAGGAGCGGCCAGTCTCGGGAAAAGTGAAGCGGTAGGTGACATGGTGATCGCTCTCCTCCGGCTCCTCCGTGTAGCCATGAGCGTTAAGAATCCGGCAGGCACGGGAAAAAGCATCTTTTTCGGGAATATAAAGATCCAGATCTCCCAGCTTCCGATATTCGGGAATGGGATAATTGGCGGCGAGACTGATGCCCTTTAAGAGAAAGCAGGGAATCTTCTCCGCAAGGAGGAGCGAAAAAGTAAGGCGTGTAAAATGTTCCAGCTGATAATAGGAGAGCAGCATCTGCTTCGTCTGCTGTTTGAGAGCAGAAAACTGCGGCTGCTGTTCAAAATATGGCAGAAGAAACGGAAGCGAACAGTGTTTTTCGGCCAGACGGTATAAGGCGGACGGATCCACACCATCAAGCGGGACCGGTTCGGACAAATCCGTGCATAAATTTTTTAAAATCTGTAAATAAACGGCATCAAGCGGCTGCATAAGATACTCCTTTGGGGAAAAGATTTTTCAAATATGTTTTAGTATATCACAAAATGGAAAAAGAAAGTGCAGAGAAATAAAACTTTATTACAGATATCAATAAAAAGCAAAATAAAGTTTACAATGCAATTGGGTAGGGCTATAATAGAACTATTAGTATCCTTGTTTTTCTCTGAGGTAAGAAAGAAAAGCAAGACGCAGAAGAATGGAGATAAAAATGACCAGAAAAGGTGATTTTGTACTCAGACAGATTGCAGACGAATATGTTCTGATTCCATATGGGGCGACGGCGGAAAAGATGAATCAGGTACTCACACTGAGTGAAACAGCAGCTTTTATTTACGAGCAGACCGGCGATGCCGTATCTGCAAAAGAGATTGCAAAACGGCTCGGAAAAGCTTACGATATGCCGGCGGAGGAAGTGCAGGAGGACGTAAACGCAGTGCTGGAAACATTCCGAAACTATGGTATCCTGGAGCGTGTTTGAAAAATCTACGAAAACGGCGAGGTAGCGTATGATAGTATTTTTAGTCGGCGGCGAGAGCAGACTGATGGATGCTCTGATCACCAAAATGGAAAAAGACGGACATAAGACATATCTGCTGACCGGAAAGCGGGATGGAAGAGGAAAGTACCGCCGCGTCTTCGAACGGTATAATTTCCCCTACGACAGCGAGAGCGTGCGGGAAATTTTTACCAATGTAAACCCGGATCTTGTTATTTTTCTCGGAGCTTACGATACCAACTATGACTGGAGTGATGCCAGAAGAGAGTCGGTCCGTTACACCGCAGATCTGACAAACCTTCTTTCGGCGTATGCATTTAAACAAAATGGTCGTTTTGTGTACCTGTCTTCCGAAGTTGTTTATGGCCGGTCTTACAGCAGCGATATCCACGAAACGGAACCGGCATCGTCCAAAAGCTTTCAGGCAATGGCGATTTTGCAGGGAGAAAATATCTGCAAAAGCTATCGTGACACCAGAGAGATGGACACGCGGGTTCTGCGCTTCGATCATATGTATGATATTCCACGGAAAGGAAAGGCCGACAATAACCCATGTTTCCAGATGATGCTGGAAATGCTGAAAACCAATCAGATTGCAGCAAACAGCCGAAATGTTTTTTCCATGATTTATCAGAGCGATGCGGTGGAGTTTGCGTACCGCGTGATGATGGCAGAGCATCCGAAATATCCGCTGTATCACATTTCTTCCGGCGAGGTCATCAGTCAGATGAAACTGGCAGAGCTGATTCAGCAGAATGCGGGAGACGGAACGACGATTCGGGATGATACCGTCGGGGAGGGCTATCGCCTGGTGCTGGATGGCAGACGGTACAGGAAAGAATTTGACGGAAAAATTTTTGTCCCATACGAAGAAGGCGTAAAAGCTGTTGTAGAGTATATGAAGAAATACAGCAGTTCCTTTTTACAGAGAGAAGATACGGGCGCCGGATGGGGCAACCGGGTCTGGAGACTGCTGGTGCGGATTTTCCGCATGCTGGCTCCGTATCTGGAAAACCTGATCTGTTTTATCCCGTTCTTTATGATTCATAACCGTGCGGTCGGCAGCCAGTATTTTGCAAAGCTGGATGCGTATCTTTTGTATGTGCTTTTGTTTGCGATTGTGTATGGACAGCAGCAGGCGATCTTCTCAGCGCTTCTGGCGACGGCTGGCTACTGTTTCCGCCAGATGTATAACCAGAGCGGTCTGGAAGTGCTGATGGATTACAGTACGTATATCTGGATGGCGCAGCTTTTTATCCTGGGCATGGTAGTCGGTTACATGCGTGACCAGATTCATCATATCAAAAAGGACGATCAGGAGGAGATCGGCTATCTGCACGGACAGCTTGGCGATATGACTGAGATCAACGACAGCAATGTGCGGATGAAACAGATTTTTGAACTGCAGCTTGTCAACCAGAAGGACAGTCTTGGAAAAATTTATGAAATTACATCGTCACTGGATCAATACGGTGCCTATGAGGTGCTTTTCTATGCAGCACAGACGATTTCCAAGCTGATGAATACGGAGGATGTGGCGGTTTACACCGTTGCCAACCAGTCGTATGCGCGTCTCTTTTCCTTTACTTCGCCGACGGCCAGAAAGCTGGGAAATTCCATCCGCTACCCGGAGATGGAAGCGATGTATACGGATCTGAAAGAACGCCGCGTATTCATCAACAAGACGATGGATGAGCGCTATCCGCTGATGGCGCAGGCCATTTATGCGGAGGATGAAATGCAGATCATTCTGATGCTGTGGGGACTTCCGTGGGACCGCATGAACCTGGCCGAGTCCAATCGTCTGACGGTCATCAGCTATCTGATTCAGAATGCGGTTGTCCGTGCAAACCGTTATCTGGAAGCACTCCGGGAGCACCGTTATCTGGGCAACAGCAGCATTTTGGAAAAAGAGGCATTTACACAGCTGGTAAGTGCGTTTTTTGAGGCAAAGCGGAATGGACTGACAGAATGTTCCCTGGTAAAGATTACCTGCGGAGAAGAAAAATATCTGGAAGCAGCAGAGGTGCTCGGAAAGAAACTGCGACAGACCGATTACGTCGGAATGCTGGATGGCGGCCTGTATGTATTGCTTTCGGATACAGAGGAAAAGAATGCGCTGGGTGTTATTACTCGTTTTGCAGAAGCTGGATATGAGAGTACAATTGCAAATGGGGAGGTGGCCGCATGAGCATAAACGGAACACTGGCGTTTGTGATCCTGTGGATCGTGAATGCTCTGATTGCGCTTGTGTATCTGCTGGTTGGAATTTTCCTTTATGTTCCGGCGTGTGATCTGAAAAGAGAGCAGGGGGAGGAGATTCAGTACGACAATCGGAGAGCATTTTTTATTCGTTTTATCGTCATGGTTCTCTGCCCGGTCGTCGGTCCGGCATTTTTTCTGTGCAGTTATCTGATTTACAAGACGGTATTCCGCCAGGCGGTCGATCTGGAAGATGTTATTTTCAGCAAGGAACGTGTGCAGACACATCTGAAAGCGGACGAGGAGCGGGAGCGCAACATGGCGCCGCTGGAAGAATCGCTTGCCGTCAGTGACAAGCGGAATATGCGTATGCTGATGCTGAATGTGATCCGCGGAGATATGCAAAAATCCCTGGAATCCATTACCATGGCACTGAACAGCGAAGATTCTGAGACATCCCATTATGCGGCCTCGGTATTGCGGGATGAGCTGAACGATTTCCGGTCCAATGTGCAGAAAATGTACACGCAGATGCAGCAGGAAACAGAGACGGAAACAGAATGTGAAGAAATGCTGATCGATTATATGAATCGAATTTTAAGTCAGAAAATTTTTACAACAATGGAGCAGACCAAGTATGTCAATATGCTGGAAGAAGCGGCCGAATCGCTGTACCAGAAAAACGGTGCACGAATTACGGCAGACCGGTACGAGGGACTGTGCCTGAAACTTCTGGATTTAAAAAAAATTCCGGAAACCGAAAAGTGGTGTATGCGTCTGGCACGGCAGCACGGAAATGCGCTGGCAGCGTATACCTGCCGGTTAAAACTGTATTTCACAATGGGGGAAAAAGAGAAATTCTTCGAAGTTTTGCAGGAACTGAAAGAGTCTGATATTATTATTGATAATGAGACGCTGGAGCTGATCCGGATTTTCAGTTAAGCAGGAAGAAAAAGAAAAGCAGAAAGGAGGAACAGAGATTATGACAATGAAATGGCTTACAATTTTACAGTTTCTGGAAATTGTCGCGGCATATGGCATTGTAACTTTGTTCCTCCCATGGCTGGTACTCCGGAAGCGGTTCCGCCGTTTTTCTGCTGCGGAACAGCTGACCGGATATTTTTTTGCGGGAAATTTTTATATCATCTATCTGGTATATCTGCTGCAGTTTCTTCATATCAGCAATCGTGTGACACTGACGGCAGGCACCGTGGGGCCGTTTCTTCTGGTGTGGATCTGGAAAAGAAGAAGTAAGATTCCAGGTGTGATCGAGTGGGTTCTGGAGAATGTAGAGCGTCTGCTGAGTGGAGAACGTGGAAAGAAAACTTCGCTTGTGCAGCTGCGAGGGACCATTTACAGGCGGTTTTTCCGTGGAAAAAGAAAGCAATGGCTGAATGTGCTGCTGGAGCTTGCTGTGATGGGGGCCGCGATTGCGGCAATTACGTATGTCTATGGGCCGAATATGATCGAAGCTTACGGTTATAAAGCCAGTGATATCCCGGTACACAACTACTGGATCAATGAGCTGGATCGGAACAACATCTGGGTTGCAGGTGTGTACCCGTATGGATTTCACATCGTGATTTATTATCTGCATATGGTGTTTGGGATCAAAACGTATGTCTTGCTGCGGATCTTTGGCGTAGTGCAGACATATTTTGTATATCTGGCAATGGTTGTGGCGCTGAAAATGGTGTGCAAGGGAAGATTTACTCCATATCTTGGCGTGCTGTTCTATGTGATGGATATTTTTAACCGGAATACGTATGCAAGATTTGAAGGTGCGCTGCCGCAGGAATTCAGTATGATCTTTATTCTGACGTCTGTCTGCATGGCGATCCGTTTTTTTCAGGAATTTGCAAAAGAGCAGAAGGCAGAAGAGAATGAAAAAAAAGAACTGGATCAAAACTGCCGTTGGTATCTGATCCAGTTTGCCATTGGATTTTCGCTTACGCTGACGATCCACTTTTACAGCACGATGATCGCCGGGCTGTTTTGCATTGGCGTTGCAGTCGGCTTTTGTTTCCGGTTTGCCCGGTGGAAGTATTTCCGCAGAATTATGGCAACGGGAATCCTGAGTGTGCTGCTTTCTGTACTGCCCATGGCGGCGGGTGTTGCGATGGGAAAAGGACTGCAGGGATCCCTGTACTGGGGATTAAGTGTTATCAATGGAGGAAAGGATGATGAAACGGAAGCGACAGATTCTCTGGTGGAAAATACAGAGCTGAGCACCATTTCGGAAAGTGAGGGGACAGAAAACAGGGATGGCGGCTCAACAGTCAGTGCATCACAGGTCGAGGCGCTGAAAAAAGCGGCTGAAGAGAAACTGGCAGAACAAGCGAAGGAGCAGCAGAAGCCATTAAAGGAACGTTTAAAAGAAAAATTTGCAGCAGTTCGAAGCAGCATTCGCGTAAATGTGATGAATGTAAAACCATATATTGTGGAAATTACCCTGGGAAGTATTGTGCTTTTGGCTGCGCTTGGAAGTTTGATGGTGCTTTTACGGGAGATTGATTTTGCGGGAGTGATTTTTTCCACTGCCTTTTATCTGCTCTGTATGTGCTGTCTGCAATGTGCATCCCTGCTGCATTTGCCGGCATTGATGGATCCAAACCGCTGCAGCATTTTCCTTTGCTATTCGGTTTGTTTTTCATGGACGCTGGGAGCAGATGCCATCGTACATCTCCTGATACGATGGTGGAAGAAAAGATGGGTCAGCAATGTTGCATCTATCCTTACTTTAGTCATAGCGGTTTCTGCTGTGATATCAAATGGTCTTCTGAGAAAGCCGATTGTTGTAGACGCTCTGGAAGATAATGGAGCGATTGCCTGCGTTACCAATATTTTAAAAGAAAACAGGAATTTCACCTGGACCATCTGCTCTGCCGATGATGAACTTCGAATGACGGAGTTTTACGGCTACCATTATGAGACCATTACTTTTCTGCGTGAACTGCAGGATCTGGAAAAAAATCCGGAGATCATTATGCCGACACAGAATGTATATTTTTTTGTGGAAAAAATTCCAATTGATTATGCGGGAAGTACCAACCACAAAGAAGTAACCGTGGAGGGAGCAGAAGCATCCCTTCCGTCAGCAGGCGGAATTGAACCGTATTTTGCAGAAAACCGGTGGTATACGATGTGCCATATTTATTACTGGACACAGAAATTTAAAGAACTTTATCCAGACGAGATGGAAGTCTATTATGAAACAGACAGTTTTATTTGTTATCGTGTACAGCAGAACGTAAACAGTCCGTACAATTTTGCAATTGATTACGGATATAACAATCCAACGCCAAAGGCAGGAAGCGAGGAAGAATAGAGATGGTTTCGCGTAGAAATTTTGTAGCAATTACAATCATTATGGCGATCGTTCTTTTCTTATTCCAGGGATTGAATGTGGCAAGAGAAAAGCTGAACTATTACGATACAAATGCATATGCGAAGGATAAAGAAACGTTAGCGGATGGAAGCGGAGCATTTGGAGCAGTGGATGCTTCCGATCAGATTAACATAGAGGGCAGCAGGGGAACCATTGTTTATATCGGAGCAGAAAAGAGCGACTCTATCGGTACCGTTGTTCAGGAATGGTGCCGGTATATGAAATATGAGTCAGCAGTCTATTCATCGATAACAAAATATGAGAAAGCAATGGAGAAAAAAGATACCAGGCTGCCGGAAATGGTGATTGTGAATTCGGAAAATATAGACTGGACAACCGTAAAGGATACCGTGGAACTGCAAAAATGTACAGAACAGGGGATTCATCTTGTATTTGCAAATCTGCCTGATGTTTCTGTGATAAAAAAGAATCAGAAATTCATGGAATTGCTTGGCATCAAAAAAATTACAGCAGATCAGGTAACGGTGAAGGGAATGGATTTGTATGCGAATCTGATGCTTGGCGGAGAAAACATTTATGAGGCGAAGAAACAGGAAGAGAAAAAGATGCAGGATCTTGAACTGACTTTTCCGTGGTTTAAACTGGCAGGTGGTACGAAAGCTTATATGAAAGGTATTCCGGAAGACAGTACCTTAAAAGTGCAGGAACATCCCGTTGCAATCTGGCGAAAAAGTACGGGAAATGCCTATGTTTTTGCAGTAAACGGAGATTATATGGAGGATGAAACGGGACTTGGAATCCTGACCGGAATGCTTTACGAGACAAGAGATTATCTGATTTACCCGGTCGTAAATGCACAGAATCTGATTGCTGCTAATTTTCCGGTTCTGACAGAGGAAAATACAGCACAGATGCAGGAGATTTACGGCAACACAGCAACAGCTGTTAACCGTGATATCATCTGGCCCTCTTTTGCTTCTGTTTATGAAAAGAATCATCTCGGACTGACCTGTATGCTGGCGCCGAAGCTTGATTACAGCAGTACAACAAAACCAGATGGCAGTATGCTGAACTATTATGTGAAACTGATTAATGAGCAAAAAGGGGAAACAGGGCTTTCCGGTACTTGTGAGTCAGAAACGGATGTGATACAGAAACTGCAGGAAGATCAGGAGTTCATGCAAAAAAAATTGAATACGTTTGCTTTTTCTTCTTTTTACGCTGGAGAACAGACGGATGAAGAAATGGAAAAAGCATTGCAGCAGCCTGTTCTTGAACAGATTCGTACGGTTGTAAAAGCCAAGGATACCGAGGGGGATATTGTAAGATATCAGAACGATCAGGTTACAAGCCAGAAAGTGATATCGGAAGAAGAGGAGCAATTTACATACCGTTCCTGGATGAAAGTAAAGAGTGTGGAATCTGCACTTGGATATACCAGTGTTCTGCTGGATTTGGATGCTATTCTTTATCCGAAAACAGAAGAGGATCGCTGGGAAAATATCGGCAAGGAATTTGCGGCGAATCTTTCTACGTACTGGAAGCTATTCTCCGGTTTTGACGGCACGACCGTATCGGAATGTGACACCAGAATCCGGACATTTCTGAATTCCCGTTATGAAGATGACAGAGAAGACAATGCCATCACATTAAGGACAACAGGAACCGATGAAACAGCGTATTATGTTCTTCGCACGCACAATGAAGATGTCAGAAAAGTTACAGGCGGAACAGCAGAAAAACTTGAAGATTCCGCGTGGCTGATTCGCGCAGAGCAAAGTGAGGTAAGGATTACGCTTGGAGCATCGGATCAACGGTATTACTATGAGAAAGGGGCGAAAAACGAATGAGAGTCTGCATTGTTGCGGAAGGATGCTACCCTTTCGTCGTAGGAGGTGTTTCAAGCTGGGTACACAGCCTGATCCAGCTGTTTCCGGAAACGGAATTTGTGATTCTTGCAATTGCGGCAAATCGTTCCCAGCGGGGAAAATATGCCTATGAATTGCCGAAAAATGTGTCTGCGGTCTATGAACTTTATCTTGACGATGTGGACTGGAGCGGCAGCAAGAAACTGCACAGAAAACGGCTGAAAAAAGAACAGTATCAGGCACTGCGCAGTCTGATTCTGGATCAGGACATCGAGTGGGATGTTTTGTTTGACCTTTTCCAGAAAGAAAATGTTTCCCTGAATGCGCTACTGATGGGGGAGGATTTTCTGAATGCGGTCAGAGACTGCTATAATCTGAAATACAGTCAGATTGTCTTTTCTGATTTCCTGTGGACGATGCGTTCGATTTATCTGCCGCTGTTTCTCACCATGCAGACGGAAATACCGCGTGCCGATTTGTACCACTGTGTTGCAACCGGTTATGCGGGGGTTCTTGGTGCCATGGCAAAACACTTCTACGGCAGCCGTCTCCTGATTTCTGAGCACGGAATTTACACCAGAGAGCGGGAAGAAGAACTGATCAAAGCCAAATGGGTAGAAGGAATCTATAAAAATATCTGGATCGATCAGTTTCGAAAAATGTCAAAGCTGGCGTACAACGAAGGGACGCTCATTACATCACTGTTTGAACATGCACGGGAACTGCAGATCGAACTTGGCTGCCCGATCGAAAAAACCATGGTCACGCCAAACGGAATCCGTGTGGAAAATCTGCAGAATATTCCGGGGAAAACGGAAGAAGATGAAGGAAAAATCAACATCGGTGCGGTACTGCGTGTGACCCCGATTAAAGATGTCAAAACGATGATTCAGGCATTTGGTTTTGCGAAAGAAAAAGATGACCGTCTGAAACTCTGGATTATGGGACCATGGGAAGAAGACCGGGAATATGCCGAGGAGTGTTTCCAGCTTGTCTCGGATATGGAAATCCCGGATGTTGTTTTTACCGGAAGAATCAATATCCGCGATTATCTTGGAAGAATGGATGTGACCATTCTGACCAGCATAAGTGAGGGACAGCCGCTGACCATTCTGGAAAGCTATGCGGCGCATAAGCCGGTGATTGCAACGGATGTCGGAAACTGCTATGGACTGATTTACGGGGAAAGTGATGATTTCGGTGCGGCCGGAATTGTCACGCATATCATGAATATTGAAGAAATCGCGCAGGCGATGCTGGATATGGCGGCAAATGAAAAAATGCGCCTGGAAATGGGAGAGACCGGCTATCGCCGTGTGATGGAGAAATATAGAGTAGAATATATGCAGAAAACATACTGGGAGATTTACCGGGATTTCGCAGAACAGATGGGGCTGGAGTGGAAGGAAGAATCGGTAAAACTGCCGGATAAGGAAAAGTAAAACCGGAGCAGGCACAAAAAAGGAGGAAGAGGATATGGCAGGAATCGGAGTTCGGCTGAATCGGATTTTTGAAAAAAATACACTTACGACAAATCTGGTTGGATTTTTCTACAGCACCGTAGTGACGGTTGCGCCCATGTTTGTCATCATTATCAATCTGATTTTAATGGAATATCTGCTGGATTTTGCCAGTGTGGGATATGTGACAAGAGAGCTGTTTTCCTGCACGATTCTTTATACCTTTATCTTTTCTCTTCTGACGGCGTCCCCGTTTAATGCGGTGCTGTCCCGCTATATGTCTGATGTGATCTACGAAGAGCGGTATCAGGATATTTTACCCTGCTATCATATTGGTATGCTTCTGAACATTGGTCTCAGCTGTCTGTTGGGGATTCCGTTCTGTCTCTGGGAACATTTTGTGGGAAAGGTACCAACCGCATATGTATTCTGTGGCTTTTGCGGTTATATCAGTCTGGTGCTTGTTTTTTACTCGATGATTTATCTTTCTATTTGCAAAGATTATCAACGGATTTCACAGTATTTTTTCTTCGGCATGCTGGTGGCATTTGTCCTTGCCCTGATTTTACACTTTATTCTGAAGTGGGAGACAACATGGAGTATGCTGTTTTCTCTGACGATCGGATTTTTTGTGACGGCAACGCTGGAAAATGCGCTGATCCGCCGGTATTTTGTGCGAAATAGCAATCATTACCGGCCGGTACTGCAGTATTTTAGGAAATATTGGAAATTGATTTTTACAAACTTTTTGTATATCCTTGGGTTATACATTCACAATTTTGTGTTCTGGACAACGGATATGCGGATGGAGATTGCAAAAAGTTTCGTATGTAACCAGCCATACGATATGGCATCCTGTCTCGCCATGTTTACCAACATTTCCGCAACGATCATCTTTATTGCGCGTGTGGAGATGAACTTTCACGAAAAATATAAACTGTACTCGGAGGCAGTCATCGGCGGAAAAGGCGCCGATATTGACAATGCGAAGAAACGGATGTTCCGTCAGCTTTCCAGTGAACTGATGACACTGGCGCGGTTACAGTTTATCATTTCTGTTGTGGTTTATCTGATCTGTGTTATTCTGCTACCAGGGGAGGGATTTTCCGGTATGACACTGAAAATTTATCCGTCACTTGCGGTTGGATATTTTATTCTGTTTCTGATGTATGCGGAAATTATCTTCCTGTATTATTTTGACGATCTGACAGGGGCAATCTGGACAGCGATCGTGTTTTGCCTGGTGACATGGATTGGCAGTCTGATTGCAACACATTTACCGGTGATCTGGTATGGCGCCGGGGTCATAGCAGGAGCATTTGCAGGATGGAGTGTGGCATATGCGAGACTGCGATGGGTAGAAAAAAACATGGACAGACATGTCTTTTGCCGTGGAAATCTGATTCCTCAGGGAAAGGGGAAACGGCCATCCGGTATGGTTTATGAAAGAAAAGCAGAGCAAGAGCAGAAGGAGGAAGCGTAAATGAGCACAGCAGCAATTGTAAAAGCTTGCGTTATTTTGATGGGAATTGGAATTATGATCGTTACCTTCGTGCTTCATGCGAAAAAGAAGCTGACCGTAAACCTGGCAGTTACCTGGGAACTGCTTGGAATTGCAGCAATCTTAAGCGGAGCGGTTCCGAGATTTTCCGGATGGAGCAGCCGGATCGGGCTTGGGAGCCTCGTTGTTCTTCTGATCACAGCGCTTCTGGTTCTGTGGGGCGTTTACCAGATGACAATTCAGATCTCTTCCCTGTTAATGAAAAACCAGGAACTGGCGATTCTGGTTTCTCTTTTGAACCAGGAGAATGAAAGAATTCTGAGAGAACTGGAAAAACTGACGGGCAAAAATGCAAGAGAGTTATAAGGGAATAGAAGAAGGAAGAACGAATGAAGAAAATTTTGTTTGTGATCAACACCCTTGGCCGGGCGGGAGCGGAAACAGCGCTGCTGGAACTTTTGCGCCGCCTGGATGCGGAGGAATATGAAATTTCACTTTACGTACTTTTGGGGCAGGGTGAAATGATTTCCCAGGTACCGCAGAGGGTACATGTGAAAAATAAGAAAATCTGTACCGCTTCTGTGCTGTCCGGTGCGGGGCGGAGAAAACTGATACAGACATCTTTTCTGGCGTTTTTCCGCCATGGTCGCACCATAAAGAAAATGCAATATGTGATACAAAATTTTTTCCGAATGAAAAAAACTGGAAACATTCAGCCGGACAAGCTGCTCTGGCGTGTAATTTCGGATGGAGCAGACCGATTTTCGGAAACCTTCGATCTGGCGGTTGCTTACCTGGAAGGCGGTTCTGCTTATTACGTTGCCGATCATGTGAATGCTAAGAAAAAAGCTGCCTTTGTCCATATTGCATACGGCAATTCCGGTTATACAAGGGAAATGGATCGGGACTGCTACGAAAAGATGGATCAGATCTTTACCGTTTCGCAGGAGACGCGCCGTCATTTTCTGGAATTTTATCCGGAATATGAGAAGAAAGTGCAGGTTTTTCACAATATTCTCGATACAGACCGGATTGCGCGTGAGGCGCAGCTGCCGGGCGGTTTTTCAGATTCCTATACAGGAATTCGAATCTTAACTGTCGGAAGACTGGCCTATCAGAAAGCATATGACATCGCAATTCCGGCCATGAAAAAGATCCGCGAAGATGGCTATGAGGCGCGATGGTATGTACTGGGAGAGGGATCCGAGAGAAATGCGCTCGAAAAGCAGATTGCAGAGCTTGGCCTGCAGGAAGATTTCCAGCTGCCGGGTGCAAAAGAGAATCTGTTTCCTTATTATGCACAGTGTGATCTCTACGTTCATGCAACACGGTTTGAAGGAAAAAGCATCGCCATCCAGGAAGCGCAGACACTTGGCTGTGCTGTGATTGCATCGGACTGTGCGGGAAACAGAGAGCAGATTGTGGACGGGGAAGATGGTCTTCTCTGTACGCTGACACCGGAAGGCATTGCCGAAAAAGTAGAAGAACTGCTGGATGATCCGAAGAAACGGGAACGGCTTGCAGCAGCGGCAAAACAGAAAATGAACGGTCAGACAGAGGAAATCTGGAAACTGCTGAATCTAATGAAATGAGGCGGACATACATATGAGACAAAAAGAGGTACTGCTGATTATTCCGGCATACAACGAGGAAAAAAATATAGAAAAGGTCATGAAACAGCTGGCGCAGCCGGAGATAGCAGATATTGTTGATGTGCTGGTCATGAACGATGCTTCTTCTGACAATACCAACTGGCTGGCGAAGGAATATGGCTGTGCGGTGGTTACTCATGTTTTTAATCTGGGATATGGCAGTGGGCTGCAGCTTGGATATAAATATGCAATCCGAAGGGGCTATTCTTATGTTATTCAGATGGATGCGGATGGGCAGCACGATGTGTGCAATATCCCGAAAATTTACCAGAGATTAAAGGAAAAAGATGATGATGGAAGAACGCCGGACATTGTGCTTGGATCCCGTTTCATGAAGGGGAGTACAGAGTTTGAAGTTTCCTTTGCAAAAAAAATGGCATTTGTCCTGTTTCGAAAAATGCTGTATTTGGCAACTGGACGGAAAATTGCGGATCCGACAACCGGACTGCAGGGTTTAAGCCGGAAAGCTGTTTTATACTATTCCAAATATAATCATTTCGATGATAAATATCCGGATACTAATATGATTACTCAGATGCTGCTTCTTGATTTTAAAGTTGTGGAGATTCCAGCTGTTATGCATGCTCGGACTTCGGGGAAAAGCATGCATTCTGGTTTGAAGCCAATCTGGTATATGATGCGGATGTTTTACAGTGTCCTGGCTGTGATTTTCCGGTGTAAGGTATTGAAAATGGATGCAGGAGCAGGACGGATTGATGTGGAGAGAGAAGATAAAAAGTATCCTGAGCTGGCAGAAGGGAAGAGAAGCTAAAGGCAGGGCAGAAAAGAAAGAATTTCCAGAACTGCGGGGAAAACAGGATAAAAAAGAGCTTTTCCAGAAAGCGATACTTCAGGAAAGCAGGAAAGCGATACAGAATCCCGGGTGTGGCTGGTATCATTTATATACTTTCAACGCGGCGCAAACCGGGGAACCGCTCTACATCGCCTGTGAAGAGGAAGAACTTGTCCTTCTCAGAATTGATATCGGAGCATTCCGGGACAAGCCGATTTCAGAACCGTCTCTGGAATGGATTCGAAGGATTCTGGCATTTTTTCGGGAGAAAAGAAAAGGAATGATCCTGCGGTTTTCCTATGATCTTGAGGGAAAAGGACTGGAGAAAGAGCCGGGCAGTATCCGTCTGGTGGAAGAACATATGCAGCAGATCGGAGAAGTCATTCGGGAATATGCGGACGATATTTTTGCAGTACAGGGAATTCTGATCGGGAACTGGGGCGAAATGCACGGTTCCCGTTATCTGACCCCGGATGCCTTTCGAACCCTGACCGATACCATGATAAAAGCAGTGGACGGCGCCTGCCCGGTTGCAGTGCGGAAACCGGCGCAGTGGCGGGAACTGACTTTGGGATGGACGGAGCAGGAAAAGAAAAAACTGACTCTGTTTAACGATGGGATATTCGGATCGGAAACGGATCTTGGAACGTATGGCACACTGTCACCGGAAACACCGGGACAGAAAATCTGCAGCCGGGAAGAAGAACTGGAATGGCAGAAAAACGAAATGTGCGGAAAATTTTGCGGCGGAGAGGCCATATGGGGAAGTGGGGCAGAACCGGCTCCTTTCGTCTCGGCCCCAAAAGCAATGGCGGATCTCGAAAGAATGCATATTTCCTATCTGAACAGTACGTATGATTTACGACGGCTGGAACAATGGAAAGCAGAAACGGTCGAGGACGAAAGCGGCCTGGAGGCAATTGGAAAACGTCTCGGCTATCGGTTTGTTGTGGAAGGTGTGGAGTTTGTTTCGGAAAGGGAAGAACTTCAGATTACACTGGAAAACAAAGGATTTGCAGAACTGACCGAAGAGGCAGACTGTTATCTGGAGCTGGAAAGAAACGGAACGCTTCAGAAAAAAATACAGATTGCAACAGATGCGAGACTCTGGAAGAGCGGAGAAAAAACCACTCTTTGCCAGAAAATAAAACTGCCTGCGGAATTAGCAGAACCAGAAGAACAGAAACTGTATCTGGCGCTGTACCGCAGGCGGGATGGAAGAACTATTTCATTTGCCAATCAGGGAGAAAAACAGGGACGCCCCTTTTTGGGAATTTTCAAAATTGACCCGATTGTTTTAATATAATTTGCTGATTTCGAGCGTACCAATCGAAAATCCATGCGTATCATGAGAAAATGTGTTTGCGGGCAAAATTTCCCTTTGCAGAACAGGATCCGTCATCTGGAAATATACCGTATAACTGCCTTTGGTGAGTCTCGCAAGCGGGAGAGAAATAGAGAGCTCTGCAGTAGTCCCCGGTATCCAGAATCTGGAATCCGAAGAGATGGGAAATGAGAAAACCTCACCATCGGAAGAAACCAGGGTGAGCTGTAAATCCAGTTTTCGATAGCAGACAGAAAAACCAACATTTTCCAGCCGTATCTGAAAATCAGACGAATCCAAAGCAGTGTCCTGGATGACATAGCGGTATCCCAGATGACGCTCGATATAATCATAGCCGGACAATCCGTTAAAAACGGAAGCTTTGTCTTTGTAAGCAGCTGCTTTCCATTTATCCAGAACCGCGGGATCGTGTTCCGAATTCAGATAGGAGACATGCATGCGCGATAAATCCTGAATGGCATGTGCGAGATCATTCAATGGGTTATCCAGAGTGACCTCGCCGCCGTTTGGGACGAAATTGCAGAGTTCATTCTGGAAGGAAAGCTCATCCTCACGAACCCAGGCGGAACGGTAAGTGTCTGCGGAGGCAGCGGTATCACCATAAGTGCCGGTATCGTTGGCCGTTCCGAGCATACCATCGTTAAACAGTCCAAGCCGGGAGGAAAGCGAACCATCAAAAGCTGTTTCCTTTGTCGGCCGTTCGGAGGAATCCAGAATTTTCCGCCTCTGTACCGGTGTGCGGACAGACAGAAAAACCGAAGGATCCGTTACCTCTGCCAGATGGTGCATCAGGGTAGTACAGTCCTCATCGGACATGTAGTGAGAATTGTTCATTTCCCCGCAGTTTCCGACAAAAATGCCCTGCATCAGAAAAACACAGTCCGTGTAGCGATTTACAACTTCAGCTGTCTGGTCCATGTGACGCAGAATTTGCTCCAGACTTTGCGGCTCTGTTTCCATTGCTTTTCCATCCCAGTCGTAGAGAAAACGTAAGATCACCTGACTGCCATGTCTCTGCCAGGCAGAGAGAATGGTATCAAGCTGGGAAAGAGCTGAATCGGAGAGATCTTCGTTTGAAAAATTCTGCAGATTCACTTCCAGCATGACAATTCCCTGCCTGTTTTTGGCGTCGGAATCAGAGGCGGCAGGAAGATTCGAGAGCGAATCGCTTCCAAGAACATAGCCATACATGTGATAAAATCCAATGTATGGATTGGATAACTCGTCTGCGGATTCTGTGCATGGTTCCGGCATGTAATTCGCACGATAAAAAGAACGGATACCAAGAAATGCGAACAGTGCAAGGAATACCAGAAGCAGAAGAAAAAACAGAAGATAAGAAAATGATTTTTTTCTATTTGTTTTCATAAAGGAAAGCCTTTCCAAAAGGGATACTGCCATTCACAGGTATCTGGAAACGGCAGCAACGATAGCAGGTATTAGATATATGATACCATTTTAATGTTACAAAATCCATGAAAACAGTGGAAAATAAGAGTGATGTAAAATTACGGAACTGTTTACCCGCGTAGCATGTTATAAAAACGAGAAGAAGGAGGAACTTATGCGCATTAAAAATTTATTCCGAAACAGTTTTTTCAGTATGCTTTCACAGTTTGCGCTTCTGATCCTCGGCTTTTTCAGCCAGCGTGCCATGAACCTGTACATGGGCGCGGAGCTGGTTGGAATGAATGGTGTTATTTCCAATGTCATCAATATCCTTTCCGTGACGGAGCTTGGCATATCCACGGCAATCGTTTACCATTTGTATGGCGCGCTTGCAAGAAAGGATGAGGCAGAGATTGCATCGCTGATGAATCTTTACCGAAAGGCATATCACGTCTTTGCTGTTCTTGTATTTGCGGCGGGAATGGCGGTTCTGCCGTTCATCCACCTTTTTATGAAAAATAACAGTTATTCGTTATCCTATATCCGCGTTCTGTATGCGATGTGGCTGGTTCGAACCGTTCTTTCTTATCTTTTAACGTACCGGAAGTCGTTGCTGATTGCGGATCAGAAAGAATACATTGCAAGCATCACCGGACTGATTTTAAATGTGGTCAGCTATCTGGCGATTATTCTGCTGGTTACATGGGAACAGAATTATCTGCTGGCGCTTGGTATTGGAACCGTAACGGAAGTCGTGCTGAATATCTGGATCAGCTGGTATGTGGAGCAGAAATATCCGTTTTTGCGCCAGCGGAGAAAAGAAAAGAGCACATCGTCTCTGACGAAAAGAATTGTAAGAGATCTGAAAAGCCTGTTTATTTCCAGAATTTCAGAAAAAATGCTGTATTGCACGGACAACCTGATTATTTCCGGTTTTATCGGGGTCGGTACGGTAGGACGATATGCAAATTACTGTATGATTACGCAGGCGATCAGCAATATTCTCACGATCCTTGCGAATACGATCCAGCCGACGGTCGGAGATTATTTTACAGAAAAAAATCGTCAGAGAAATTATGAGATTCTGCGGCAATTGACCTTTGGCTTTTTCTGCATTGCGTCGGTTGTATCGGTTGGCCTGTTTTCTCTGATTACACCATTTGTCCGTGATATCTGGCTTGGTCCTTCCTACGAACTTGGCTGGGGAATTACTGTTTTTTGTATTGTAGTATTGCTGGTTCGAATTATGGGATTGCCGCTCAGCCTTGTGATGGGCGTGACGGGACTGTTTGAAAAAGAGAAAAATGTCGGAGCATCCTCCGCACTTCTTAATCTGATCGTGTCACTGGCACTTGTAAAACCGTATGGGATGGCAGGCGTTCTGCTTGGAACCTTACTGTCTTATCTGCTGCAGATCTTGTATCGGTATATCATTTATTTCCGGGATTTCCTCGAGATGCCGGGAGAGGCGCTGCGGTATGCGCAGGATATCGGAGAGTATCTGGCAGTCATAGCGGGCGAAGTTCTGCTGATGCAGAAAATCGTACCACTGATATACGGAGCAGGCGGTATGCTTCTGTTCTGCGTCTGCTTTCTCCTGTGTATTGCGATTCCGCTGCTGCTGGATCTGGTGATCTTTGGAAGAGGCTGGAGACTTCAGAGCATTGTAACCATGGTGAAGGGAATGCGAAAAGCCTGATGCAATAGAAATTTCTCTGTGCATTTTGAAAAAAATTCGGAGAGGACAATGAAAAAATCAGTGCTTCTGAAAAAACCTGCGGAAAAAAGCCGTTACCGACCAGAAAAACGGGCGGACAGGGCGTAAAAAGAGCCAGATGGAAGAAAGCATCCGATAAATTGGATACGAAACAGAAAACGATTTTCCATTGCGTACGACACCAGTCAGTTTTCCATGAATCTGCTCCGGGGAAAGAGGTCCTTCCACTTCGGTCTGATTGTCCCCGACCAGATAGAAGCCATCCCTGGTAATTCGGCAGATGCGGTGCAGAACAAGGATTCCCTGCACACGGCGATACAGAATTACATCGCCGCGATGAAGTTCGGAAGGAACACAGTGTTCAATGACAGCTTCGTCCCGGCCCGGAAGAAAAAGAGGATACATACTGTAGCCCTGCGGTTTCAGTTTGACGGCAGAACCGTTTTTTAAAAGTTGTTCAATATCGTAAGTGTACATAAAAAACTCCATTTGGCGGATACGCCGAACCGACGAAATGCGTGGCATTTTGACGAGTGGCTCTGAATAGTTACCTGAATTTTATTATAACAGCTTACCCTGAAAATAAAAAGGATGATGAGCAGAAAAAGCATAACTTTACATACAAAACGAAAGACAGCAAATATAAGAAAACAAACACAGGAAGGGAAATCAGATTATGAGAATCAGAAGGCAGGAAGGATATTTACTGCAGAAAATCGGGAACACACATTATCTTCTGCCTTATGGGCAGAAAATAGCAGACCAGCAGCGAGGAATGGAGCTGAATGAGACCGCACGGATTCTCTGGGAAGCGCTGGAAACACCAAAAACAATGGAAGAACTTCAGCAGAAAATGATTCGCTGTTATGAAGTGCCGGAAGAAGAGCAGGAGGAACTGAAAAAAGATATTCAGGCTTTTGTGAAGGAGCTTCTTGCCTTTGGTGCGGTACGACGGGAACTTGGTTCTCCGGATGGAACTTGCGCCGGAGAATTGAAGATCGCAGGAATTTCCATTGCTGTTTATGGAAAAGAGGGCTGCATTCCAAAACAGTTTGCTTCTTTTGAGAAGAAAAGAGGAAAGGAAGAAGCAACAGAGAAAACAGAAGGAGAGGCAGCGAAAAAAACAGGAGAAAAAGAAGTGGAAGAAACGGTGATAAAAACAGAAAATAGGCAGGATGCGGCGGATCTCACGTTAGAATTGATCGAGCATGTACCGGAAAGCCACCAGAATGGAAACATTCTGATCCGGAATAAAGATCTGACAGTCTGCGCGTGGGAAGAAGGCTATGTCCTCTGGTTCCCGGCTCTTAAAAATATCTATGAAATCTGGATGAAAGCGGATGGAAGCTTCGCCTGTATTTATTACCGTCTGCCTATGACAGAAGAAGAGCAGGATTCCCTCTTTCTGGCGATCCGGCCGGTATTTCTGTTCCTGGCACAGAAAAAAGGCATGTTTGTGCTGCATTCCGCATCTCTTCTTTATCTGGAAAAAGCATGGCTGTTTTCCGGTCCGTCGGGAATGGGAAAATCGACTCATACGGCACTTTGGAAAAAACTGTTTGACACGCCGTTTCTGAACGGAGATCTGAACCTCATAGGAAAAGAGGGCGATCAGTTTGTAGTATACGGAATCCCGTGGTGCGGCACATCAGAAATTTTCACAGTCGAAAAGAAAGAGCTGGGAGGGATTGTGCTGCTGGAAAAAGCGCCGGAGGATAAAATCGTTTCCCTGACGAAAGAGCAGAAAACACTCCGTGTGATGCAGCGGATGATCTCGCCGCCCTGGACGGCAGGGCTGATGAAAAAGAATCTTGCTTTTGCGGAAGAAATTGCAAATGAAAAGCCGGTTTACTTCCTGCGCTGTACGAAAAATGATACAGCGGCAGAAGTGATGCATCACAGAATCACGGAGGATGAACTTGCGCAGGAGGCTTTAAAATGAGAAACTTGTGGACAAAAATAAAAAAATGCCTCCAGGCGGAAATGCTTCAGAAGATGTGGAAAGAATTTCTGTGGATTGCACAGTATGCCAGACGATACTGGAAAGCCATGATTTTCTATACCGCACTTGGTGTTTTCGGAACCGGTGTTTCTCTTGCGTCCAGTGTGATATCGAAAGATCTGGTTGATATTATCACCGGGCACCAGACAGGAAAACTTTTGCAGACCTTCGCACTGATGATCGGCTTTTCTTTTGGAAATACCCTGATTTCGCAGGCATCTGCGTATGCATCTACGATGATTAACCTGAAGGTAGACCGCGAAATCCAGAATGATATTTTTGCCAAGATTCTGGTCACGGACTGGGAATCGCTGACAGCGTATCATACCGGAGATCTGGTAACACGGTGGAGTTCTGATGCTTCAAATATTTCCAGTGGTATCCTGAACTGGCTGCCGAATCTTGTGATCTATACTGTGAAATTTATCAGTGCATTGGCGATTGTGGTACATTATGATCCCACCTTTGCCATTTTTGCATTGCTTGGCATCCCGTTCAGTGCGCTTCTGTCCCGCCCGCTGCTGCGCCGGATGACGAACAATAACCAGCGGAGCGCACAGATGAGTGCGAAACTTTACGGATTTAATCAGGAAGCATTTTCCAATATTCAGACAATCAAGGCATTCGATATGATCCGCTTTTATGTCGATCGCCTGAAAAATCTGCAGCAGGAATACATCAAAATGCGCCTGGATTTCCAGAAAATGTCGATTGCAACCTCGCTTCTGATGACGTTAATCAGCTATCTTGTATCTTACAGCTGCTACGGATGGGGAATTTACCGTGTCTGGAGCGGGGCAATTTCTTACGGAACCATGACCATGTTTCTGTCTCTGTCCGGTACACTGACGGGTTCCGTCAATTCGCTGGTCAGCCTTGTGCCATCGGCGATTTCTCTTGGCATCTCAGCCGGCCGTCTGATGGATATTGTGGAGATGCCGCAGGAGGACTACAGTGCGGATCGGGAAGTGGAGCAGTTTGCAGAAAAATACCGGGCAAGCGGCATCGGGCTTGCTATGGAGGACTTGAGCTATACCTACCATACGGGAACAGAAGTGTTTTCGAAAGCATCACTGGAAGCGTGGCCGCATGAAATTATTGCACTCGTCGGCCCGTCCGGCGAGGGAAAGACAACGATGCTGCGGCTGATCTTATCCTTGCTGCGTGCCCAGGGGGGAGAAGCATGGATTGGTGCAGGGGAAGACAGAGAACAACGGATTGCACTGTCGCCGTCCACAAGGAAATTGTTTTCTTATGTGCCACAGGGGAATACGATGTTTTCAGGAACAATTGCAGAAAATATGCGAAATGTGAAACCGGAAGCCACAGATGAAGAGATCGTGGAGGCGTTGAAACTGGCATGTGCATGGGAATTTGTGGAGAAACTGCCGGATGGTATTGAAAGTATGGTGAAAGAACGCGGCGGCGGATTCTCAGAAGGACAGGCACAGCGGCTTTCGATTGCGCGTGCACTGCTTCGAAAATCTCCGATTTTGCTGCTGGATGAAGCAACTTCGGCGCTCGATGTGGCGACGGAACGGAAAGTGCTGAAAAATATTATGACAGATACGTATCCGCGAACCTGCATTGTAACGACACACCGGCCGACGGTGCTTGGAATCTGTACGAGAGTGTATGCGATTCGAGGAAAGAAGTGTGAGGAGCTGGGCGAGAAAGAAATTTTGGAGATGGAGAAGGATTTCTAAAATTGAAGAAAGTTGCAGAATTGAAAGTACCTGCAAAATTTGGAGCCGAATTTGTAAAAACAGGTTACAAGCGAATAAAAAATGGAATGCCAAAAGGCATTCCATTTTTTAGAATACGGGAAGTGATCCATTAATCGGTAATGCTTACTCCAGTAATTGCAAGACCTGCATCGGAAGTAACAACCAAGTCACCGAAACCGATATTATCGGTTGGATTCTGATGATAAGCCAGTTTTACTTTCAGTGTAGTGGTTTCGTTACCGGAAATAAGTCCTGCGCCGCCAGAAACATAAGTAACATTCTGGTTGAAACTGATAGTCAGAACCTGGGCTTCCTTGGTATGATCAGCATTATGCTTTCCATTTACCTGAATACGGTAATCGCCACGTCCGTTTTCTGGAGTCTGGTGAATATATGCAGATGCAGTATAACATCCACTTGCCGCATAAACACCTTCTGCCATACCAGAATCAATTGTAACGATTGGTTTTGTGTAATTTTTAGTCATATATATTCACGTCCTTTTCTTGCAAAATCATCCTTGGTTACAATTCTTATTATAGGAGGAAAATCCCGCAAATGTCAATAGATTTGGGGTAAAAATGTTACTATTTCGATTAAAAAACAAGAACGTTCCGATAACGTAATGCCAAAATAGATGCAGATAAATTTCCGCCTCTGAATATGGAACAAAATTTACTTTTCAAACTGTGATTTCTGCGGAAAAAGTTTGGAAAAGGCATCGTTCAGTTCCCGTTTTACATGTTTATATGGGATTTCAAAATTGCTGTCATTGATGCAGATGCACTTTGCAGTCTGCTTTGTGATTGTCTTTACCAGTTCCGGGTTTTCCGGTTTTAAATTGAAGTATTTACAGAACTTGTGCGTGTTTCTTGGAACGAAATCACCACTCAGTTTCTGATATTCCCGCAGAACATATTGGCTCACATCATCTTTATGACGAAATGGGTGGCTGCAGACACCGTCTAACAATTCTTCTTCCTTTTCCCAGAAGAAACGATAAGTCTCCTTTTTCAAAGGAGACGGGCCATGAACGGTGTAAAAACCGGTAAATCGTGGAAATGCCATTTCCAGAAGATTATATCCAAAGTACATGGGAGGATATCCGATGTGAAAATAGGCACCTGGCTGCTTTTTCATGTTTTCCCGTTTGTCAAAGTACTTGGCAAGCAGCATAGTATTGTTCAGATAGATATATGGCATAATGGTATCTTCTACGTTTGCAACATCGGGCTGCAGGGCAAGCATATCAACGGGTTTTCCGTTTTCAAAAAAATCGGTTGGCTTTATTGGATGCAGCAAAAACATATCATCATTAAAATAAACAAAGTGTTCCGACAGATTTTTTATCCGGTGGAAATTCCACTCAATGGAATGCGAGTTAAAGGTGGGGAGATATTTTTCGGGAATAAAATCTTTGTGTGAAACAATCTGCAATTTTGGACATTCTGTATTGAGCCACGCCGGCAGATGACCGCATGTTACAAAATATACGTTATTTACCCATGGAGCAAAGTTTTCTATCGAACGAAATAGATACTTTAGAATTTCCCAGTCGCGATAGCGTTCAATACGGTCGTCGATATCAACAGAAACTCCTTGCTTTTTTTTGGCGTTCTGTTTTTGGCGAAACCATAAGGGGTCTGATCCGTCCACCCATGTGATGACAAAATCAATGATCTGTTTTTTCATTTGTAACGATCCTTTCGTATATTGTACCAAAAAAAACAGTATACTTTCGATAACGAAACAGTACAAAAAATCAGTTTACATTGTCAAAGTTGTTCAATTTTCTTTGTAGAAGTTGATATATTTTTTTCTTTACTTTAATAGTGAGAACGATTTATTTAGTGTTTAAGGAATTTTTTGATATAATGTATAAATGTTGTTGGTATACAATTCAGTATAATCTTTTTCCAGATATGTTTGTACAATTTGGTTTTGAATCTGCACATTGCGCCCTGTTACTATGTACATAGGCTCTCTGTGCTCGAATAAATTTTGAATATGCTGAAAAATTTCATTTGAAAGCATCGAAAAATGGTCTGCTGTAATACAGTATTTGTCATAAGGTTCAAGTCCAGACAGCAGCCATTGGGAACTTGTCTCATAATTATATACACTGGACCGCTCATTTTCTGGTATTTTATTTAAGATAGCATCTGGTAATAATGGATATATCCATTTCCAAGATTCATGATTAACAACATGACAAAAGCATCCAGACAGATAAAACGTATTTTTTTATGATCTGTTCGCCAAAGCCATATATTGATGCAACTGCTAAGTAGGAATACTGCCAGTAATGTCCAACGTGCGGAATATATCCGAAAAATGTTTTCAGGAAAAATAGGAATGGGTGTGCAAATGTTTGACCCTTTTATAACTTTAGCACAACATATACTGTGGTGTAAAGAGTGGATGAGAAATAGCTTGTTTTATAGAATAATGGAGGAATCAATACGCTGAGACATTTGTAAATGAAAACAAAAAGAAAGCAAAGTTCAGTTGACGTTTCTTTAAAAATCCGCTATATTTTGGGTACAAAGAATAGGAGAAGAGGAAAGAAAAAAGATGTTTTATCCACTGGTAAGTGTGATTATTCCGGTCTATCAGGCGGAAAAATTTCTGACGGAGTGTGTTGAGAGCGTACGAAAACAGGACTATTCAGAGTTGGAGATTGTTTTGGTGAATGACGGTTCAACAGATCGTTCCAATCAAATGTGTGAGGAACTTGCTGCAGCAGATCCAAGAATCCGTGTGATTCATCAGAATAATAAAGGCAGTGGAGCAGCCAGAAATGCAGGGATAAAAGAAGCAACAGGAAAATATCTTCTCTTCCTGGATGCAGACGACAAGCTGGACGATTCATCTGCCATACGTTCCCTTGCCGCACGGGCAGAAAGAGAGCAGGCAGATATTGTGATCGGAACATATCGCAGATGGAGGGCGAATGGCGAAAAAGTGAAATGCTGCAGTAATCTGGAAAAAGAAAACCCGGACAGCGCAGAGTTCCGGTTTCATGGATTTTTTCAAAAAGGAACGCTTTCTTACGACTGGGGAAAACTCTACCGCAAATCTTTTCTGGAGTCTCACGATTTGTGGATTCCCCCATACAGTTACGCCGAAGACAAGGCACATAATTTTAGATGCTGTGCATGCCATCCGAAATATGCTTTTGTCCCACAGAGCATCGTTCTTTACCGTGAAAATCTCCAGTCCCTGACATATCAACCGAAAAAGAATCTGATGAGAAACTGGATTTTGATTGCATCTGATTTTGAACAGTTTCTGAAAGAAAAGCATCTTTCCAGAGAATATGGAGATCTGATTTTCTTTCATCTGCTCATTGGTGCAATGTATCTTGCCAAAGAAGAAATGACATATCAAGGGAAAAAAATTCGTGTCGCGGCGAAGATATTAAAGCAATACAGCAGAAACCCGTTTGTAGAACAAAAACTGACACTAAAAGAGTGCATTCGTTATACAAGGCAGATTAAATCGCTGTTTTGGAAATTATTAGCATTTACCTTGGTACTTTTTATACAGATGCATATGTATTTTGTTGTGGCAGCTGTTTTTGTATGGATGTCAAGCCTTGGAATTGATAGTTTATAAATAAAAAATCAGTCTTTATATTTCCTTTCTTTATTTCCTTCTTGAAAGAGCTGTTTTCCAGTTTTTCATTTTTATAGCCATTCCTTTCACTTCACACAGGTGCAAAACGTTATGAAAATGTAATCTGCTTTTTCGAACGCTTTAAACATTACAAATTTCTTCGTTTCTATAACTGCATCACAACAGATAGGAGTGTGTAAAGAATGGTTGTAGCCGTTTTAAAATGAAAAGATGTGATGGAAGAATAAGAAGATCGGGTTTTCTGCGCTGTCTCTGTGCGACCAGTTCTTAAAATCCTGTCTTTTTTCTGAATATTCCACCTCTCCGCTTGCTATTTTCATTCTCATATAGTATCATGAATCCAACAGCCAAGAAATCGGAAAGGAGAGAGGAGCATGGAATATGCAGTGTACTGGCTGATTGCGCTTGTGGTTTTGCTGGTGATTGAGGCGGCAACGTTAGGTCTGGCAACCATCTGGTTTGCGGGCGGCGCCCTGATTGCTCTGATCGCAGCTATGTGCGGAGCCGGATTTGTAATTCAGATGGTCTGCTTTCTTGTTGTATCGCTGATACTTCTGATTTTTACACGTCCTGTAGCCGTCCGTTTCCTGAATAAGGATACCTTAAAAACAAATGTAGACCGCGTGATTGGAATGGAAGGGATCGTCGCAGAAGAGATTTCCAACCTGGCAGGCACCGGAAAGGTATCGCTGGGCGGAAACACCTGGACTGCGAGAACGGAAAGCGAAGGAGGCATTATCCCGAAAGAGACCGTGGTGGAAGTGCTCCGTGTGGAAGGCGTCAAGCTGATTGTAAAGGTCAAAGAAAAAGAAGGAGGAAATGAAACATGAGTGGTGGAGGAATTGCAGGAATTTTAATGATTTTTCTTCTTGTGATTGTACTGTTTATTGCAGCATCGTGTGTGAAGATCGTGCCGCAGGCCAGTGCTTACGTTGTTGAGAGTCTTGGAAAATACAAAGGCACCTGGGCAACCGGTCTTCATTTTAAGGTTCCGTTTATCGAGCGCGTGGCAATCCGCGTGAACTTAAAAGAGCAGGTGGTGGATTTCCCGCCGCAGCCGGTCATTACAAAAGATAACGTTACGATGCAGATTGATACGGTCGTATTTTTCCAGATTACCGATCCGAAGCTGTTCGCATACGGTGTTGTAAATCCGCTGATGGCCATTGAAAACCTGACCGCAACGACACTTCGAAACATCATCGGAGATCTGGAGCTGGACGAAACACTGACATCCCGTGAGATTATCAACACGAAGATGCAGGCAGCTCTCGATATCGCAACCGACCCGTGGGGCATTAAAGTCAACCGTGTTGAGCTGAAAAACATCATGCCTCCGGCAGCCATTCAGGAAGCCATGGAGAAACAGATGAAAGCAGAGCGTGAACGCCGTGAAGCAATCCTGATTGCAGAAGGTGAGAAAAAATCGACCATCCTGGTTGCCGAAGGTAAAAAACAGTCTGCGATCCTGGATGCAGAGGCAGAGAAGCAGGCAGCGATTCTTCGTGCTGAGGCAGAAAAAGAGAAACGAATCCGCGAGGCAGAAGGCCAGGCGGAGGCGATCCTCAAAGTACAGCAGGCAAATGCCGATGGTATCCGTGCCATCAAAGAGGCAGGTGCTGACGATGCGGTTCTTACCTTAAAGAGTCTCGAGGCACTTGGTGTTCTGGCGAATGGAAAAGCAACGAAGATTGTTGTTCCGTCCGATCTGCAGGGACTGGCAAGTCTGGCTACCACATTCAAGGGAATCGTGGAAGAGCAGAAAGGCCCGGCAGGGAAAGAAGGACAGAAATAAAAAAGCAGGATTCTCCCGTGAAACGCATCATGCCGGACACGGGAGAATTTTTTATTGCTCTGCATCCGGAGGGAGCTGCCACTGGCAGATTCTGTAGTTGCCGGTAAGAATAACAGAATAAAAATGTATAAAAATACATATATTATGAATAATACAAGTAAAATACGTAAAAATATACATTTCACCCCTTGACAGATGCGCCGGCCTGTTTCATAATAGAAACCATCTTAAGCGATAAAAATACATTACATACCGATATATTTAAGGAGGAACACACCATGGATTTAAAAGGACGCGATTTTCTGACATTAAAGGATTTCACCCCGGAAGAGATTTCCTATCTGCTGGATCTGTCCGCAGAGCTGAAGGATAAGAAAAAGAAAGGCATTCCGGTGGACACCCTGCGCGGTAAAAACGTTGCGCTGATCTTCGAGAAAACCAGCACCAGAACCCGCTGTTCCTTCGAAGTAGCCGCACATGATCTCGGCATGGGAACCACCTATCTTGACCCGACCGGTTCCCAGATCGGTAAAAAAGAGAGCATCAAAGATACGGCCCGCGTTCTTGCAGGAATGTATGAGGGAATTGAGTACCGTGGATTCGGCCAGGAGATCGTAGAGGAGCTGGCAAAATATTCCAAAGTCCCGGTATGGAACGGACTGACCAACGAGTACCACCCGACCCAGATGCTCGCCGATATGCTGACAATCCAGGAAGAGTTCGGCCACTTAAAAGGCATCAAACTCGTTTACATGGGCGACGCCCGCTACAACATGGGAAATTCCCTGATGATTGCATCTGCAAAAATGGGTATGGATTTTGTAGCCTGCGCACCGAAGAAATACTTCCCGAACGCGGAACTCGTTGCACAGTGTGAAGAGTATGCAAAGGAGAGCGGCGCAACCATCACCCTCACCGAGGATGTAAAAGAGGGAACGAAAGACGCCGATGTTATCTATACGGATGTCTGGGTATCCATGGGTGAGCCGGACAGCGTATGGGAGGAGAGAATCCACGATCTGACTCCGTACCGCGTGACAAAAGAAGCAATGGCAAATGCCAAGGATACCGCGGTATTCCTGCACTGCCTGCCGTCGTTCCACGATCTGAAAACAAAGATTGGAAAAGAGATCCACGACCGTTACGGACTGGATGAGATGGAAGTTACCGATGAGGTATTTGAGTCCGCACAGTCGAGAGTCTTCGAGGAAGCAGAGAACCGCATGCACACGATCAAAGCTGTGATGGCAGCAACGCTTGGTGCATAAACTTTCTGGTGGAAAAACCGGAACAGACTGTGTATAATAGAAGAATGGCAAGACACGTACAGCAGCGCTGCGGAGCACGTCTTTCGCAGCGCTGCTGTTGGTTTATGTGAGGAGTGTGAAGATATCATATGCTGGAAAATAAAAGAGCTGAGACACTGCGCCTTCTGCGAGAATCAGGAGAAAATGTTTCGGGTCAGGATTTGTGTGAACATTTTGGAATTTCCCGTACTGCAGTGTGGAAGATCATGAATCAGTTAAAAGAGGAAGGATACGAGATCGAGGCGGTACAGAATAAAGGTTACCGTCTGCTGAACGAGCCGGATCTGATGACGAAGGACGAGCTGGAAAGCCGCACGCATACGAAATATGTTGGACAGACGGTCTATTACAGCCATGAAGTAGATTCGACAAATACGTGGGCGAAGCGCCTGGCGGAAGAAGGAGCGCCGAACGGTACACTGACAACGGCCGAGACGCAGACCGCTGGAAAAGGCCGCCGCGGAAGAGTCTGGAAATCGCCGGAGGGAACTTCCGTTTCGATGTCCCTCCTGCTGTACCCGGATCTCGAGCCGGCCAAAGCGCCGATGCTGACGATTGTGATGGGACTTGCTGTTGTGCAGGGGGTACAGAGAGCGCTCGGCGTCGACACGAGAATTAAGTGGCCGAACGATGCGGTGCTGAACGGGAAAAAGCTCTGCGGAATCTTAACCGAGATGAGTGCACAGATCGATTACATCAATTATGTCGTCATTGGAACGGGAATCAATGTGAACCAGACGGAGTTTCCGGAAGAAATTGCTGAGATCGCGACGTCACTGGCGATCGAAATGGGGCATCCGGTCAATCGGGCGAAAATAGTCGCAGCGGTGCTGGAGGCGTTCGAGGAGAATTACGAAAAATTCCTGGAGGCGGGAGATCTCTCGGCGCTGCAGGAAGCCTATGAGGCTGTACTTGCAAATAAGGATCAGCCGGTGCGTGTGCTGGATCCGAAAGAGCCGTTCGAGGGTGTGGCGCTCGGCATCACGTCGACGGGTGAGCTGCGTGTGAGAAAAGAGGATGGAACGATCGCGGAAGTGCATTCCGGCGAGGTTTCAGTGCGCGGCCTGTACAGTTATGTATAAAAAACTTGGATCAGGAAAGGAAAATATATGTATTCAGATGATGAAAAAGTAGTGCTCTGCGGAGCGAGTGCGTATGAGCAGAAATATTATTTTAACCAGGATTTTGCATCCCTGCCGCAGTCCGTGCAGGATGAGCTTCATATCATGTGCGTTATGTTCACCGTGGAAATCGGCGGCATTTTCACCATGTGGTTTGACAGTGACGGCAGTCTGCAGTTCGAAACAGAGGCTGTAGATGCGGATGCGATGTACGATGAGATCGGCGGTGCGCTGCGGATCAAGCAGTATCAGGAGGAGAAAAAGGATCTGCTGGAATCTCTGGAGCTGTATTACCGCGTTTTCTTCCTCGGCGAGGAAGTGCCGGAGGAAGCGTTCGCAGAAGAAGACGGAGAGAAGCCGGATGGAAAGTAAGAAACGTACGCTCCAGACGATGTCTCCGCTGAAAATCGGAAATGTGGAAATGCAAAATCCGCTCGTGCTCGCACCGATGGCAGGTGTGACGGATCTGCCGTTCCGCGTTCTCTGCAAGGAGCAGGGAGCAGGCCTGATCTGTATGGAGATGGTCAGCGCGAAGGCGATTCTGTATAAGAACAAAAATACCGAGGATCTGATGACGATTCATCCGGGTGAACATCCTGTATCGCTCCAGCTTTTTGGCAGTGATCCGGAAATTCTGGCGCAGATTGCCGCACAGATCGAGGAGCGGCCGTTTGACATTCTGGATTTTAACATGGGCTGCCCGGTGCCGAAGGTCGTCAACAACGGCGAGGGCTCCGCGCTGATGAAGGATCCTGCGCTGGTGCGGAAGATTGTGACCGGTATGGTAAAGGCAGTGAAAAAGCCGGTGACAGTTAAAATTCGAAAGGGCTTTAACGAAGAATCGGCGAATGCTGTGGAAATTGCGAAGATCCTCGAGGACTGCGGAGTGGCTGCAATTGCGGTTCATGGAAGAACGAGAGCGCAGTTTTATTCCGGAAAAGCAGACTGGGATATTATCCGCCGGGTAAAAGAGGCAGTATCGATTCCGGTTATCGGAAACGGCGATGTGACAGATGCGGCAAGTGCCGAGGCACTGGTGGAGCAGACCGGCTGTGACGGAATCATGATCGGACGCGGCGCGGAAGGAAATCCGTGGATTTTTAAACAGATTCTTCATTATATGGAAACAGGCGAAACGCTTGCAAGGCCGACCCAGCATGAGGTAAAAGAAATGATGCTCCGCCATGCACGGATGCAGGTGGAATACAAAGGCGGCGCGATCGGCATCCGCGAGATGCGCAAGCATGTTGCATGGTATACGGCAGGCTTTCCGCATTCGGCAAAGCTGCGCGCGGCGATCAATCAGGTGGAGAGCCTGCAGGCGCTGGAACAGATGCTGAATGAGTGGGAACGAGGATAAAAAATAAGTCAAAAAAGTACCTATGATATGCCAATATTGATATATCATGGGTGCTTTTTCTGTGCTATACTGATAAACAGAGGTATTGGGACAAAAAACACAAAAGAGGGAGTGTAGTGTATGACTATGAAGGAACTTTTCGCACCGTCCGACATGACGGTGGGAAAGCCGTGGGAAAAGATTGTAGCTTTTACAATCCCTATGCTGATCGGCAACATTGCCCAGCAGCTCTACAACACGGTTGACAGTATTGTAATCGGAAAATATGTCGGGGACAACGCGCTTGCGGCAGTTGGAAGCGCCAGCCCGATCTTAAACCTGCTTCTGGTTCTGTTCGTCGGAATTTCCGTCGGCGCCGGCGTCATGGTGTCGCAGTATTTTGGAGCAAAACAAAGAAAAGAGCTTTCGATGACGATCGGAAACTGCGTCACGCTGACAGCAATTTCCTCCATCATTATTATGATTCTGGGAGCCGTCCTCTCAAGGCCGCTGCTGGAAATGCTGAAAACACCGGATTCTATCATCGACTGGTGTACCTCGTATCTGGTGATCCTGATGGTGGGCTGTGCCGGCAGTGCGTACTATAACATTCTATGTGGTATCCTTCGCGGACTCGGCGATTCGATTTCGGCGCTGATTTATCTGCTGGTGGCAACGGTCATCAATATTGTATTGGATATTGTATTCGTTTCCCAGTTCCACATGGGCGTTGCCGGAGTTGCATACGCGACCGTGATTGCGCAGGCAATTTCTGCAGTACTCTGCATGTGGCGTCTGATGCGTATGACCGACATTTTTGATTTCAGACCCAAATATCTGAAAATGAAAAAACAGTATTCGATGGAAATTATCCGCCTTGGTCTGCCGTCCGGTATTACCCAGGCGATCTTCTCCATGGCGATGGTTATCGTACAGTCGCTGACCAACAGCTTCGGTGAAATGGTTATCGCCGCGAATGTTATCATCATGCGTGTCGATGGCTTTGCAATGATGCCGAACTTTTCGTTTGGTACCGCGATGACAACGTATGCCGGTCAGAATGTCGGTGCACGCCGTATGGACCGCGTAGAGCAGGGCGCAAAACAGGGAACACTGATTGCAGTCGGAACCTCAACGACCATTACCCTTTTAATTGTTATTTTCGGCCATCATCTGATGGGAATCTTTACGAATACCACAGAGCTCGTAACATTAAGTGCCAATATGATGAAGATCCTTGCGGTCGGCTATATTGCCATGGCAATAACACAGTCGCTTTCCGGCGTCATGCGTGGAGCAGGCGATACGATGACCCCGATGTGGATTTCGATGGTTGTTACCGTTGTAATCCGTGTGCCGCTGGCATACGGTCTGGCCTTTCTGACCAGAACGCCGGAGCTGCCAAACGGACGATATCAGGTACTCTGGATTTCCATGCTGGTAAGCTGGTGCATGGGTGCGCTTCTGACGCTGATTTTCTATAAAAAAGGAAATTGGAAAAAGAAAGCACTGACAGGAAGCTCATCCGAAAAATAAAGGAAAAATAAGAGAAAGATGCAGGAAGGATTTGTGAAAAAGAAAATCTTTCCTGCGTTTCTTTTTTTCTTGACATTCCGTGGGCAATCCTTTATACTACTTTAATTGTTAGGATAGGCGGAGTCTATCCTTATTTCAACCGGGAATACTGAAAATACAGCGCATTTCCGGAGAGTTTACAGAATAAAATCAGATATGACTGGATACAGAAACGATAGAAAGGGTGTATAAAATGGAACAGAAAAAAACGATTCTTACCTATGCCGGCCTGAAAAAACTGGAGGACGAGCTTCATGATCTCAAAGTAAACAAACGTAGAGAAATTGCCGGTAAAATCAAAGAAGCAAGAGAGCAGGGAGACCTTTCCGAGAACGCCGAGTACGATGCAGCCAAAGATGAGCAGCGTGACATCGAGGCAAGAATTGAAGAGATCGAAAAAATCCTGAAAAACGCAGAGGTTGTTGTTGAGGACGAAGTAGATTCCGATAAGATCAATATCGGATGTAAAGTAGACGTACTGGATCTGGAGTATGACGAGGAAATCGAGTTCCAGATCGTTGGCTCCACCGAAGCAAACAGCCTGGAAGGAAAAATTTCCAACGAGTCTCCGGTGGGAAAAGCTCTGATCGGCGCGCACAAGGATGATATTGTCGATGTAGAAACACCGGCCGGAATTATGCAGTACAAAGTACTTTCTATCCAGAGAAATATCTAAAAAATACAAAGAAAAGGGAGTGAAGAGATTGGCACAGCAGACACAGGAACAGGATATTAACCACTTACTGAAGGTTCGCCGCGAGAAACTTGCAGAGCTGCAGCAGAACGGAAGAGACCCGTTCCAGATTACAAAGTTCGATCAGACACATCATTCGCTTGAGGTGAAAGGTCTTTACGAGGCACATGAGACTGAGCTGTTAAAAGACCGCCAGGAGCCGAACGTAGAGGGAATGGATGAGGAGCAGGCGAAAGAAGCTCTTAAAAAGGATTACGAAGAGAGAAGAAATATCATGGACGCAAGCCCGATCCATGTGGCAATTGCAGGACGTATGATGTTTAAGAGAGTCATGGGCAAGGCATCTTTCTGCAATATCCAGGATTTACAGGGAAACATCCAGGTATACGTTGCAAGAGATGCGATCGGAACAGAGTCTTACGCTGATTTTAAAAAATCTGATATCGGTGATATCTTCGGAGTGGAAGGATTTGCTTTCAGAACAAGAACAGGTGAGATTTCTATCCATGCAGAGAAGGTGACACTCCTCTCCAAGAGCTTACAGATCCTCCCGGAGAAGTTCCACGGTCTGACAGATGTAGATACCCGTTACCGTCAGAGATATGTAGACCTGATCATGAACACAGAGTCTAAAGATACCTTTATCAAGCGTTCCAAGATTCTCAGTGCGATCCGCAAGTACTTAAGCGGAGAAGGATTTATGGAAGTTGAGACTCCAATGCTTGTACAGAACGCAGGTGGAGCAGCAGCAAGACCGTTCGAGACACATTTCAATGCCCTGAACGAAGATCTGAAGCTTCGTATTTCCCTGGAGCTGTACCTGAAGAGACTGATTGTCGGAGGACTCGAGAAGGTATATGAGATCGGACGTGTATTCCGTAATGAGGGTCTTGATACAAGACATAACCCGGAGTTCACTCTGATGGAGCTTTACCAGGCATTTACAGATTACCACGGCATGATGGATCTGACAGAGAACCTGTATCGTTTTGTCGCACAGGAAGTGCTCGGAACGACACAGATCGTATACAAAGGAATCCCGATGGATCTCGGTAAGCCGTTCGAGCGTATCACAATGGTTGACGCAGTGAAGAAGTACGCAGGCGTTGACTGGAATGAAGTTGAGACTCTGGAGCAGGCAAGAGAACTTGCAAAAGAGCATCATATTGAGTTTGAAGAGAGACATAAAAAAGGTGATATCCTGAATCTCTTCTTTGAGGAGTTTGTAGAGGAGCATCTGCTTCAGCCGACGTTCGTTATGGACCACCCGGTTGAGATCTCGCCGCTGACGAAGAAAAAGCCAGAAAATCCAGAATATGTAGAGCGTTTCGAGTTCTTCATGAATGGATGGGAAATGGCAAATGCTTACTCTGAGCTGAACGACCCGATCGACCAGAGAGAACGTTTTAAAGCCCAGGAAGAACTGCTTGCACAGGGCGATGATGAAGCCAATACAACAGATGAAGACTTCATGAATGCATTGGAGATCGGTATGCCGCCGACCGGTGGTATTGGATTCGGCATTGACCGTATGTGTATGCTTCTGACAGGAGCTGAGGCAATCAGAGACGTGCTGCTCTTCCCGACAATGAAGTCACAGGGCGCTGCGAAGAACGAAGCAAACAACGCAACACAGGTAAAAACAGAAGAAAAATCGGCAGAAAAAATTGATTTTTCTAATGTAAAGATTGAACCGCTTTTTGAGGAAACGGTTGACTTTGACACTTTCAGCAAGTCAGATTTTCGTGCGGTAAAGATTGAAGCATGTGAGGCAGTTCCAAAAAGTAAGAAGTTATTGAAGTTCACTTTGAATGACGGAACAGACCGTAAACGCACGATTTTAAGCGGTATTCACGAATATTATGAACCGGAAACACTGGTCGGAAAAACAGCGATTGCTATTGTTAATTTACCACCAAGAAAGATGATGGGAATTGATTCTGAAGGTATGCTGATTTCAGCAGTACATGAGGAAGATGGTAGAGAGGGATTAAATTTACTGATGGTAGATGATAGAATTCCAGCAGGTGCAAAGCTGTATTAAAAATCTAATATAAGATTTAAAAATATGGACTTTTTGGTATGGAGTACGACAAGAGTACGACAAATTGAACCTCCTTAATGGGCTAAAATAAATGATTTTAAATAGCCCAATAAAGCCAAAGCAATATTTTTGTACTATGAGGACACTTTTCTAAGAGAAATTTTAGAGAAGTGTCCTTTTTGTTATGGTCAAGAATTTCAAAATGGAGGGAAAAACATGAATAACACAGCGTTAAGAGCAGAAACAGAAATTACAAACACAATTATCTTCAAAAATGAGAAACACAAAGAATTTTATCAAACATATATGAAAAAATGCCGTCATCAAGATGTGTATCACAAAGCCCTGATTTATTGTCTTGGGATTAGTGAAGATACAAGAGTTAATATAGATCGTATTTACGATTTGAGAACAGGATATGTAAAGACAGAATGTCTTCAAGAGGGCTGGCAGACCAGTGGCAGCGTAAGGATTGTCCGTATGGCTTTTAATTTATACTGTAATGGTACACCAAGCGTATATGATTATGAAAGTGAAGAAGGAAAATTACAGGAGTATGCAGGATATACACCGGAGGAGTTATTTTGTTGTGGATATGCAAGATACTTTTGGGAGGCAATCAAAATTCGTTATCCGGAATATTGCTTTTAGAGGAGAAGAAGCATGTTAAAAGTCAGAGTTCAGGGAACAAAATCAGATATTCGATGGTTTCGGGAAAAGTTGGAGCAGCACCCTCAGATAGCGGTGCTGCAGGTATCTGACCTGTTTTCCAATAAAGGAACTACAAAATATTTTCGTATGTACGCAGAGATAGAAGAAAAGAAAGGCGGAAGATAAGTATGTGTAAAGTAATCGCAATCGCAAATCAAAAAGGTGGAGTTGGAAAGACAACAACTTGTGTCAATTTAGGGATTGGCTTAGCAAGAGAAGGAAAAAGAGTTCTTTTAATAGAAGCCGACGCACAGGGAAGTATGGCTGCAAGTTTAGGGATACAGGAGCCGGACGAGTTGGAAGTTACCTTAGTAACAATCATGGAAAAAGTAATCAATGATGAAGATGTTGAACCAAATGAGGGGATTATATGGCATGATGAAGGCATTGCCTTTATTCCGGCGAATATTGAACTGGCAGGATTAGAAACTGCGCTGGTGAATGTGATGAGCAGAGAAATGATATTAAAACAATATCTTGATACAGTGAAGGCACAGTATGACTATATTTTGATTGATTGTATGCCGTCATTGGGAATGATTACAATCAATGCACTGGTAGCGTCTGATTACGTGTTGATCCCGGTAGAAGCAGCGTATCTTCCGGTAAAGGGACTTCAGCAGTTGATTAAAACGATTGGGAGAGTACACAGAAAATTAAATCCACAGCTTTCTATCATGGGAATTTTATTTACAAAGGTTGACCGAAGAACAAATTTTGCAAGAGATATAGCCGAACAAATCCGGCAGGTATACGGAACAAGAGTACATATTTTTAAGAATTGTATTCCTCTGTCTGTTCGGGCTGCAGAAACAACAGCAGAAGGAAAGAGTATTTATCTGCATGATCCGAGAGGAATAGTAGCAAAAGGATATGTTTGTCTGACAGAGGAGGTGCTTGCACATGAGGAGTAAGAGCGCAGAAAAAGTAAAACTTTCTTCTTTTGATGATTTGTTTGGTAAGGAAGAACCAGTAAGTGGTGAGGTAGTTACTTCTGTTCCGATTGATTTACTGCACCCATTTAAAAATCACCCGTTTCATGTGCTGGATGATGAAAAAATGGAAGAAACCGTAGAGAGCGTCAAGCAATATGGGATTTTGATGCCGGGGATCGTCCGCCCTTATCCAGATGGCGGATATGAGGTAGTAGCAGGGCATCGCAGGTGGAGAGCCTGTGAACTTGCCGGGTTAGAAGAAATGCCTGTTATTATTCGTGATATAGATGATGATACTGCAACGGTGCTTATGGTAGATACTAATATCCAAAGAGAGGATATTCTGCCAAGTGAAAAAGCATTCGCTTATAAAATGAAGTATGAGGCATTGAAACATCAGGGAAGTAAAGGGGAAAAATATACTGCTGAAATGGTAGGAGAAACAGCAGGTGACAGCGGAAGAACCGTTCAGAGATATATTCGTCTGGCAAATTTAATCAGCGGACTATTAGATCTTGTTGATGTGAAGAGAGTTCCTATGATTGTAGGAGAAAAACTGTCTTATCTTACAAGGGAAGAACAGGAGCTTGTTTTGGAGGCAGTGAGAAATTGTGAAATTATTCCAACAGCGGCACAGGCAGAAGCAATCAAGATGTTTAGTGAAGAGAAAAAACTGGACGGAAATGCCATATATGGACTGCTATTAAAAAAGAAAAATAGCGGGAATGGAGTAACGATTTCAGCGAAGAAAATCAGCAGTTACTTTCCACCTGCGTATACAAAACAAGAGATAGAGAATGTAATTTATACCTTGCTGGAACAATGGAAAAATGGCAGAGAGGAGGAATTGGAGCATGGAGAAGATACAATTTGATTATTATAGGGGAATGGAGGCAGAGCAGTACAGTTTTTACCGTGTTCCCAAAATTCTGTTCACTGCAGAATGTTTTAAAGAGCTTTCTTGTGAAGCGAAGGTACTCTACGGTCTATTATTAGACCGTATGAGCCTCAGTATGAAAAATCATTGGCTGGATGAAGAAGAACGGGTGTACATTATTTTTACCGTAGAGGAAATTGCAGAATTATTAAACTGCGGAACACAAAAAGCGGTAAAATTATTGAAAGAATTGGACAGTGAAAAAGGGATTGGATTGATTGAAAAAAAACGTTTGGGGCTTGGCAGACCAAATGTAATTTATGTGAAAAATTTCTTGGTTCAGAAAAATGACGAAGAAAATGGGGATATGTCTGATTTGCAGAATTGTGAAAATCACAATTCAGGAGTTGTGAAAACCACAATTCAGGAATGTCCAAAATCACAATTCCAGAATGATGAAAATCACAATTCAGAAGATGTGGAACCCATAGACATAGGAACAGAAGAATTGGAAAAGGAGCCATATTTGAACGGTGAGAAGGAAATTTTAGAAAATATGGAGATAAAAATGCAGGAAAATGAAGAATTTGGAGAAGAAAACTTCCAGAATTGTGAAAATCACAATTCAAGAGTTGTGAAAACCACAATTCAAGAGTTTCCAAAATCACAATTCCAGAATGATGAAAATCACAATTCAGGAGTTGTGAAAACCACAATTCAAGAATGTCCAAAATCACAATCTAATAATACTGATATTAACAAGACAGAGAATAATGAAACAGAGAGTAGTAATATCCTATCAAATCTTATCTATCCGGAAAAAGAAAAAACGATAGATGAGGTTGAGCAGAGGAATACATATCGAGAAATAATTCGGGAAAACATTTCGTATGAATGTTTCCGGAATGATACTCCACATGCAAGAGAAGAAGTAGATGAGTTAGTGGAACTGATGGTAGAAGTTATGGTTATGCCGGATCAAGGGAAAATCCGGATTGCTGGAGAAGATAAATTAGTATCACTGGTAAAAAGCCAGTTTATGAAGTTGACACATGCCCATATTGAGTATGTTTGTTTTTGCCTGAATAAAAATACAACGAAAGTCGGGAATATTAAGTCCTATCTTTTAACTGCACTTTATAATTCGGTTCTGACAATCAATCATTACTATCAGGCAGAAGTAAACTATGATTTATATGGAGGAGGATGGGGAAAATGAGGCAGGAAATTTTTTGCCGTATGATTTTTGTGACAGAGGTATTCCTGTGGACAGTGATTTTTTATCCATTTTGCGTAGAAGCAGGGACTTGTGATTACTTAAAGTTATGGATACTGGTAGGGATTCCTTTTGGAATCCGTAAGATGCAGATATGGATTGTTCCAAGAAACAGAGATGTAGGAAGTACCATTGCCATGTTGGTGTTTCAAATGCTGATTGGAGGTATGATAGGTGGAGTTGTATTAGTATGGAAACTTTTTTATTGCTTGTTTTTATGGTATTACAATTTTATAGAGAAATTAAAAAATTGATAAAATAGTAGAAGATGATAAGAGTTGAGAATGTTCGGCAGCCTGAAAATGGCTGCCTTTTTGTGTTTTGAAACTTTACGACATCATGGCGCAAGGTGAGATTTTTGGAAAGAAAGGAGGGACTACTTTGGGTAACCGGGCAGTATCGCAGGAGTTGATTATGTTGGGAAATCGTATTCGGGAGTATCGGAAGGAAAGGGGATTTTCACAGGAAATTCTTGCTGAGAAATCCGGTGTCAGCACCAATACGATCAGTCGTATCGAAGGGGGACAGATGGCAATGTCAGTGGGGATTTTACAAAGAATTGTAAAGGCTCTTGGGGTAGACGCCAATGTGCTGCTTGGGGTAAGTACAGATGGAAATGAAATAAATATATGGGTATCTGCATTTTCCTGTCGAGTACAGGCATTAAAGGAGAATGAGCAGGAGATTTTAAAACATACCATGAACGCCTTAATTGAAAGTATGGAGAACAACCGATTAAAAATTTCTACGGATAGGAGTGGTCAGGTTCCACATACCCGTTGAGGAAAATAATAGGATAAGCTGTTACACTAAGCATAAGAAATCCAGTCAGTAAGAAACGTGGAGAAGAAGAGGATTATGGAAGGTTCCAGTCCCGTTAAAAAAAACGGGTATGCCTGGGGCTGTTTTCTATTGTCTTAACATACGTTTAAGCTGGTATTTCTGGCTGCCCGTTGAAAGGTGGTCAGGATATGCTTACGTTAGCAGAGTTAAAACATTTCATGTCTGTTCCAGTTCCGGAACAGAATTACCCAACTGCAAAGTATTTAAAAACACATGGCACAATATTGATGTCAAAAAGAATTGCTACGAATGCAACAATCTCAGTTTATCAAAATGGGTATGCCCTTTATGAAATAGCTGGTCTTACAACAGTATTTCCTGTTTGTGCTTGTCAGGATTATAGCTATGAGATGGAAGAAAGTGAAATTTCAGAGCAATGGTTTGAAAAAGAGGCTTGGTATCTTCGTTTGATTTTAGAAGGTGAGGATCGTATCAATCGAAATCTGGAAGCAAGGCAACAAAGAAAGAGTATTTCTTATAGTGCAGTTTCAGAAGAATGGGGAGTTTTAAGTTCTTTAGAAACAACTGTTTTGGAAACAACGATAAGGAAAGAAACGATGCGGGAATTACTTGGACTACTGACAGATCGGCAGAAAGAAGTGATTGTACAATATTTTTGGGAACAGAAATCTCAAAGTGAAATTGCAGAAAAACTCGGTGTTTCTCATGCCGCCGTATCGAAAATCCTGACAAGAGCAATCAATCGGCTTCGTAAAAAATGTATGGAATGGAAAGAGGCTGTATAAGAGGAGGAAAAACTGAATGCGAGGGAAAAAGCCAAAAGAGAGAAAAAGTTATGTATTGAGAATGCCAGACGGTTCGTTGATTGAAGTAACCAGAGAAGTATACTTAGAATGGTATCAGTCCAGACGAAAAGAAAGATACCAGATGGAAAGGCAAAAGAAACAAGGGGTGTGTAGTTTAGAGGAACTGAATGGATATGGAGATTTGGAAGAAGAAAAATATAGTACAGAGGAAACGGTGCTTTGTAAGTTGTATGAAGCAAAAGTACGGGAAGGAATAGCTCAGTTGGCAAAGGAAGATGCCCGTTTGATTTATTTGCTATTTTTTGAAGAGGTGACGATCAAAGATGCGGCTCAAATTATAGGATGTAGCCGGAAGACTATTTATAATCGGAGAAAACGTATTTTGTCAGAACTGCGTTCTATTCTGCATGATTTGGGAATTGTAGGCGGTACTTTTTAAAAAAATATGATTATTCTCTTTCATAGACCTGAATTATAGACTATAATAAAATAAAAATTTTAAATTTGTACAGGAGAGAAATATGTCATTGATTGAAGTTTTATTATCATCAGCAGTCATAGTTGCAGTAATACAATATTTTCAGGGTGAAAAGAATAATAAATTGCAATATATTACGGAAGAACGAGCAAAATGGAGAAAAGAAATAAAAGAGATAATTTCAGAAATAAGGATAGCAGACTTTCAAACAATAGAAAAGTGTTTGACGGATTTGGGAAAAAACTTAAATGCGTATGGTTATTATCCAGATGGTAGGTATGAAAATGACAAGCTTGATTTTTTGAAAGATGAACATATATGGAGAGAAATGGACACAATTCAAAAAGCAGCAAATGAACATAATATGCCTAATTTCGAAAAGTCAAAAAAGAATTTAATACACTATTTGTTTTTATTATTAAAGTTTGACTGGGAACGATCTAAGCAAGAGATAAAAGGTGAAAAAGCAATTCCAATTTCTATTGTTTCATTTGGAATGGGAGTAATAATTTGTGTATTTTCTAGATTCCCTTTAAAGAGTATGCAAGAAAATCTAATCAATATTTTCATTTTTATAATAGCGTTTTCATTGCCTTATATATTGTTATGGGTAATATACGGAATAGAAAGAATGCAAATTTTGAAAGCAAAAGATTGGTATTCAAAGATGGACAAAGTGACTCTAAGTTTTAGTTTAGTTGGTGTGGAACTAGTAGCTATACTGATTTTAGCATGGAAGTGGAAAAATTTTGAAATGATATTTTTGTTTGTGGCAATCGCTGTTTTACTTGTTCCATATTTAATTATATCAAATCAAGAAATGTATCGAAAATATGATGTAAGTGTGCGAAAAATTTTAGAAAGAAGAAATTAGAAACAATAAACCTGCAGGTTATTTTAAAGAAAAACTTGCAGGTTTATTTAGTTAAAATTTTAATGCTTTAAAGAACAGAGCCTCTTGTAAATGCTTATCATTATAATCAATCATATCAAATTTCTAATATTTATTCTTCTGAATGGTTAAAAAATCCCCTTTCTAATATGCGATTAGTGAAGGGGTAACACAAATCTTAAAAAAATCCCTTTTTTGTACCTTGAAAATTGAATTGCCTGTCCAAAGTGATACCTGATATTGAGTGGGCATTCTGCCTGCCTTATCAGAGAAAACGCTGCGAAAGGAAATTTGGAGTAGGAACGGATTTGGAAAGAGAACAGGCAGGACTTAGAGAAGGGAGTGAGTTGGAAAAAAAGAAATAAAATACATCGTATCAGTAAAATATAGAAAAGAGGCAGAGAAAAGTATGAAAAAAACAGTAAAAAGAATTTTCTCATGTGTACTTTCGGCACTTACAATCTTAACCTCTGTTGTACAGCCGATGACAGCGTATGCAGGAGAAACAAATCCAAAATCTTATGAAATGGAATACCCTGCGCTGGAACAGGTAAAAGCTCAGCTTCAGGAAGATGAGATTGTAACTGTGCAGGATTATGAAGTGGAAAAAGGCAGTGACTTTGATATAAAGACAGATTTTTCCAGCATGAAGTTTCATTCTGACCAAGTAAAAGTGACATTTTATGAAGCAAAAAATCAGAAGGGGCAGGATTTTCACGTAGACCATGCAGACACTTATCAGGCAGTGTATTTTGTAGAGCCAGTTCGGGAAGCGCCGAACTATCATGTGATTAGAAATATCACAGTTGCTGATCATAAAGAGAAAGAAAATCCGTCACTGTCAAAAGAGAATGGAAAACAGGAGAAAAATTCAGAAGAGGAAGAAGATGCGTCACAAAAAGAGGAACAGATTTTAACAGAAGATGAATTTTCACAGGCACTTGAGGAAAGCAAGAAACAGGATACTTATGATGAAGAATCCGGGTTAGGTCTTTACGATGTGATGGCACAGGCAGGGGAACAGGAGATTGATCTTTTTCAGATGAAAGAAGGAGAAACGGTTACTTTTGTAGCAAATTCTTCAGATCAGGCAGCAAGGGCAACACAGACGGTTACAATAACAAAAGGTCCGTTATATCGTTATCAGGATTATGATCTGGGTACTTATGTGACAGAGCCTTATTTTATTTCTTATGGAAATGTCCATGCCACTGCTTATTGTATCCAGCCGTCTTTACCGGGACCGGGAACAGGCACTTATACAATCACAAAAATTGAGGATAATCAGGCACTTGCAAAGGTCTGCTATTATGGGACAGAAGCGGCAGGAAAAGAAAGTTATTTTGCAAAACATCATAGTGATTTTTCAGAGGGAAAGCGGTTTATCCTTACGCATATAGCGGCAGCGTATGCCTATGGAAGTGCAGATGCCTTTTATGGAGCAAATGAAACAGCAAAATCTTTGGCAATGGAAATCTACAATTATTGTGTAGGAAAGCCGGAAATTCCAGAGGTTTCCATGTCTTTTTCTAACAATCATGTGAAGGCATTTCAGGAAGGGCAGGAACAGCGGACAGAGGATATTACATTTACTGCAGATTCTTTGCAGTCTATTACCATGCAGCTTCCAAAAGGAGTTGTATTTCATAACCTTACAACTGGAAAAAACAGCGCTGCCGGAGCAAAGGTAACACTTTCGGGCGGAACGAAGTTTTATTTAAGTGCGCCGCTTACACAGACAGAAGATGTGGAAGGTTCTTGGACAGCAACCATGCAGGGAAGTATTACAAAGGATTACTCTGCATATAAACTGACCACAAATGACAGTGTGCAGGATTTGGCATTTGTATTTGGAGAAGGAGTGGAACAGGAACAGTACGTTGAATTTTCTGTAGAGTGGATGAAAAATGCGAAAATAGAACTTGTTAAGAAAGATCAGGGCAGTCAGAAGAAAATGGAAGGAGCGGTATATGGTGTATATCGTGATGAAGATTGCACAGATTTGATTGTAGAAATGCCTGCAACGGATAAAAAAGGTGCTTCCAGCGTTACCATAGAAAAGGCACAGGATACCGTTTACTTAAAAGAAATCTCCGCACCACAGGGATATGTGCTGGATACAAAATCCTATGGCGTGAAATTGGAAGTAGGAAAGACGGTACAGATAGAAGTTACGGATCGGGAGCAGCTTGCTTCTTTAACCGTTTATAAAGAAGGAGAAGTTTTGACAGGCGCAGAGGTTACGGGAGAAGGGGTGACCTTTTCTTATACAAAAGAGAAACAAGAAGGTGCTGTGTATGATGTTTATGCAGAAAAAGAGATTGTCCGGGCAGATGGAACAGTTGCTTATAAAAAAGGTGCTGTGGTGAAAAAAGGACTAAAAACAGGAGAAGATGGAAGTGTTACACTTTCGGAACTTCCGCTTGGTACTTATAAAGTAGTGGAAGTAAAAGCACCTGAAAATTTTGTATGCAAGGGAGAATCCCAGACAGTTACCTTGTCCTATGCAGGACAGAATGAAGAAGTTGTTTTTGAAATCGTAACATTTGTAAATGACAGGCAGAAAGCAAGTGTGTCCGTAAGAAAAGAGGATCAGGACACGGAAAACCCACTGGCAGGTGGTATTTACGGATTATATACGGCAGAAGACGTCTATGGAAAGTCTGAAAAACTGCTGGTAGAAAAAGATACTTTGATTGAAAAAGTTACAACGGGAGAAAATGGAACAGCCAGTTATCAGGCAGACCTCCCCATTGGATATACTTACTATATCAAAGAATTGCAGGCACCCGCTCAGTATGTAAAAAATGAAACCGAGAAGTTTTCTTTTCATTTTCAGTATGTAGAGGGAGAAGAACAATGTTCTTTTTCTCATACGTTTCAAAATGAGAGGGTAAAGGCAGAAATTATTTTGGAAAAAGAAGACGCCGAAACAGGAAAAACACCACAGGGAGATGCGTCTTTAAAAGGAGCGGTGTATGGACTGTATGCCCGTGAAAATATCGTGCATCCAGATGGGAAAACCGGAGTCTTATATCAGAAGGACGAACAGGTAGCGACTTTAAAAACTGATGATAAAGGCAAAGCAGAAGTAAAGGATTTATATTTAGGAAGTTATTACATCAAGGAGATTACGCCTCCGGCGGGTTATCTCTTAGATGAAACTGAGCATGATGTGATATGCGATGATGAAGGCGATACGGTTGCCATTGTAAAGAGAGTTTGCAATGTAAAGGAACAGGTGAAAAAACAGCCGTTTCAGTTAATTAAAGCCGGAAATAATGGAAATACAGACGCAGAACTCTTAAAAGGAGCAGGTTTTCAGGCATATTTGGAATCTTCTTTAAAGAAAAAAGAAGATGGAAGCTATGATTTTGCTTCTGTAACTCCCGTGGTAATTGGAGAGAATGGAGCAACAGAGTTATTTACAGACGAAAGAGGGTATGCTTGCAGTATCCCACTTCCGTATGGAACGTATGTGGTCAGGGAAACAACAACACCGCCAAACTATAAACCTGTAAAAGATTTTATTGTCCGTATTACAGAGCATAAGCCGGATACACCGCAGATCTGGAGGGTTCTTCTGGATAAAGAGTTTGAGGCAAAGTTAAAAATCATAAAAAAGGACGATGAAAGTAAAAAGCCTGTACTCAAAAAGGGGACAGAGTTTAAGGTATATGATTTGGACAGAAAAAAATATGTGGAACAGGTTACTACCTATCCTACAACGGTAGTGCATAAGTCTTATTTTACAGATGAAACCGGGTATTTAATTCTTCCTCAGAATTTGGATGCAGGACATTACCGTATTGAGGAAGTCACAGCACCAGACGGTTATACTTTGAATGAAAATTATTATGAGGTTTCCGTAGCTTCTGATACAGCATATCAGATGGACAGTATTTCAGGAGATGTCATTATTGAAGTGGTATATGAAAATCACCCGGTAAAAGGGAAATTGCAGATTGTAAAAAAGGGAGAAATCTTAGAAGATTTTGATAAAGATTTTTCTTATCAGGAAATCAATCTTTCCGGTGCAGTCTTTGATTTGTATGCGGCAGAGGATATTTATACTGCAGATGGTCAGAAGGACGAGCAGGGAAACCGTACATTAGAGTACGCAGAGGGGACAAAGGTTGCTACCCTTACAACAGATCAAGAAGGAAAAGCAAGTGTGTCAGATTTACCACTTGGAACGTATGAGCTGGTAGAGATTACAGCGCCCGAAGGATTTGTGAAAAATCCAGAGTCGCAGAAAGTGACATTCAAATATGAAGATCAGAAAACTCCTGTAATTGAGCAGGAAGTCCTGTTAAAAAATGAACGTCAGAAAGCAAAAATTTCCGTAGTAAAGCGAGATGCAGAAACAAAAAAAGAAATAAAAGGTACAGTCTTTGGATTGTATGCGAAAGAAGATATTCAGGTAGGAAATCAGACTTTAGTAAAAGCGGATACACTGATTGGGAAAGCTGAAACAGGGGACGATGGAAAGGCAACATTTTCTTTTGATCTGCCATTTGGAAAATATTATGTGAAGGAACTGGAAGCACCAGTGGGCTATGTATCTTCGGAGCAAGTGATTGATGTCGATTTTTCCTATCAGGGACAGGAGATTGATGTGGTAGAACTTACATCAGAATTTTTAAATCAGCCGACAAAAGTTTCCATTACTAAAGTTGATACTGCAACAGGAGTCGAACTTTCCGGGGCAACCCTTATGGTACTTGATAAAGATGGAGAAATTGTAGACAGTTGGAAATCGGTCAAAGGAGAAGAGCATGTCATTCGTGGATTAAAAGTTGGAGAAACGTATACTTTAAGAGAGGAAACTGCCCCGTATGGTTATCTGAGGGCAGAGGAAGTTTCCTTTACTGTGAAAGACACGGAGGAAATTCAGAAAGTGGAAATGAAAGATGATGTGCCGACGGGAAGTATTCTGATTAACAAAAAAGGTGAATTTTTAGAAAAGGTATCAGTCTTTGAGCAGATTGGAGGCTGGATTTCCCATGTATTTGAATACCTGTCAGGCTCATTGAAAGAGGTTACTTTTGCAGTGTATGCAAGAGAAGATGTTCCGGCGGCAGATGGGGAAAGCAAGGATTATTATAAAAAAGATGAATTGGTAGCGGAGATTACCACAGATCACGCAGGTGTTGCAAGAATTTCCGGTTTGCCACTTGGAAAATACTATGTAAAGGAGAAAGAAACAGCACATGGATTTGTGTTGGATAAAGAAGCCAGAGAAATTGACTTGCTATATCGTGATCAGGAAACAGCAGAAATTACATATTCCACAGACTGGCAGAATAAACGTCAGAAAGTGGAAGTAATTGTGTGGAAGAAAGAAAAAGATGCAGACCGTATGCTTCAGGGTGCAGTATTTGCCCTCTGTGTCAAGGAAGATATAAAAGATGCACAGGGAAACGTAATCATGAAGGCAGATACCGTCATTGAGGAACAGGCAACAAATGCACAGGGAATGCTGCGTTTCGAGGCAGATTTACCAGTGGGATATACTTATTATATCAAAGAAACAGTTCCGGCACCGGGCTTTTCCATGACAGAAGAGAGAAAAGAATTTACTTTTGATCCAGAAAGCAGTCAGGAAGAGTGTGTATCTTATGAGTTTACTTTTGAGAATGTACCGACAGTCGTAGAATTTACAAAAACGTCCCTGACAGACGGGAAAGAAGTAGAAGGTGCGAAACTTCAGGTAAAAGATGAGCAGGGAAAGGTCATTGACGAATGGATTTCTACAAAAGAACCACATGTTATCAAAGAACTGGTGGCAGGTCATACTTATGTGTTGGAAGAAACACTTCCGGCAGATGGTTATGTAACAGCAGAAAGTATTTCTTTTACCGTAGCAGATACAGGAGAAGTCCAGAAAGTGGAGATGAAAGATGATATTACGAAAGTCGAAATTTCTAAAACGGACATTTCAGGAAAAGAGCTTCCCGGCGCAAAATTAACGATTTTGGATCAGGAAGGCAATGAAGTAGAAAGCTGGACGTCTGGTGAGAAACCTCACTATATCGAGATGCTTCCGATTGGAAAGTATACACTTCATGAAGTGTCTGCACCGGACGGGTATCTGGTAGCAGAGGATATTATCTTTGAAGTAAAAGATACCGGGGAAATCCAGAAAGTTGTGATGAAAGATGAGAGAAAGCCTTCTGAAAATGGGGAACAGCCACAGGAATCAAAACCGACAGGAAATGCCCCAAAAACAGGAGATACCAGTCATGCGGAGTTATGGGTGTTGTTATCTGTAACAGCAGTATTACTGGCAGGTTCTTCTTATTATTGGATTAAGAAAAGAAAAAAATAGTATGGGGATTCCCATAACAGGAAAGGCGGTCACAGAAAAATCTGTGGCTGCCTCTTTTTAAAGGAGTAGAAATCATGGTAGGAAAAATAATTTTGGGATTTGCTGTTATTTTAACATTTGGCTTATATTGTTGTATTCGTGTAGGTAGTCAGGCGGATCGTCAGATGGAAGAAATGCTGCAAAAGAAAAGGAAGGATCAGGAAAATGGAGAAAGCGGATAAAAGAAAATACGCAGAGGACAAACCTTCTATGTGTAAGGACTGTTACTTTTGGAACAGACGAAAAAATAGCTGCACCAGAAAACAGTGTTACTATCTTCTTCCAAAACAGCCAGAGAAAGATGCGAAAAGAAACGGACAATGTGCAGGATGTCCGTATGGAAAATACTCTCCCTGCATTGGGTATTGCTTGCAAAAAATTTTGCAGGAAATGAGAAAGAAGAAATCGGGAAAGGAAGAAACAGCCTATGCAGGACGAAGTGAATGAGAAAGTCGTATCCTTGTGTATCCGTGGAGGGAAGATTTCTGCACAAATTCTAAAAAGTGCATTACTGAAAACTTTGACAAAACTGGAACAAAAGAAAAGCCAGAGAAAGCAACAGAATACGGCATATAAGGAAGAAAAAAATTCGGCAGTTTATAAAGGAAAACAGAGTATGGAAAAACTCAGGGAGCAGAACTGTGAACTTTCTAATATTGAGATTACAGATGGCAATATCAAATCCTTTGAAAAGTATGCCAGAAAATACAATGTTGACTATTGTCTGAAAAAAGACCGCTCTTCAGAACCGCCTCGTTATTATGTGTTTTTTAAAGCCAGAGATGTAGATTCTATGACAGCAGCATTTAAGGAATATACAGGCTGGAGTATGAAGCAAAGCAAAAAAGTATCCATACGGAAAAAACTCTCTCAGGTAAAGGAACGTCAGGCACAGCACCGAGAAAGACAGAAGACAAAGAGTAAGGAGAGAGATACCGCACGATGAAAAAGAAAGAACAGAAAAAAGAAAAGCAGTTCAAAAAAGTATGGGAAAAGCTATGGCAGAGTGTCATAGGAAGGCTGTCAGAGGTAGACATAAAGAGATTGTTTCTGACAAACCTGCTCTATGTACTTGTATTTTATGTAGTGAATAAATTGGCATGGCTTTATCAGTATTGTCAGGGAAATTCTTTACTGGAACGCCTGAGTGTTTTGACATTGAATGTATCGTTGGCATTTGAGAATATTTTGCCGAGTTTGAGATTTTCTGATATAGGAGTGGGATTTACAGGTGCAGTTTTATTAAAAGGGATTGTTTATTTTAAAGGAAAGAACGCAAAGAAATTCCGTCAGGGAGTGGAATATGGTTCTGCCCGTTGGGGGACAGCAAAGGATATTGCACCTTTTATGGACTCTGTATTTGAAAACAATATCATTCTTACGCAAACAGAAAGGCTTACCATGAACAGCCGCCCGAAAAAACCGAAGTATGCCAGAAATAAAAATGTCATGATTATTGGTGGTTCCGGCTCCGGAAAGACGAGGTTTTATGTGAAACCTAATTTAATGCAGATGACGCCGAATGTTAGTTATGTAGTGACTGATCCGAAAGGGACTATTTTAGTAGAATGCGGAAAGATGCTGCAAAAAGGGACACCAAAAATAAAAGACGGAAAGCCGGTACTGGATAAGAATGGGAAGGTAATCTATGAACCTTATAAGATTAAGGTTTTAAATACAATCAACTTCAAAAAGAGTATGCACTATAACCCGTTTCGTTACATACGCAGTGAAAAAGATATTTTGAAACTGGTCAATACGATCATTGCCAATACAAAAGGTGATGGGGAAAAATCAGGAGAAGATTTCTGGATTAAAGCGGAACGATTGCTGTATTGTGCTTTAATTGGGTATATCTATTACGAAGCACCGGAAGAAGAACAGAACTTTTCCACACTTTTGGAATTTATCAATGCTTCTGAGGCAAGGGAAGATGATGAAGAATTTAAAAATGCAGTTGATGAACTGTTTGAGGAACTGGAAAAGGAAAAACCGGAACATTTTGCAGTCAGACAATACAAGAAATATAAACTGGCTGCCGGAAAGACTGCGAAATCTATTTTGATTTCCTGTGGGGCAAGGCTGGCACCGTTTGATATTGCAGAATTGCGGGAGCTGACTTCTTATGATGAGCTGGAATTGGATATGCTGGGAGATCAGAGAACTGCAATGTTTGTTATTATTTCTGATACGGACGATACGTTTAATTTCCTTGTGGCAATTATGTATACGCAGCTTTTTAATTTGCTGTGTGACAGAGCAGATGATGTGCATGGAGGACGTTTACCTTACCATGTGAGATTGTTATTAGATGAGTTTGCCAATATCGGGCAAATTCCAAAATTTGATAAGCTGATTGCGACCATACGAAGCAGGGAAATTTCTGCTTCGATTATTTTGCAGTCCCAGAGCCAGTTAAAGACAATTTATAAAGATGCTGCAGAAACCATTTTAGGGAATTGCGATACGATGTTGTTTTTAGGAGGAAAAGAAGGAAGCACTTTAAAGGAAATATCAGAAACATTAGGAAAGGAAACCATAGACCTTTATAATACTTCCGATACCCGTGGACAAAGCCGATCCTATGGATTGAATTATCAGAAGACCGGAAAAGAGCTGATGAGTCGGGACGAGTTGGCTGTCATGGATGGAGATAAATGTATCCTTCAGCTTCGTGGAGTGCGTCCTTTTTACAGTAATAAGTTTGATATTACGAAGCATAGCAGATACCGGGAATTATCGGATTATGATAAAAAGAATACTTTTGATGTGGAAGCCTATTTAAAACATCAATTTGAAATCCGAAAAAAAGAGGAGTTTGAATTGTTTGAAGTAGAGGGAAAACAGGTGGATACAGAAATTTCAGAGCAGGTATAAGTATATTGCTCTTTTTTATTGGATAAAACTTTGCGACATGATGGCGTAAAGTAGGAAGGAGTGTTTATTGCAAATTTTTTAAAGAGGTGGAGGCTGCTCAAAAAAAGGAAATACAGCCACTACGATATAAGGGCAGAACCATAAGGGAATATGCCCGCAGCACAATCAAAATTTGAGAAAGGATAAAACGGATAAAGGGAAAAGGGCAGACTGTTGATGAAAATTCAGCAGTTTTTTATTTGTGCAAAAATAACTTTTATCTGTTTCAAGTGAATTATGGATTTTTTTAGCTCAGCGGTAGATATTTTACAGACGCTTGTGGTGGCAATCGGAGCGGGTCTGGCGGTATGGGGTGTAATCAACCTTTTAGAGGGATACGGAAATGATAATCCAGGTGCAAAATCACAGGGTATTAAACAGCTTATGGCTGGCGGAGGCGTCGTTTTGATTGGTACACAGCTTATTCCTCTTTTGAGTGGATTATTTTAAATAAACGAAAGGAGAACCGCCCATGTTCGATGGCATTTTTGAAGCAATCGAGGAGTGGATGAGGGGACTTCTGACGGGAATGGTGGAATCCAACCTGACAACAATGTTTACAGACGTTAATGAGAAAACAGGAGAGATTGTGGCTCAGGTTGGACAGACACCACAAGGCTGGAATGGAAGTATTTTCAGCCTGATACAGAATTTGTCCGATTCTGTCATTGTGCCGATTGCAGGTATGATTATCACATTTGTACTTTGTTATGAACTGATTTCCATGTTTACAGAAAAGAATAACATGCATGAGGTTGATACATGGATGTTCTTTAAATATTTTTTAAAAATGTGGGTAGCTGTGTATCTGGTCAGCCATACGTTTGACATTACTATGGCAGTTTTTGATGTAGGGCAACATATCGTCAATGCTGCCGGAGGTGTCATTGAGTCGGATACGGCAATCAATGTAGACACGATGCTGGAGCAAATGAAAACAGCAATGGAATCTATGGAGATTGGGGAACTTGTGATATTAGCATTGGAAACCATGCTGGTCAGTTTATGTATGAAAATCATGTCTGTACTAATTACGGTAATTCTATATGGAAGAATGATAGAAATTTATCTTTATACCTCGGTTGCACCAATTCCGTTTTCCACGATGTCAAATCGGGAATGGGGACAGATTGGAAACAATTATTTCCGTGGGCTGTTTGCCCTTGGATTTCAGGGATTTTTTATGATGGTGTGTGTTGGCATTTATGCAGTGCTGATTGCGACCATTGAAATTTCAGATAACATGCACTCTGCATTGTTCGGAGTGGCAGCATATACCGTAATTTTATGTTTTAGTCTGATGAAAACAGCAAATTTAAGCAAATCAATTTTTAACGCACATTAAAGGGGGAATGAGAATGGGAAAATATCAAGTGATTTATGCAGATCCTCCGTGGGCATATCGGGTTTGGAGTAAAAAAGGAAACGGGCGATCAGCGGAAAGTCATTACCCAACCATGAGCATAGAAGAAATAGCAGATTTGCCAGTAAAAAAATTGGCAGATGAAAATTGTGCATTGTTTTTATGGGTTACATTTCCACTTCTAAAAGAAATCTGGAAGGTAATTGATGCGTGGGGATTTACCTATAAAAGTGTAGCATTTGTGTGGATCAAACAGAATAAAAAAGCAGATTCTTTGTTTTGGGGTATGGGGTACTGGACAAGAGCCAATGCAGAGATTTGTATTCTTGCAACAAAAGGAAGTCCAAAACGTTATTCCAAACGTGTGCATCAGGTTATTGTAAACCATATTGAGGAACATAGTAAGAAACCAGAGGTGGCAAGAAGACGGATTGAGCAGTTAATGGGAGATGTACCACGTATTGAACTGTTTGCACGTAGAGAAACACCAGGATGGGACGTGTGGGGAAATGAAGTTGCCTGTTCTTTGGGAACAGAAATATTACAGGAAAATAAAAGAAAGGAAACATCAGAGAAGAAGATGGGAGATTTGCTGAACCTGTGACAGCCATTTTCACTCTGGTCGGAAAAAAGATGGCATTTGTATCCGTACCAAAGGATTTGACAAAGGTAAAAAATAAAGTGGTCTTGAATTTGACAAAAAGGCAGCTTCTTTGCCTTTCGATTGCGGCGGCAATGGGATTACCGTTTTATTTTTTAACAAAAGACTGGATTGGGACGAGTAATGCAGCAACAGGTATGGTCATTCTTATGGTTCCAGCTTTTTTATTTGCAATGTATGAGAAAGATGGAATGCCACTGGAAAAGATTTTGTTCCATATTATTCAAGTGAAACTGCAACGTCCAGCAGTCCGCAAATATGAAATAGAAAATTTTTATGAGAAGGAGGAAAATTCGCAGACGGAGAGAAAGAAAAAAGGAGGGAAGCCTGATGGTAGACAGAATGGATAAGAGAAAACCTGTAAAACTTACAAGAAGTGAGAAAACAGCCCTGAGGCGTACCGAAAAACTGGCAGTAAAATTAGAAAAAGAACAGGAAAGGGCAGATAAAATCCGCAGGAAAAAGGAAGCAAAAAGAGCTGCCCGTGAGGAAAAGAGGAGAAAAAAAGGAAGCAGAAAAAGTGGATCGCAGAGAAAGGATAAGAAACCTACACCGAATAAGAGGATAGAAAAGAAGCATTCCTATTCAGAAAAGAAATCTTCTACCGGAAAGGTGAGATGTACCAATGTGAAAAGAAAACAGGAACGGAACATATCAGCACAGAACTCCATTCCATACAGAGAGATGGCAAAAGACGGAATTTGCAGGGTTCAGGAAAAGTATTATTCCAAAACAATCCGTTTTTATGATATTAACTACCAGCTTGCCCAGAATGAAGATAAGAATGCTATTTTTGAAAACTGGTGTGATTTCTTAAATTATTTTGACAGCACCATACATTTTCAGATTTCCTTTATCAATCATCACAGTAATATGAAGGAATTTGAATCCGTAATACAAATTCAGCCACAGAATGATGCTTTTGATGATGTGCGTATGGAGTATGCACAAATGTTAAGGGATCAGCTTGCAAAAGGGAATAATGGTCTGGTACGGACAAAGTATATTACTTTCGGAATTGAAGCAGAGAATATCCGGGAAGCAAAACCAAAACTGGAGCGTATTGAAGCCGATATTTTAAATAATTTTAAGGTTCTTGGTGTGTCTGCATATCCATTGAATGGAGAAGAAAGGCTGCAAATCCTCTATGAAACTTTTAATCCGGAAGAAAAAGTACCATTTCAGTTTTCTTATGACAGGATCTTACGTTCTGGCATGGGAACAAAGGATTTTGTAGCGCCTACCAGTTTTGTTTTTAAAGAAGGGAAAACCTTTCAGATGGGAAATACCATAGGTGCAGCGTCGTATCTTCAGATTTTAGCACCGGAGTTGACAGATAAAATGCTGGCAGAATTTTTGGATATGAACAGAAACCTGATTGTAAATCTTCATATCCAGTCCATAGATCAGATGAAAGCCATTAAACTGGTAAAAAATAAGGTGACAGATATTAACCGTATGAAAATTGAGGAACAGAAGAAAGCAGTACGTGCAGGATACGATATAGACATCATACCTTCTGACTTAAATACATACGGAGGAGAAGCCAAGCGGCTGTTGGAAGATTTACAGTCCAGAAATGAGCGAATGTTTTTGGTAACAGTTCTTTTTCTGAATACAGCAAAAACAAAGCAGGAATTGGATAATGCAGTATTCCAGACTGCCGGGATTGCACAGAAATATAATTGTTCTTTACGACGTCTGGATTATATGCAGGAGCAGGGATTGATGAGCAGTATTCCGTTGGGAATGAATATGATTCCGATTAAACGGGCATTGACCACCACATCTACTGCTATTTTTGTGCCTTTTACCACGCAGGAGTTATTTATGGGAGGAGAATCCCTATATTATGGCTTAAATGCGTTATCCAATAACATGATTATGGTAGACAGAAAGAAGCTGAAAAATCCAAATGGTCTGATTCTTGGTACGCCTGGGTGCTTTACTGGGGAAACAAAACTGCTGTTACCCGATGGAAGAAAAGTCAGCTTTTTAGAATTGTTTGCAGAGAAAGAGGAAGTTTTTGTCAATAGTTTTGATTTCCAGAAGCAGGAGCTTGTAAAAGCCAGAGGATATGACGTGCGGTGCACGAAAGAAGTTACGGAACTGGTAGAGGTAGAACTGGAAAATGGAGAAACAGTACGCTGTACTCCGGATCACTGGTTTCTTACGCAGTCGGCAGGATATGTGGAAGCCTGTAACTTGAAAGTAGGGGCAAAGTTTATACCGGAACATGAAGTGAAGGCAGTCCGTTTCCTGAGTTTAGAAGAAGCGGTTCCTGTTTATGATATTTCCGTAGAAGGCTATCAGAATTTTCTTTTATCTTGTGGCGTAGTGGTACATAACTCAGGAAAATCTTTTGCGGCAAAGAGAGAGATTGCCAATGTATTTTTTGCAACACAGGACGATATTATTATTGGCGATCCAGAGGGAGAGTATTACCCATTGGTACATGCACTGGGGGGACAGGTGATTCATATTTCCCCAACAAGCCACGATTATATCAATCCGATGGACATCAATCTGGATTACTCTGATGATGACAATCCTCTTGGATTTAAGAGTGATTTTATCTTATCTCTCTGCGAGTTGATTATGGGTTCCAGAAATGGAATTGAAGCAGAGGAAAAATCTGTGATAGACCGTTGTCTGCCATTGGTATATCAGAAATATTTTGAAAATCCAATACCGGAAAATATGCCGGTACTTGGAGATTTATATGACTGCCTGAGAAAACAGGAAGAAGTACAGGCACAGAGGATTGCCACAGCGCTTGAAATTTATGTCAATGGCTCCCTGAATGTATTTAATCACCATACCAACGTAGAACTGAATAATCGCATTGTATGTTTTGATATTAAAGATTTAGGAAAGCAGTTAAAGAAGTTAGGAATGTTGATTGTACAGGATCAGGTGTGGAACCGTGTGACCGTAAACCGTGTAGCCCATAAGTCTACCCGATACTATATAGATGAGTTCCATTTGCTTTTGAAAGAAGAGCAGACTGCCGCTTATTCCGTAGAAATCTGGAAGCGATTCCGTAAATGGGGAGGTAAACAAAGCATAATACTTAAAATATTGCAAAGGAGTATTGTGTATGCCGTCTTAATTGAAGCCGAAGGAAACAATTAAGAGTATAAGTGGAGAAGAAAACGGGAAGGGGGTTGCAACCCTAATCCGAGTGGAAGTTTCAGAATAATATTTGAAACACACGCAACGCATAGAGCCTGAACCCCATTCTGTGATGTTTGGGAATATAATGGCTCCACGAGGCTCCGCTGTCGTTTCGGTTTGTGTAAAAACACAGGACAAAAAGATATGCTATGCCGGGAATGAAGGGACATTCCGATGAAAATGAGTGAAAACTCCGGAGGGACAGATAAAAAACTGTCTGTTAATCACAAACAGATACCAACAGGAATTACGCAGAACATTAAAGACCTCCTTGCCAGCCGTGAAATTGAGAATATTTTTGAAAACTCTGATTTCATTTATATGCTGAATCAGGCGGCGGGAGATAGACAGATTTTAGCAAAACAACTGAATATTTCTCCGCATCAGCTTTCCTATGTGACAAATAGCGGAGAAGGAGAGGGATTGATTTTTTATGGAAATGTCATCATTCCTTTTAAAGACCGTTTTAATCATAATCTGCGCCTGTATTCGCTTATGACAACCAGACCTTCGGATTTGGAAAAACACGCAGGAAAAGGTGTTTAGGATACGAGAAAGCAGAGAAAAAGGAAGTGATATACGATGCAGGAACATAAATATCAGGCAAGAGAAAAGCCAGTCCGGGAGATAGAACGTGAGGAAAAAACAAAGATCAGACAGGAAGGAAGGGGGCTGGCACGAGATAGACCGATTGAAAAAGCATTATCAGAAAAAAATATAACGGATAAAGAAACCGTGCTTGCAGAGAAAGAAGAGCAGGAAGTTTCAGCCGGACAAAGAAAAAAGAAACAAAACATGTTGAAAAAATTTGCAAGCCACAGAGAAGAAGACATAGATGGGAAGTTCTCCAGAGAACCTGTTACCATTTCAGAGTCGGCGGAGAAATTGGAAGGAGAGAATGGAAAGGAAGAAATATCAGAACATTCTCTCCGCATGGGAAATCTTCGGGTAAAAGCAAAGAACCAATCTTTCGAGAGCGAGAGTTCACAACGGGACAGCCGTAAGAAAAAGCTGGTACAGGAACATGCCCGTAGGAGAAAAACAGAGGAAGAGAATGCTGTCAGTCCAGAAGATGGAAAGGGAAGGAAACCGCAGGATAGCTCTTTAGAAAGTTTTCGGGAAAAGAAACAAAAGCAGAAGCGGTTGCAAGAAGAAGCAGGACGTTCCCAAAAGAAAATTTCTTTTTCCGATGAGGGAAATGGCATGATCCGTGGTGCAGGAATGGGGATTGCCAAAAAAGGAATTTCTGTAACAGCCAGTGCCATTGAAAATTCTCTGCAAACACAGGAAACAGATGAAAATGCGGCGACAGAAGGGGCAAAGCAATCCGGAATACTTAGCGAACAAGCCTTACGTTATGCCGTAAAAAAGTCAAGACGACAGGTACAGTATCATAAAGGAAGATATAAAGAGGAGGAATCGGTAAAGAATTCCTTGCATTTTGATCCTATGCAGGGAACTGCAGACGATATAAAAACAGAGAGAGCAGGAAAACAGGCACAGGAGAGAAAACATCTGTTAAACCGTTTCTGGCAAAAACAGCGTTATAAAAAAGCAAGGCAGGCAGCACAGCAGGGAGAAAAGACAACTGCGGAGGCAGCAAAGACAGCGCAGACTTTTTTAGAAAAAGCAAAAAGCATTGTGACGTCTTTTTTTAAGACACATAAGGGATTTTTTGGAATTGTGATTGCGATTCTTCTATTTGTCCTGATGATAGGTGTGGGAATGTCCAGTTGCAGTGCGGTATTTCAAGGGACTGTTTCTACAGTTGTAGGGACAACCTATGCCAGTGATGATGAAGATATTTATGCCGTAGAGGACGCCTACTCCAAATTAGAGGCAGAGTTAAATCAACAGATTAACAGTATGGAAGCCCGACATGAGGGCTACGAGGAATACCGCTATCAGGTGGACGAGATTTCACACAATCCGTATCACCTGATTTCTTATTTTACAGCCTTATATGGGGACTTTACTTATGAACAGGTGGCAGGAGAAATAGAAGAAATCTTTCAACAGCAATACCATTTAACGACAGAAGCAACCAAAGAGGTTGTAACAGAAACAAAGAAAGTAAAAGTAGGAGAATCTCTTGGAAAGGTTGTAACCAGTGGATATTGTAACTGTTCTATTTGCTGTGGAAGCTGGTCAGGCGGTCCGACAGCAAGCGGTGTCTATCCAAAAGCAAACCATACCATTGCGGTAGATGCCAACAATCCGTTTGTACCCATTGGAACAAAGGTTGTAATGAATGGTGTGGAGTATACGGTGGAAGATACGGGAGCATTTGCCCGTTACGGCGTTCAGTTTGATGTTTATTATGATAATCATGCGGCGGCTTCTGCACATGGACATCAGACTTGGGAGGCTTTTATTGCGGACAGTAATGGAAAAAATGAGATTGAAGTCACAACAACAGAGGAAGTAAACCGTATGGACATTACCCTGACCAATAAAGGCTTGGATGCTGTTCTTCGCAGCCGCATGGACGAAAATGAAGAAAAACGCTATGACATTTATAATACCACTTATGGAAATCGGGACTATCTCTTTGATAAAAATACCATTCCAATGGGTGGAGGAAATGGCGGTTTTGGGTATGAAATTCCACCGGAGGCTTTGACGGATGAACGCTTTGCTAATATGATACGGGAAGCAGAAAAATATTTGGGTTATCCCTATGTATGGGGCGGTGCATCTCCAAGCACCAGTTTTGATTGTTCCGGATTTGTATCATGGGTAATCAATAATTGTGGCAATGACTGGAATGTGGGACGACAGACTGCTGACGGGTTACGTTCCTGTTGTGCTTATGTTCCGCCGGAACAGGCAAAGCCGGGAGATTTAATTTTCTTTCAAGGCACGTATGATACGCCGGGAGCAAGCCATGTGGGGATTTATGTAGGCAATCAAGTGATGATCCACTGTGGTGATCCCATTCAGTATGCAAATATCAGTACCCCATACTGGCAGCAACATTTTATGGCATTTGGCAGACTTCCTTAAAAAGAGATGGAGGCAGGATATTGAATAAGAAGTTACAAAAAGTGTTAGAGGAAATTGAAAAAACAGAAACAAAGATTACACAATGGCAGGAACATTTGAAAATGCTGCTGATTCAGAAGAAGCAGTTGGAAGATACAGAAATTTTAAAGAGTATCCGTTCCATGCACCTTGAGAGCCGGGAGCTTTTGCAGGTTTTAGAAAAACTGCAGAAAGGCGAGTTTCAGCTTACCGGGAATCGTTACGAGAATCCACGCAAAAGTGATTTTTCAGAAAAAGAGGAAACGAAGGAGGAAACAAATGGTGAACGTGAAATTTAAAAAATGGCTGGCAGCCTGTATCGTAAGTATGGGAATTGCTTGCAGTACCGGTGCGACAGCATTTGCATATACAGGGGAAGGAATACCGACAGAGCAGGGAACGGAAGCTCCTACTCCGATACCGGAGCAGACACCAGCCCCACAGGAGGGGCAGACGGAAGAGGAAACACCGTTTTCTGTTCCGGGGAACGGACAGATTCTGGACGATAAGAACAATGACAGCACAAAGCAGTTTTTGACAGTTCAGACAAAAAACGGGAATACCTTTTTTCTTGTTTTAGACCGTTCCAGTTCTACCGAAAATGTGTATATGCTTTCTATGGTAGATGAAAATGATCTGGCAGAATTTGTTCCAGAAAAGAAGCCGCAGACAGAAACTCCGTCTGTGGTCATTCCGGAAACAGAGAAAAAAACGGAGGCAGAAAAGCCAGAGAAAAAAGCAGATAAGGCAGAAAATCAGACGGGTGTACTGCTTGCAATCGGTTTACTTGCGGCAGGCGGCGCAGGAGCCTATTACTATTTTAAGGTTGCAAAACCGAAAAAGGCAGAAACAGATGCCGAAGATGAAGATTTAGAATTTTATAACGGTCCGTATATCAATGAAGATGAAGATGAAGATACAGAGGACGCAGAAGAAACAGAAGAATAGAACAAAACAGGGACAGCTTATGAAAAGGTTGTCCTTTTTGAAAAGGAGAGGAACAATATGTTTTTAGTATTAGGAGAAAAGCCCAGTGTTGCACAGGCATTGGCAGAAGTATTAGGGGCAAAGAAAAGAGAAGACGGTTATCTGGAAGGAGAGGACTGTATTGTAAGCTGGTGTCTGGGACATTTGGCAGAGTATGCAGCCCCGGAAGTATATGATGAAAGGTATAAGAAATGGGAGTTTGCAGACCTTCCAATTCTTCCAAAGGCATGGGAGTTACGGATTGCCAAAGATAAAAAAGAGCAGTTTGATGTATTAAAAGAATTATTAAACCGAAAAGATTTGGAATATGTCGTAAATGCCTGTGATGCAGGTCGAGAAGGGGAACTGATCTTTAAAAGAGTGTATGATTTATCGAAAAGCAGCCTTCCAGTGAAAAGATTATGGATCAGTTCTATGGAAGAACAGGCAATCTGTAATGGATTTTCCAATTTAAAAAATGGAAAAGCGTATGAAAGACTGTGCGAAGCTGCTGTTTGCAGGGCAAAAGCAGACTGGCTTGTTGGCATGAATGCCACCAGAGCATTTACAACTACTTATTATAAGAGAATGGTCGTAGGAAGAGTACAGACGCCCACTCTTGCTATGTTAGTGGAACGTCAGAAGAAGGTGGAAAATTTTGAGAAAGAAGCCTATTATCAGGTGGAACTTCCGGTGCTTGATTTTTTTGTTACATCAGAAAAAATGAAAAAAGAAGAAGAGGCAGATGCACTGGTAAAAATGTGCGAAGGAAACCCCATTCACATTTTAAAAGTGGAACGCAAACAGAAAAAAACAAATCCGCCAAAGCTATATGATCTTACTACGCTGCAAAGAGAAGCAAACCGATTTTTTGGATATACCGCACAGGAAACATTGACAGAGCTGCAGAAATTGTATGAAGAAAAATGGGTAACGTATCCCAGAACAGACAGCCAATATATCACAGAAGATATGGAACAGTCTGTACTGGAACTTTTGGATATTCTTTCAGATATGCTTCCTTTTTGTAGCAGGGAGCTGGTAGGGAGAAATGTAGGGGCAATCATCAATAACCAGAAGGTTTCCGATCATCATGCGCTCCTTCCAACGAAAGAAGCATGGAAACAGGATATAGGGACTTTATCGAAAAAACAGAAGGATATTTTCTATCTGATTGGACAGAGATTAGCACAGGCAGTTTCAGAAGCGGCGGTTTTTGAAGAAACAGAAGTATCGGCAGAATGTGCAGAACACCTTTTTGCAACAAAAGGGAAGAAGATGGTAGAACCGGGGTTTCAAAAAATTTTGAAAGCATTTCAGGAAAATATGAGAAAATCAGAAGAAACGGGAGAAAAAGAAGAAAAGGTTTCGATTCCGGAAAACATTTCAGATGGAATGGAAATAGCAGGAAGGAGACCGGAAAAGAGAAAGCGTTTTACAGCATCGCCAAAACCGTATTCAGAAGATACTCTGCTTTCTGCAATGGAAACAGCCGGAAATCATTCTTTTGATGTGGGAACAGAGAAGAAGGGATTAGGAACTCCTGCAACAAGAGCGGGCATTATTGAGAAATTGGTGTCTTCCGGATATGCCGTAAGAAAGGGGAAGCAGCTTCTTCCTACGAAAGAAGGAATTGCATTGATTTCTGTATTGCCAGAAGAATTAAAATCAGCGGCTTTAACAGCAGAATGGGAGAATGAATTACTTCGTATGGAGAGAGGGGAAGTTATCAGCGAAACATTTATGGAGGACATTACGGAATTTGTCCAGAAATTGATTGCAGGTTGCGGGGAAATTCCAAAAGAGGAACGATACCGTTTTTACGAAAAAGAAAGTATCGGGAAATGTCCGGTATGCAGAAGTCCTGTGTATGAAGGGAAAAAGAATTTTTATTGTTCTTCCCATGATTGCAATTTTGCCCTTTGGAAAGAGAGCCGTTATCTCGTTGGAATGAAAAAGACGTTGGATCAGAAAATGGCAAAGGAACTTTTAGAGCATGGGAAAACCCGTGTGACTGATCTTTATTCCCAGAGGACGGGAAAGAAGTTTACAGCAGATTTATTGCTGGAACTGCAAGGGGATAGGGCAAGTTTTAAAATGGAATTTCCAAAAAGAAAATAGAAAGATGAGGAGGGATTGCTCATGGGAAAACTCTATGAGATTTTGGGACTTGCCCAATATGAAGCTGAAAAAATCAGCAGTTCTCCAAGAGATTGGCTGCATTATCTGGATACTGCATCACAACTGTACCGTTACTCTTTTTCTGATACACTTTTAATTCATGCACAGCGTCCGGGGGCAACTGCCTGTGCAGAACTGGAAGTTTGGAACCACAAAATGAAACGGTGGGTAAACCGGGGAGCAAAAGGGATTGCTTTAATTGATGACAGATACCCGAAAAAAAGACTGCGATATGTATTTGATGTTTCCGATACACACAAAGTGCAGGGGGGAAAAACACCGTATTTATGGCAGTTGAAGGAACATCAAAAAGAGTCGCTTTTGAATCATTTGTCTGAGGTATATGGTCTGGCAGGAGAAGATACCGTTGCCCTTACGTCGGCACTTTGGAAAATTGCAAGAGATATGACAGAGGAAAATCTGGAAGAAGCAATGGAAGGTCTGGAATATGAAGTAGAAGGCACTTTTTTAGAAGATTTGGACGAACAGACCATACAGACGGAGTTTCGGGAGTTGCTGCAAAACAGTATCTTTTATTCTTTGTCACGTCGCTGCGGTCTTGATCCTATGGACGTTTTGGAAGAAGGGGATTTTACTGCAATTACAGATTTTCGTTCGATGTCAGTCCTTCCGTTTTTAGGAAATGCAACCAATCAGATTGTAGAACCGATTCTTCGGGATATTGGGCGGACAGTATGGAGAATGGACTGGGAAGAACAAAAGGAAAAATCTCAAAAAAGGGTTGAAAATTCTTCTCAGACACATTATAATGAATTTAACACGTTAATGCAAGAAAGCGAAGAAAATGGAGGAAATGAGAATGGAACTGACATACTACCGCAAAGGGGATTACCTGTTTCCGAACCTGACAATAGAAAACGAACCAGTGAACATCGGGAAGTACGGAATGCTTCGGAAAACATTCCTGAAGGAAAACCGGAAGAACTGGTATCAGAGCATGTTGCTGACAGGAAAATTGGAGAAACATCTGATGGAAATCGAGAAAGCAGCACAGGAGAGAATGGAAGTTCTGATGAAGGGGCTTCTTATTCAATATCCGGCTCCGGACAAGGAGGCAGATCAGATGAAGTGGGTGGCACACCTGAACAATCTCCAGCAGATGGCAGAGGAGAGCGTTTTGACGGAATTGGTATACAATTAAGCGAGGAACAAACAGAACAGGATTTCGATGGAGCAGAGGAAGAAATTGCCTCTGCTCTTTCTTTGCCCCAATTACCTCCCGTAGAAAAACAGATTCGTGAAATTGAAGAAAGGCAGGCTGCTCTTTATGCAAAAGAAGTGACAATTTCGGCAGAAGTTGTAGATGAAGTATTGCGCTATGGAGGAAACCGGAAAGGAAGTCATTTACGGATTATCTATAATTTTATGATCGAGCAGCCAGAAGAAGCGTATACAGAATTTGTCCAAAAAGAATATGGAAAAGGTGGTATCGGTTTACAGATTTCAGGAAGGGAGTATGCAGTCTGGTATGATGAATTAGGTATGCAGATTGCAGTGGGGCATACGGTACGTGATCATGTATTAGATAAAGTATTCTTATCTTGGGAGGAAGTCAGTGGAAGAATACACCAGTTGCTCAGACAGGGGGAGTATGCGCCGCAGGTTGTTTTAGATGCTGCAAGAGAAAATGCGCTGAAAGAACATGCAGACGTCTTAATTTATATGGAACAGGATATGGCAGAGGGCGTTGCAGAACTGGTATTTGAAGATACAGAAGTATTCCGCAATACTTTTCCAACGGTTACGGAAAAGGTTTGTGCGTTACTGGAGCAACCGGGGTATTTGGCAGATTTGAATGAGCGATTGGAAGCACTGGCAGAGTATTACCAAGAGGATAAAGAGATTATGCGCTTTCATTTTTATCGCCCGGATAAAGTCTTAGAACAGTTTCAGAAATTTGCGAAAGAAGCAGTTCCTTATCAGGCAAGAGAAGGGTTTGCTTGGGAGGAACATTCTATTTTTATCACACAAGATGAAATTGATGCGTTTTTAGTCGGCGGTGGTTCCTATCGTGATGGAAGACTCAGTACCTATTCTTTTTTTATTCAAGATAAAAGCGAAAGAGAAAAAGCAGATTTTGTAAAGGAAAGCTATGGAATTGGTGGAAGAAGCCATGCACTTTCCGGAGCGGATCATTCTCATGCAGATTATGATGGGAAGGGATTAAAGCTGGAAAGAGGCTCTTACAGTCACCCGGAGGCTACGGTATTTTTGAAATGGACACAGGTGGCAAGGCGTATTGAGTTTTTGATTGATCAGGATTTTTATTTAAAGGCGGAAGATTATACAAGAATGCCCTCTTATGAGAGAGAACAGATGGCGAACCGTATTGTTTCCTTTTATTATCGGTTGCCAGAGGAGATTGAACGTCCATTTTCAGACAGTTTTTTAGGGGAAGAAGAAAGACAGGAGTTACCACTTCTGTTAGAGCAGGAAGAAACAGCGGAAGAACTGGTTAAAAAAATGGATGAAGCTATTGCAGCCTTGCCGTTAGAATTTGAGAACTATGAAAAGCGTGTGGAAACCCTTGCAATTCTTCATCAGTATATAGAAGGGACGTATACGCTGTTTCCAGAGCGGCAAAAAGAACTATCCGTTGCGTATGGAGAGCAACAATTATCCCTGTTTGATTTTATGCAGGCAGAGCCACTTGATACAGAAAAATCGAAAGAACCAATCCTATCGCAGTCTAATACGGAGGTTGGAGATACGATAGATGTGATAGGTGCAGATGGAGAAATCATAACGGCTGTTCCACAAAAACGAAATCAGACAGAGGAAGATGTTGCCCCACAGCAGAAAAAAAGTGCAGAACAACAGAATAACTTTCAGATTACAGACGATGCGTTGGGAGTTGGAAGCCCAAAAGAAAAGTTTCGTGGAAACATAGAAGCAATTTCTTTATTAAAAAAGTTGGAAGCAGAAAACCGTTTGGCAACATCGGAAGAACAGGAAATTTTATCCAGATATGTTGGCTGGGGTGGTCTTTCAGCGGCATTTGATGACAGAAAAGAAGAGTGGAGTCAGGAATATCAGGAATTGAAAAGTTTACTGAGTGAAGGTGAATATAAAGAGGCACGTTCTTCTACGTTGAATGCTTTTTATACACCGCCTACGGTGATCAAAGCCATGTATCAGATTTTAGAAAATATGGGCTTATCTACGGGAAATGTACTGGAACCTTCCTGCGGTGTGGGAAACTTTATGGGGCTTGTGCCGGAGAGTATGCAGAACATTCAGATGTATGGCGTAGAATTAGATCCGATTTCGGGAAAGATTGCAGGTCAGCTTTATCAAAAGAACCGCATTGAGGTAAAGGGATTTGAAAAAACAGAATATCCGGAAAGTTTTTTTGATTGTGTGATTGGAAATGTGCCATTTGGAAATTATCAGGTATCAGACCGAAAATATGATAAGTATTCTCTGATGATTCATGACTATTTTATTGTAAAGTCCTTGGATTTGATACGTCCCGGCGGTGTAGTAGCAGTGATTACTTCAAGCAGGACAATGGATAAAGAGAGTGAAAAAGTGCGATTACAGTTTGCGGAGAAAGCAGACTTATTAGGCGCAATCCGTTTGCCGGAAAATGCGTTTCGCAAAAATGCCGGAACAGATGTCGTATCCGATATTTTATTTTTCCAAAAACGGGATCGGGCGGTGCTGCAGAAGCCTTCTTGGGTGGAAGTGGGAGAAACCGAAGAGGGATATAAAATCAATTCTTATTTTGTAGAACATCCGGAAATGGTGTTGGGGGACTTTGCTTTCGAGAGTAATCAGTATGGAAGAATGGAAGTTACGGTAAAACCGAAGAAAGACATTTCTTTGGAAGAACAGTTAAAAGAGGTTATTCCTCTCATTCAAGGGCAGATTACAGTCAGGGAGTTTGACGAATTGGACTTAAATGAAACAGAAGACTCCATTTTGGCTGATCCGTCCGTGAAGAATTTCAGCTTTGCAAAGGTTGGCGGACAGGTATATTATCGGGAAAACTCCAGAATGAACCGTATGGATTTACCTGCTGTGACAACAGAACGTGTCTTAGGCATGATAGAGCTTCGGGACATTACCAAAAAATTGATTGACAGCCAGATGGAAGATGCCAGTGAGGAGGAAATCAAGAATCTTCAAAAGGAATTAAACCAAACCTATGATACTTTTACAGCGAAATATGGACTGATCAACAGCACTGCAAACCGTCGGGCATTTTCACAGGACAGTAGTTATTGTTTGCTTGCTTCTCTGGAATTTTTAGACGAAGAAGGAAAGTTAAAAAGAAAAGCGGATATTTTTCATAAGCGCACAATCCGAAAGGCAGAACCGGTAGAGCGTGTGGATACCGCAAGCGAAGCGCTTGCTTTGTCTTTGGCAGAACGTGCAAAAATAGATTTGTCCTTTATGACAGAATTGACAGGAAAGCCAGAGACAGAGATTATCGAAGAATTAACAGGGGTTATTTTTCAAAATCCATTGACAGAAAAGTGGGAAACTTCAGATGAATATTTATCAGGGAATGTCCGGGTAAAGCTGGAAGTGGCAAAACAATTTGCTGAAAATCAGGATCGCTATCAGGTGAATGTACAGGCACTTGAAAAAGTGCAGCCCAAAGAATTAGAAGCTTCAGAAATTGAAATCCGGCTTGGTGCAACGTGGGTGGACGCAGATTATATTACTGAGTTTATGGGAGAACTCTTTCAGACACCAGACTATTACCTTGGAAGTCGGATTGAAGTAAAATATGCCCCGGTAAACGGACAGTGGAATATTTCAGGAAAATCGCTGGATACGTATGGGAATACGAGGGTAACTGCTACTTATGGAACAGCTCGTGCAAATGCCTATCGTTTGCTGGAAGATGCGTTAAATCTGCGGGATACGAAGATTTATGATACGATACAGGACGCTGACGGAGAACACAGGGTATTAAATAAGAAAGAAACCATGCTGGCACAGCAAAAGCAGGATATGATTAAAGAAGCCTTTAAGGAATGGATTTTTCGTGATATAGATCGAAGGGAAGCTTTATGTAAGAAATATAACGAGATTTTTAATAGTATCCGTCCCAGAGAATATGATGGAAGTCATATTCAATTTGTAGGAATGACACCGGAAATCACGCTGATGCCACATCAGAAAAATGCAGTAGCTCATGTATTGTATGGAGGAAATACATTGCTGGCACACTGCGTAGGGGCTGGAAAAACCTTCCAGATGATCGCAGCGGGAATGGAAAGTAAGCGGCTTGGTCTTTCGCAGAAAAATCTTTATGTTGTACCGAATCATCTGACAGAACAATGGGGAAGTGATTTCCTCCGGTTATATCCGGGAGCCAATGTGCTGGTATCTACAAAGAAGGATTTTGAGCCAGCGAACCGAAAGAAATTTTGTTCTCGGATTGCCACAGGAGATTACGATGCAATTATCATTGGACACAGCCAGTTTGAGCGTATCCCACTGTCAAAAGAGCGTCAGATAGCAATGATTGAACAGCAGATAGAAGAAATTATGCTGGCAATCGAAGAAGCACAAAGTGATGACAGCCCACGTTATACCATAAAACAGATGGAAAGAACGAGAAAAGGTCTGGAGAAAAGACTGGAAAAATTAAACGATGATACTAGAAAAGATGATGTTGTGACCTTTGAGCAGTTAGGGGTAGACAGGCTGTTTGTAGACGAGAGCCATTTTTACAAAAATTTGTTCCTTTATACAAAAATGAGGAATATTGCAGGGATTGCACAGACTGACGCACAGAAAAGCTCAGATATGTTTATGAAATGCAGATATATGGACGAATTGACGGGAGGAAAGGGCGTTATATTTGCCACAGGAACTCCCGTTTCGAATAGTATGACGGAATTATATACCATTATGCGGTATTTACAATATGATACTTTGCAAAAGTTACAGTTGGGACATTTCGACTCTTGGGCGGCAACTTTTGGGGAAACGGTAACAGCGGTGGAGTTGTCACCGGAAGGAACGGGCTATCGTGCAAAAACACGGTTTGCCCGTTTTTTCAATCTTCCAGAATTGATTTCGCTTTTTAAAGAAAGTGCGGATATTCAGACTGCGGACATGTTGCATTTACCCGTGCCGGAAGCAGAATATATCAATGAAGTATTAAAGCCAAGCGAAGAACAACAGGAATTAGTGGCAGCGTTTGGGGAACGTGCGGAAATTGTAAGAAGTGGAGGTGTGGACGCTTCTGTTGATAATATGCTTAAAATCACCAACGATGGACGAAAATGTGCATTGGATCAGCGTCTTATCAATGACATGCTTCCGGATTATGAAGATAGCAAGATTAACCGTTGTGTGGAAAATACCTTTTCCATTTGGGAGGAAACAAAGGAGCAGCTTTCTACACAGCTTATTTTCTGTGATTTATCAACACCGAAAAATGACGGTTCTTTTAATGTATATGATGATATTCGGGAAAAACTGGTAACAAAAGGGATACCCAAAGAGGAAATTGTGTTTATTCATGAAGCGGGAACCGAAACAAAAAAGGCAGAACTTTTTGCAAAAGTGCGTTCCGGTCAGGTCAGGGTTTTACTGGGTTCTACCCCAAAATTAGGGGCAGGGACGAACATTCAAGATCGCCTGATTGCCTTGCATCATTTAGATTGCCCCTGGAAGCCTGCAGATTTGGAACAACAGGAGGGAAGAATTTTGCGGCAGGGCAATCAAAATAAAAAAGTCAAGATTTTCCGGTATGTGACAGAAAATACATTTGATGCGTATATGTGGCAGATTTTGGAGAATAAACAGAAATTTATTTCCCAGATTATGACAAGCAAATCCCCTGTCCGTGCCTGTGAAGATGTCGATGACACAGCATTGTCGTATGCGGAAATTAAGGCGTTGGCAACAGGAAATCCTTATATCAAGGAAAAAATGGATTTGGATATACAGGTAAGTAAATTGAAATTATTAAAAGCAAACCATACCAGCCAGAAATATAAACTGGAAATGGATATTGCAAAGAATTATCCGATGCAGATTGCTGCACAGAAAGAGCGCCTTGCGGGGCTTCGATCTGACGCAGAAGCTGTCCGTCCTATTTTTGAGAATGAAGATTTTTCCATGATTATTTCCAACAAAACATTTACGGATAAAAAAGAAGCAGGAACCGCACTTTTGGCGGCATGTGAAGGACTAAAAGCTATTCATACAGAGGGCAAGATAGGAACTTTTCATGACTTTTCTTTATACGCAAAATTTGATGCTTTTAATCAACGGTACATCATGACCATTAAGAGAAAATGCAGTTATCTGCTTGAGATGGGAAAGGATATTCTTGGAAATTTACAACGTATCAGTAATGCGCTAGGTGGAATTGAGAAGAAAATGGAAGAAACAGAGCAAAAATTAGAAACATTGCAGAAACAGTTGGAAACAGCACAGGAGGAGGTTGTGAAGCCTTTTCCAAAAGAAAAGGAATTGCAGGAGAAGATGGAAAGGCTTGCAGAACTGAACTCCCTTTTGAATATGGACGAAAAGGAAATGCCACAAGATCAGGAGAAAGAAGTAGATCAGGTGGCAGATTTGCCTAGAAGGTCAGTCAATTATGCAGGCAGAGTGTCAGAAGGTCGAAAAGGGAAAATAGAAAAATCTTCGGTGCTTGGCAGATTGAAAACCACACAAAGAAATATGGAAAAAGGCTGGAAAAATAGGAATATGCAGAAGAAAAAGCAGGAACAACAGTTATAGAAGTGAAGTCCCGTCAGGAAGCTGGCGGGACATTTTACTATGGAGGATTTGTCTATGGCAGGAAATAGAGAGCAGCAAATGTATGAAATTACGAAGCAATTGGAAGAAGGTGTAAAAGAATTATTTACATCAGAACGGTATGCAGAATATTTAAAAACCATGTCAAAATTTTATAATTACAGCTTTAATAATACGGTTTTGATTGCACTGCAAAGACCAGAAGCAACTTTGGTAGCAGGGTATTCCGCATGGCAGAAAAATTTTCATCGTCAGGTGAAAAGAGGAGAGAAAGGAATTCAGATTATTGTTCCCTCACAGAGGAAAGAAAAGGAAGTTGTAGAAAAATTTGATCCGGAAACAAACGAGCCGATTTTGGGACCGGACGGGCAGCCAGAAACAGAAGTAGTTGAGCATGTCGTTTCTGATTTTCGGGTAGTCCGTGTATTTGATGTATCACAAACGTATGGAGAGCCTTTACCGGAACTTGCAATACAGGATTTAACAGAGCAGGTACAAAATTACCCCTTATTTTTACAGGCGGTCAGAGAACTGTCCCCTGTTCCTATTTGCTTTGATGAAACAGAAGGAGAAGCAAAGGGATATTACAATAATAAAAAGAAAGAGATTGTTGTGAAAGAAGATATGAGTGAAAGTCAGACGATAAAAACACTCATTCACGAAATCGCCCATGCAAAGCTGCATGACAGGGAAGTATTGGAACAGGCAGGAGAAGAAAAAGATCAGAGAACAAAGGAGATAGAGGCGGAAAGCATTGCTTATACGGTGTGTCAATATTTTGGACTGGATACTTCTGACTATTCTTTTCCTTATATTGCGGGGTGGAGTGAAAATCTGAAGATGTGGGAATTGAGGACTTTCATGGACGCAATACGAAAAACAGCAGGAGAGTTTATTAAGGAACTGGAAGGAAAAATGAAAGAATTGGAAACAGATAGAAATGAAAGAGATAGTATTCAAAACGAAAAAGAAATAAAAATTGGTATGGATACCAAAGAGGTGGAACTGGAACAGCATGAAGGCTTATGGCATACGGTAGAAGAAGTGGAAATTGAGAAGGAACATTTCTATCTCATGGAGCATAACGAATATGGGGCTTCAGTTGCACCGGTTCTGGTAAATGAAAATGGGAGAGTGGTCGCACAGGATTTGGAAAATGGTCTGGATCAGGAGGCTATGAAAGCAATCAGAGAGTATCTGGAAGAAAAAGAGATTGATAAAAAGCAGGATAAGGGGGAATTTTTAAGCGCAAGTCTATTTGAAGAAGCAGAAAGAGAAGCGGCTTATCAGATAGAAACAACGGGGCAGTTTTTCTTTATTCAGGAAACAGAGGAGGGGTATGATTATACCTTTTACGATCAAGAGTTTCAAGAATTAGATGGAGGGGTATACGATACCTTTGATGTTACACTTCAAGAAGCAGCAAAAACACTGCTATTAGAGGAAGGGGCAGATTTGACTGTATGTAGAAAGATAGATAGTGAAATGCTTCAGGAACAGGTTGAACGGGCAGAATATTTTCCGCAAAAGTCGTATGAGGCATTAAAACCCTTGATGGAGAGTGAAGAAAATAACATAGCTTTCCGATCCGGATATGGGTACGTGATGTTACAGAAAATTTCAGAAGGCTATGAATATATCATTTATGACCAAGCGTTTCGTGAGATTGGTGGACAGTTTTATGAGAATATAACTGCCTCTAAAGAAGAAGTTGTTTCTTGGATATTTAGAGAGGAAGGAATGGGTGAATTACCTTGCGAGCCGTTTTCCTATGAAGAACTTAAAAAATCTGTAATAGAAGGGGAGAAAAAGAGATTATATGAAGGGGAACTGGCATCAACTTCACAGATTGATATTCGGGAAGAAGAACTGTTGCATGGGGAGAGCCGTCAGAACATTGAAGAATCGGTGCTTTGTTACGCACAGGCGGAACTGGAAGAGGCTGGATATGAAGAAATTACTTTATTGGCAGCAAGAGTATATGGAAGCCGCACAAGAGAAACTTTATATAGGGAAGACTCTGATCTTGACGTGGTGCTTTCTTATACCGGGGACATCAGGGAAGATGTCTTTTTTAATCTGCTTCAGGAAAATGGAATACGGATTGCTGGATTAAAGATTGATATAAATCCGATTTCGTTGGAAAAAACAGGGACATTACAGGAATACATGAAGCGAGCAGAACAGTATCTTGACGAAAGAGAAGTAGAAAAGCAGGGAAGGACACCACAGGAAACGGTACAAGAACCCAAAATTTCTTTTTATGCTGCAGAATGTATGGAATTTCCTTCTATGGGAGAATATTATGAAAATCTGACATTGGAAGAAGCTGTAGAAAAATATAAAACGATTCCAGAGGATCGCATTCATGGGATAAAAGGAATTGGATTTTGTCTGGAAGATGGCAGCATTTATGACGGGGAATACGAATTGATGTCTGGAGGGAAAATCTCCAAAGACTTGATTGATTTAGTTCCCCATTATAAAGAAAGTCCGTTGGTACAAAAGGCAATGCGAGATTTAGAGAGAATATTGGCAGAAAAACAACGGGAAAATACAGCGGAGCAGGCAAAACCAGAGGGAACAATGGGAAGAAAAGTTTCTGTGCTAAAAGCCTTAAAAGAGCGGAAGGAACTGTTAAAGAAACAGGAGAAAAAAGAAGAAACGTCCCACACCCGTAAGAAAGAAGCGGAATTGTAATGAAAAAATGGAAATACAGGAGAAGCGGTTATGGCAGGTAATCAATTTGCAGTGTATCAGCTTAGAGAAATTCCGGAAAACAGAAAAAAGCGTTTTCGTTCTTATGCAGAATTACAAAAAGAACATATTCAGATACGCTATACAGATTATAAGCAAGTATATAGAAGTTGGATGCGGTATGATGAAACACCGGATAATATCCGAAACCGTTTGGCAAAGCAGTTACCGAAAAATTTTTCCGGACATGCTCTAAGTATCGGGGACGTACTGATTTTAGATAAAAATGGGGAAGCGGCAGCCTATTATTTGGAAAAAGAGGGATTTACTGTTTTAGCAGGTTTTATTCGGAATGGTTCGTCCAGTACATTGATTTCTCTTGCCACTACCAATTTTCATATTGAAGGGAAAGAAGGAAGCTGGCTTGCCTTCGATAATCTGGTGGTGGAAGGAAAAGAATTTTTCCTGATGGAGCATACGACATACGGAAAAAATGCCGCTTGGGTGGTGGTAGATGGAAGTGGAAAGTTAATAGTGGATCAGGTTACGACGGGATTTGACGAAACAGTCAAAGAACAGATTGTTTCCTATCTGCACCCACAAGAAATACGGGAAAAAAGTGGAAAACCTGTTTTGGAAAACTGGCAGAAAGCCTATGAAAATGGAGAATATTTAAGAAGTGCAGAGATCACAGAAGAACAAAATTATAATATGATTGATGGAAGAATGAATAATCTGCCAGTAAAGCCCCGTAAGATAGGAACACGAATTTCTGTGTTAGACCGTTTGCATTTAAAACAGGCGGCTTTAAATATGAAGAATTTGCCACAGCCGGTTATGGAGAATGAGATGGAGAGGAAAAGGAAATAAAAAGAAAGGGAAATCGGAATTTGTGTATTCGGATTTCCCTCGTTCCCTTTATAGTTCTTTTAACATAGCGAAATATTTTGGGCGTTCTGCTTCTGGGATTTTCAGAGCTACCATAGCCTCTTCGGTAGTCAAGTTTAGTGTTTCCATTAGATTGCGGATACTGTCTAAAGTATTTCGCTCGGTAGTACTTTCAACAATTCCCTGACTTAAATTACACATCAGCGACACCTCTCTTTCTAAATTCTGCGTCATTTCAATATCAAAATCATCATGGAGAATTCTTTCTTTTTCCTTCGGTGTTGTTTCTGAAGAAAGTAGGACATTTAATAATTTTAAAACTCCGTGATAATTCTCACTGTCCGGTTTGCCGAGGCAAATTATAACAGCAGACATCAAATCATAATTTTCCACTTTTTCGGTGACATGTCCCACAAGCGATTTTTCTGCAATGTAATATTGAGTAATAGTATTTTCTCTGGATTTTGGTGGGTTCATACAAATCCAGATGGAGTAGACTTTGCGAATCTTATCGTACTGTGCAGATGAAAATACAGTACCATATTGAGCAGAAATCATACGGCTGCAATAGTATATGCTGCGTTTAAGCAACGGATAACCGGGATAAAAATTGTTTTGTGCTTCTACATTGATAATTAAACGGATTAACTCACCGGACTTTGGTGCAGTTGCTGCGAAACGAATATCGTAGGTAATCGTTCCCTCCGTAATGGTTTTATCTTCTGTGCGTTCTCCCTTGATTAAAGAGGGATTGGTCTGATCAGGCAGAACCGGAACTTCTGCGACTTGCGGTTCACCTTCAATATATTTTTCAATGATTTCTGAAATGCTACATTCCCGATATTCTTCCAAACAATTTTTCATAATCCAAGCAAGAATGATTTTTTCAGAAAGCAGCCGTTTACAAGCAGAGTCATAATCTGAGTTGCTTCCTGCGGTACGAATTGTTTGCGATAGCGTTGTTTCCAGTTCCACTAAATCACCACCTTTTCTATCTTGCCTTTAGTATAAAGCAGATAACAAAAGAATACAACAAAAAAAGGAAGAAATTTCTGGAATATAAGATTTAGCGTGGTGGCAGATTCTTTTCAGAACTTTTTTCAAAATCGGACCGTCCATGAAGAATCATCTCTACATTTTTACATACAGTCTGCAATTCTTTTTCGTATTGTTTTCTTTTTTGATATTCCTGATGCTGTATATTTTTAATGGATAGCAGCTTTTCTTTTTCAGATTTCAATAGCTTTATAGAAGGCAGTTTTTCACTTGCTGTTTGTTGTTTCAAGAAATTTCGTGCAGTTTCATAAAGCGTGATTTCTGATAGATGTTCCTGTCGGAATTGTTTTTTATTTTTTGCGTGTAAAAATTCCCTGTAAACAGATTTATTTGCAAGATATTGCCCGGTGTAATGAATTTGTTCATTGATCCTTTTCAATTCCTGCTGTGTGGAACGGAGGTTTTTTCGACAGTTGGCAGTTTCCGACTGTGATGTAGTAAGTGCAGTTATCAAATCATCTTCTGTGGAATAGCCACGTTCCTGTACATAAGCAATGGTTTTTGCCATTTGCTGTAAATTAGAAAGTTTTACTTTTCTGTCATAAACCGGATTGCGCTGTGCTTTGACACGTTGCTGCAGATCTATGACAAGTCGCAGGTCTGATTTTATAAAACCGAAGGCTTCCGTTTCTTTTTCTTCCGTAAATGCAGAGGTAGTAGAGTTAGAATAAGGAGTGAAAATATCTGATCTTGTGTGAGATTGATTTTGGGATTCTTTCTTCTTTTCCCAAATTGAAAACAGATAATCTTCTGTGTAATGGGAACCTAGCGCTCTTCCGGTAATGAACTTATTTCGCTCCGGGTGCAGATAGCTGAAACGCCCTCGGCTTACTTTTAAAGTAATCTGATAGTTTTTCAAAAGTGTCGCTTGAAATTCTTCTATATTGCAGGAAGAAGCGGCAGCGTATTCAATAGCGGTTCGCAGATACTCCTTTTGTGTCTGGAAAACTGTTTGGCGTGGAGCAATTCCTTTGGACAACATTTCTTTATTCAGAGTGTCCAATTTTTTCTGTCCGGTGTGCTTTGCACGATACTCTCTGTCTGTAATTTTTTTCTCTGCCGGAGAAAGTAAATCTACCTGATGTAAGTGTTCCCTGTGGCAAATATCCATAAGTGAGCGTTTTAAATAAATGAGATAAGCCGGTGTTAGATGATGCTTGTATCCGGCATGGGTATCGCAGGGGCGTTCCATAAATGTCTGGGGTTCCACATCATATTTTCTTAAACTGTTGATTACAATATGTACATGAATGTTTCCACTTTCATTATTTCCGTCTGTATGGGTACATACAAGAGCCTGATGTCCCGGAAAATTTTTTTGAGCATACTCTAATCCGAGCTGTTGTGCTTTTTCTCCGGTCAATCCATGTTCTTCGGTATCTTTTGGATCAAAGCTCAGAATATAGTGGTGAGATTTGATGTCATCAAAATTCTGGTTTTTATGATATTGTGCATTTAACTCCTTACATTCCAAATCAAAAGAGAAGGGATCGCAGTTGATACCGTCAATGTAATATTCCTTTCTTGGAATGAGTTCTCCATTTTCATCAAGGATTGGCTTTTTCGTATGTTCATCATGTTGAAACAGAAGATAACGTTGTGCTTCTCCATAGTCCGTATTTTTAATTGCAATGTGCTTAAGAATTGCCATATTCATTACCTTTTGAATGATTGGGAACAGATACATTTTGGGAAGAAAAGCTTCCGGCAAGTTTTAAGACTTCGTATTTCATTTCATAGATTTTAGAAAGACTCTGTTGGAGAGATTTTTGTATTTCCTGTGAATGAATACCGCCGCTATTGAAGTACCGGGCAATCTGATTTAGATTGCTTCCTATTTTTCCAAACTCGGCAATCAATTTTTTTAATTCCGGAAGATCAGCCACCAGTTCATATTTTAGAATTGTTCTTTTGTTCATAATTTGTTTGCGGGCAAATTCTGCTAAAGGCAGATTTGCGGCTTTTGCCTGAGAAGATATAATTTCGTATTCCGTATCAGTAAGGCGGAGCATAATTTGATGCGTATGCCGTAATGATTTTTCTTTTTTAGGTCTTGCCATCGTATAAAATCTCCTTTTATAAAAATTCTATTTATATATAAGCCGATAGAGGGAACTATATTGGTAAATGCAAAATAACTGTGAAAATAGTTTGAAAACATGATACAATAGAAAAAATAATTGTATGGAGGTTGACTTATGCCAAGAGGAAGAAAAAAACAGAATGTGCTTACTTTGGAGGAGCAGCTTGTAATAGTAAACGAAAGAATTCAGGAAGTAGAGAGTGACTTGAAGCAGCTTCGTTCACAGAGAAAAGAAATTCAGGAGAAAATTGAGGAGCAGAAAAAAGAAACATTGTTCCGAGCAGTAGTTGCTTCGGGAAGAACCGTAGAAGATGTTCTTGCGATATTAAAATCCCAAGATCAGAAAGAAGAACAGTGATTTAGAAAAAAGATGTTTATTGCTACGAAAAGTGTAGTAGTAAACATCTTTTTTTATTACCGTGATGGAACAATCACGCTGCGCCTATCAAGATAGGAGCCAATGTATATATTTGAAAAATATGATGACGTCGAGGGTATGGGGAGCGAAATCCTCATCAAGTTTGCCGAGTAGGAAAAATCACGGAGTGAGTTTTGAGTTACTCAGGCGAAACTTGCTTTAAAAAATTCTGTATAATACGCAAAAGTTACAAGTAGATGGGGTAAAAATTACATGTGAAGAAAAAATGTGAAAAACTGAAGTATTATATAGAAAAATGATTATCTGACTTAGAAAGAGAGGAAACAAGTATGGAATCATTAAATAAAGAGAAAGATTTATGGTCAAATGTAAGCGTAGAAGTTATGGAATCAAGAGATGAATTTGGATGTTTATTCGATTTTAATTGTTTTTGGGATTGCATTTGTTTTGAGTGCTTTTGCTTTCACTAAAGTATAAGGAGGGACAATTATGAAATCTATGAATGAAAATAATCAATTATGGTCAGAAATTGACATCGAAGAATTAGAAGAAAGAGAAGAGTTTGGATGCTTTACATTGTGCTTCGATTGCTTTTGTTTTAAATGCTTTGGATTTTAAGTGTTTAGCAAGTTAAATAATTAAAGTAGAAAGTCAGATAATCATTTTATTTATGAAGGAGGAAGAGAATAATATGGGAATTCTTACAAAATATATTGTTATATACAAAATGAATGAAAATAAAAATGTTTTAATTAACACGCTTAATAGTGCTATAGATGTTATCGATAATAATACTAGAATGAAAATTGAGAATATGATGAAAGGCGAAAAGGAAATTACTTGTGAAAATGAGCCAGAATTATATCAGCAATTAAAATTGCGAGGATATATATATGAAAAAGAAAACGAGGAAACAGAGATAAAAAATAGAGTTATAACAATGGATACTATTGTTAAAGATAAACTAAAACATAAAGGTTTTACTATATGTCCTACAATGGGATGCAATTTGAGATGCACATATTGTTTTGAATCAGAAGATTTGCACAAGGATTTTTCTATAATGACTGAACAACAGGTAGAAGCCATTTGCGAATATATTTTAGAACAAAAGGTAGAACAAGAAAAAAAGAATCCTAATTTTGATAAAATAAATCCAATGCAAATAAAATTATTTGGTGGGGAACCATTATTGAAGTGTACTAAAAATGTTGTAGAGAAAATTTTAAAATTTTCTGCTCTAAACAATATTCGTGTGGCGATTATAACAAATGGGACAACTATTCCTGATTACATAGAATTGTTAGAGAAATATAAAAAAATTATAGCCATTCAAATTACAGTGGATGGACCGGAGAAAATTCACAATCAAAGACGAATAAAAGCAAATGGGATGGGAACATTTAGTGAAATATGCGAAAATATTGAGCTGATTTTAAAATTGGGAATTACCATTCAATTTAGAATAAATGTAGACAAGGAAAATATTTATTATTTGAATGAATTAGAAGAAGTGATAAGAAAAAGGGGATGGGGTGATAATCCATTTTTTATTCCATATGCGTCTCCAGTATTAGATTTTTGTGGGAATATGAGCAGTGCATTAAAAGAACATGAATTATATGAAATTTTATTAGAGAAAGGGTACTATGGAAAAAGTGACAGTTTTATTAAAAGAGTGGTTTCTCCGTGTATTGGATATGTAGAGAATTTCTTTGGGAACAATACGAAAATTAAGCCGTGGAAAACATCATATTGTGAAGCAACATCGGGAGGCGAATTATGTTTTGCGCCAGATGGATTGATTTCCACATGCTTAACATACATAGGAAAAGGCGAACTTTCAGTTGGTAAATTTGACGAAACAGGTGTATACATTGATGAAGATAAATTTGAACTTTGGTCAGGAAGGAATGTCGATAGAATTCCGAAATGCCGAGAATGTAAGTTTGCATTTTTATGTGGTGGAGGATGCCCGGTGATGGCTTTAGAAAAAAACGGAGAGATTGATTGTTGCGTATGTAGTGATATAGAAAAAACTATAGAGAAGTATATAAAACATAGATTAAAATAAGAAAGTGGATGATATTTTGGAATATGATTACTTGAAAACCAAACCTTATGATACAAGAACGTTACAAGGAGAAGAGGGAAAAAAATATATTTTGAGTTTCTCTGATAAACATCATATAAAAGTGTCAGAGGCGGCAAAAGAAATAATTGATTTATTTGATGGAAATCATACTTTATTTGATATCCAGTGTATTCTTCAAGATAAAGGAATGGAAATAAATGAGTCAGAATTAAAAAAAATAGTTCAAGATGTTTTAATTGATAATGGAATTTTGGAAGGAAGTACTTTTAAGAATAAAAAAGGAAATAGTATGCTATGGATTAAAATTCCATTGATTGATAGTTGTAGACTCAACAATATATTTTCTATATTAAAGTATGCATTTGAAAAAAAAGTATTATTTATAAACATGCTTTGCCTTGTGGTTTGTGCGGTGGCATCGATATATATGATTTTGCATATGGAAAATGAAAAGCCGCTTAATTCTATATTGATAATGGCTATAGGATATTTTTCATTAATTATACATGAATTTGGTCATGCATCGGCAGCATATAAATATAAAATTAATGTTGGGAAAATAGGTGTGGGTATGTATTTTTTATATCCTGTAATGTATATTGATATGACTAGTGCATGGCGTTTGCCTTCTAAGCAGAGAGTGATACTTGACGCTGGAGGAATGTACTTTCAAGCATTAACTATAATCCCTCTTACGATTATAGGATTTATAAGTCAAGAGAGTTTATTTTTTATATGTAGTATTTATGTATTAGCTATGAGCGTATATAATTTGCTACCGTTTTTAAAATTAGATGGTTATTGGTTGTTTTGTGATTATTTTGAATTAAACAATTTATCTCAGAATGCATTTAAAATAGTAAAAGCACAAATAGTTAATAGAAATAATAAAGTATCGAAGAGAAAAAAAATGTATTATATTTTTTCGATAGTATATGCAAGTTCTATTATATTTATGTTTATTATAGGTATTATTTATTCTATTACAACTATAAGAAATTGGGAGTATGTAGTAGAGATTGGGAGAAAAATTATTTATACAATTCATAGTGGTAATTTCCAAGCAGTATTTCGATATATCAATTCTATCTTAATTTATATACTTCCATTGATATTTATGGTTGTTATGCTTATAAAAGGGTTAGTTAGATATGTCATGGAGAAAAAAGAAACTCAAAATAAAGCAGATATTGCTTGAAATAGTAAATATAGGAAGTGGTGTATATAAAATGATTCAATTAAAAAATATAACAAAAGACTATCTAGATGGGACTCAAAAACATGTAGTTTTGCAAGATATTAATTTAAGAATAGAACGTAATGATTTGATTACTATACAAGGAAAATCAGGTGGAGGGAAATCAACATTATTACAGATAATAGGTTTACTAACTGAGCCATCGGGGGGAAGCGTGATCTATAATAATATAGAAGTGGACATGAAACAGGAAGAGAAAGTAGATTGTTTGAGGAAAAACAATGTGGGATTTGTATTTCAAACACCTAATTTAATCTCCTGTTTAAATCCTTTGGATAATATTATGTTACCTGCGACAGGAAGAGAGAAAAAAGAAATTAAAAAATACGCAGAAAGTTTATTGAAAAAAGTTGATTTATATGAAAAAAGATTTGCTAGAACGAAAACGTTATCAGGTGGAGAGGCACAGAGAATAGCTATTGTACGTGCATTGATTAATAAACCTAAGATTATATTATGCGATGAGCCTACAGGAGCATTAGACATAGAAACGGGAGAAAAGGTAATACAATTATTATATGAAATATGGAAAGAAAATAAATGTGCTATGATTATAGTTACACATGATTCAAATATAGCTCAGATTGGGAAACGTCAGTTGGTATTAGAAGGGGGAAGACTGCTTGAACGATAATTATATATTGAAAAAGTATGGGAATAAGTTGATTTATGATAATAAATGTATTAGTTTTTTTTTATTTTTGTCCATAGTTATTGCAATTAGTATATCGTTATCAATTCCTCAAATACAAATTAGTGTAGAAAAATATTGGCATCAAAATGCATATAAAATGAATGGTGCAGATTTAAAAATTGAGATGAAGTATCCAATAGAAGAGTTTGATGAAAAAATAGAAGATTTAAAAAAGGACACAAAAATAGATAAATCAAAAGTATATAATACAACGATTAAAAAAGATAACAAGGAAGTATATGGAGATTTAATTGTTGGTGATTATTTAATTAAAGAAAATGAAGCAATATTATCTAAAAATTTATCTAATGCTTTAAATGCTATAGAGGGAAGTTATATTTATTTGGGAGATAAAAAATATACAGTAGCAGAAATAGAACAAATGCCGACAGGTGTAGGAGAGCAAGCAGAAGAAATGGGATATATAAAAGTTTCAGACATTGGGAATAACTCGCAGAAACCATATTCTGAACTTCTTTTTATTAACAGTAGTAATTATAAAAATATAGAAAAAGATTTAAAAAAAATTGCGGCAAATTATTCATATAGTACAGTGTTGGATGTTGAGAAAACATTGTTAGAAAGAAATAGTACAAATATGTTGGCTTTGAATGTATTAAATACAATCAGCATAATTATGACTGTTATATCTATTTTTAGTAGTAGCATACTGCTGATATCAAAATATCGAAGAGATATTGCTGTGATGCAATTAGTGTCCATTAATGTAAAAGAAATCAGGAAAATATTTCAGCATCAATTTAAAAAAATATTATATTTGGCTATTATGATTGGAACCTTTATAAGTATAGTAATGTCTAGAATGATAATTTATAATAATGATATAATTTACCATTGTACACAACAAATGATTTTAAAATTATTATTAGGTATATTATTTTTTGCTATTGTTTATGATGTGTATATTTATATTGCTTGTACAGTTATTTGCAAGATTAAACCAATGAAAATTATTAGAGGAGAAAATCAAAAAAATATTTATAGAGGTCTAATTATAGAAGTTACTATATTTACACTAACAGTTCTACTAATGTATTCGGTTTATGTCGGAGAAAACAATATTTTTGCTGGCAGTGTGTTAGTTCTTTGTATGATTGTGTTTTTTTTGAGTGTGGTTTTTATATTATTAAAATTTATGAAAGCATTTTGCTGGATAGATAAACTATATAAATATACCATATATAATCTTGAAGAGCATATACACTCGACAATGATTATTATTTTAAGTATGTCATTTACTATTTTATTTTTTCTAATTGGTTTTACTATGAGCAGTATAGTTGCAAATAGTTATGGGAAAGAATTGAAAAGTAATATCAACTATAATTATATGCTGACAACTGATGATGAAGAAAAAATCGATAAAGTTTTAAAGCAAACTGAAAATACAGGAATGTATACTAAACTCAATATGAAAAGTGGGATTTTTTATTTGGATTCTAAACCTAAGGATAAGATTATGTTATGTGCTATTGAGAGGGACAAATATAATGTAAAATATAATATTGTTAAAGGAGAGGATATATTTGAGGGAGATCTAAATAAAATTATTGTTTCTGACGAATTTGCAAAAAAACAAAAGATAGATATAAATGATAAGATCTTGATTGGGGATGATAAAGCACAATTACTATATACGGTTAAGGGTATTTATAGATCAGGAGGAATGAATGTTAACCATATATTATTAGCCGAAAAGGAAACAAGTGTTAAAGAATACGGAACAATGTATTTAGCGAAAATAGTAAAGAGCGGAATAATCGAGAAATTAGATGGTGTACAAATAGTAGCATTAAATAATATTGCCGGTGCTTTAGAAAAAGAATTAAATAATATCTTGGGTATTTTTAAAAGCATGTGTGGTATTTGTATTATTTTATCATTACTATTTAACATAAATCTAGTATATATTGATCTTCTTGAACAAAAAAAGAACTTTACTATAATGAGAGGAATTGCAATAAGTAAAAAGCAGTTGAGAAGGCATTTGTTTATGAAGATGCTAATTATCTTAGGATTTACATTATTTTTATCAGTTGGAAATTATTGTACACTTATATATTATGCAATGCGTTTTATGTTTAATGCGAGAAATACAATAACAATAGAAATGATACTTATACCAGTGGGAATAGCGATCTTAATGATCGGATTAGTTTTTGTTATACCGCTGATTACAATTAAGAATTTTAATAATTATGATGAACTTAGAACAGAATAGCATCCGTTTTTGAAAGGAGTGAAGATGATATGCAGCTTATAATTACAATACTGGTTTTTATAGTATTAGGTGGGGCTATGAGTTTAACATATCAGTTTTACAAAATAATAGTGTTAGATGCAAAAAGCCGAGGATTAAAACATCCACATTTTTGGGGATTATTTTCTCTTAGCGGACAGGAAGGAGGAGGGGGAATTATATTTTATTTACTTGGTAGAAAAAGATATTCCTCATGTATGACAGATGAGTTGAAATTAGAGTTGACACATAGAACTAAATTTAGTGTTTTATCATTTTTAAGCGTAATATTAAGTGTGATAGGGTTGATTCTGCTATGCTTTTAGAAAAAATGTTTTTGTGTTGTGGAATAGTGATTCCAGAAATTAAGAGGGGAAATGGGACAAGAAGAATATGGTTTGAATGGAATTGAATTATAAGAATGACATATATGAATATTCTCGTCTCCGGAAACTGATATTCCAGAAGAAGGAAACTCTTTGATTGGCTTATTTACAACTTATCAGGTATTGCGGTATTGTCAAGCGCAGAGCCGCTTTGCGGTGCTGTAGCAGGTTTTACAATGCCGCAATATCTGATAGGATTTCACCAGTCAATCAATGATTCTTCGGTTTTCTTCTGATTAGACAGCACGGACACAAACGACGGAATATTCATATATAAGCAGAATTTCCGTAACAAAAAGAGAAAGCCAGCGTCTTGAAACTCTGGCTTTGTAATGGAGGCTTAATAGCATCAAAGTAAATAACTTGTTCGGGCGTAAGTATTCTTTATATAACATTAATTGTTGTTGAAACTAAAGATCACATAACAATATTTTTATAGTAAACACATCTTCTGTGTAATCAATTAAAACTGAACCGTGATATTTATTAGCTACTTTTTTTATGGAATATATTCCATATCCATGATCAGTGGCATTTGACTTTGTTGTTTTGAAATCCCCAGATGGGGTTACATTAAGCACATGTTTAAAAGAATTTATACATGTAATAATTAAAGTCTGATTTTCGTATCTAGCAAAAAGCCTAATATATTTTTTGATATTATCATTTTGTAAAGTAGCTTCAATTGCATTATCAAGAATATTACCAAACAGTATTCCTAAATCAGCTGCTTGAAATGGGAGAACAGGAGGTACATTTACTTCTATCAATAAATCTATAGAAGTGTTATTTGGTATGAGTGCAAATTTACTATTTATAAGAGTGTCAAGAATAAAATTTCCAGTTTTTGATGTAATAATATTATTTTCAGGTGATATTATCTTTAAACTGTCCATATAATCTTTGGCTTTTTCATACTGGGATTCTTTCAGTAATTTAGACAGTATAGAATAATGCTGCTTAAAATCGTGGCGCATTTTCTTAAATGTAGATTGCATTTGTTCACGCTCAGCATTAGATTTTTCAAAAGCCTTTAATTGTTGTATATATATAGTATTTTGATGTCGTATCTCAAACTCTTGGGCGAGAAGAATGTATACTTTAAAAATTACTAAATTCATAGCCAAGATTATTAAAAAACTAATTATAGAAATACCAAATACAGATTTTTGATCCGATTGTCCACATAAATAAAAAATGTTATACATTATATAAAGGCTACCAGCAGGAATTAAAGTTATCAATATATAATATTTTGAAGGTATATTTTGTACTTTTTCATTTAAGAAAAATTGTCTTAAAACAACGACTAAAAACAAGGTTAAAATTTTTGATAATACTGATCCTATGAAGTTTAAATTTGTAATATTTAGGTTAATCAATAGAAAAAAAGCACCTATCAAAAATTCTTGTATAGTCCAAATAGAACAAATTAGAATAGAAACAACAATTTTGGAAAAAATGTTTCCAGTAAAGTGATATGTGCAAATAAAAAAGACTAAAATAATATTTAATATTAGTTTGAAAGAAGAGGGGATAGAAGTACAATTCATGAAGAAGAGTTGCCAAATAATATAAATAATCCAAAAGAGAGGATTGTGTTGGTGTACTTTTTGTTTTTCAAAAAAAATAGAAAAGTAAAGTTTTAGAATAATTATTGCAACGGCAACGGTAAAAATATTAACAAAAAAATTAAAATTCAATTAGTTCCTCTCCTTTAACCTGGCAGAAAACTTCGTTTACAGATTTTCTGCGTTTTTCACTTATAGTAAATTCCGTACCATCAAATAATTCAATCATATCGTACCTATATTTTTTAACGTACTTAGGATTTACAAGAAATGATTGATGGATACGATAAAAAAGAATGTTTTTTTCTTTGAGAAAATTTTCAATAACATTAAGCTTTTCATAACATTGCATAGTTCCAAATTCGGAAATAATATATGTGATTCGTTTATTGCTTTGAAAGTATAAAATTTTATCTAACTCTATTTTATAGACTTCTCGATTGAATTTATACTGAAAATATATGGGTTTTACAAAAAGTTTCTTGATGGCAGCAAGAAAGTACGATTCAAATTTTTGGGAGTCAATAGGTTTTGTTAGAAAACGAAAAGCATCAACTTCAAAAGCTTCTTTTGCAAAAGATTCATGGCTAGTAACATAAATTAAAAGGGATTTTGAACCAAGTTGTCGGAGTTCTTGAGCTGCGACTATTCCATTTTTATGTTTCATTTCAATATCTAAATATATAATATCATAAATATGACCAGTTTTGATATGCTGAAGCAGGTTTTCTCCGTCATAAAAAATATCAATATTTACGTCTAAGTTTTTAGTTTCGCTCAACAAAGTAAGATTTTTTTCTAGAGCAGAAGTTAGTATTATATCATCATCACATATTGCAATATCAATCATCATTTGTTACCTCGCAAGTGAGTATCATTAGTAGGTGCCCAATAGCACTAAGAATAACTAAGATTATCACCATTATACATAGTAAAGTATATGGATTCAATAAAAAGAAAAATTATTTTGTAAGATTTAAGGCGTACTTAAGTAATTGAGAAAGGTCATATCTTTTATCAGGGGGACATTCTTCTAATATTTTATCAAATATTAGAGTTGAATTTATATTTCCAGTTAACACATAAGTAAGATCTACATCCAATTTTTCGTGAAGCATAATTAATTTTTCTAAAGATAACCCGTGACAACCTCTTTCTATTTTTCCGTAATAGGCTGGGCTGATTTCTATTATTTCGGAAAATTCTTCTTGAGTGTATCCTTTATTCAAACGGATTTGCTTTAAACGCTTACCAATATTTGCATATAATTCTTTGGTGTTTGATTTAGATGTTATGTGTTGAGTCATGATGCCTTCACCTTCTTTAAATAATAGTTTCTATAAATGTATAATACACGACATATAGGATAGTTTTAATATATAGATATGACTTATTTTAGGTCGAATATGTATATAAATATTAAAAAAATATTAAAAACAGCATTTAGAACAATATGTGGAGTGCAAGAAAAAGTTACATGTAAGTAGGGAGAAAATTACATGCAACGGCGTATGGAAGCAGAATGGTATATACTCATATATGCAAAAGAAAGTGAGGTAATAAACATGAAGAAAGCAAAACGAAATGTAGCAGTAAATGGATTGATGATGTTGGCGTTATTTTTTAGTACAATGGCAGCTAATACGTATTGTATGTGCATTTTTTATCAACCAAGAAAACCTAAAGAATTAGAAAGATTGAAAAAATTTTAATGGAAAAATTCATAAACGAATTTGTGAAAAGATATTTTACCGGTGAAGAACTAATTATCTATCGGTATGGCTTATTAGTTGGATGCCAGTTTATTATATTTTTAGTTTTCACTATAATAATTGGAATATCCTTAGGAATGCTAGTAGAAAGCGTAGTATTTTTGTTCACTTTTTATTCAATACGTTCATATATGGGCGGAGTACATTTGTCGAGATATAAATGGTGTTTGCTATTATCGTGTACGGTTGTCGCATTACTGTTAGTGATAGTAAAATACACAAATTTGAAGAATTTTTATGGAATAGCATTATTTATATGTATGATGTTATATATATATGCAATTTGCAATATAAAATGTTATGATGCTAAGAATTTTGAGAAATGTTATTTTATTAAAAAGATAAAAGCGAATGCTGTAAAAATAGTATGCTTATATGTTTTTTTTCTCATCATTGATTATAGGGATGGTTTAGAAATTATAGTATATACCTTAGTAACGGTAATATTGGCAAAAATAATAGGGAAAAAGAAGAGGGAAAACCTTTAGAACATGAATATATCTATAGTAATAAGAGGAAAAGCATGAAATGGGAATATAAAGAAGTAAATAGAATATTGAAGTATGGCATGGGTTTAATGTTTATGGGGTGTGGAACAGTACTTATGTTGAAAAGTGATTTAGGCGTAGCGGCATTTGACGCTTTATGCATGGGGATGTCTAGAATAGTAAACTTCTCAGCTGGAAAGTGCTGTATGGCTTTAGGAATTCTAATGATTTTTTTAAATGCAATTTTGGAGAAAAAAATTCCGAATATTTTTTCATTTTTAACGAGCTTAATTGTAGGTATGTGCATTGATTTCTGGATGAAAATGATTGGTTACAATCCCAATGAAAGAGTATGCCAATTTTTCTTTTTAATAATAGGTATACTGATAAATACTTTTGGGATAGCTTTATACATATCAGCAGGATTATCTAAAGGACCAATAGATCAGTTGATGTTAAATATAAGTAATTTATTAGGCATTAGTATAAGATTGGGAAAAACATACATAGAAACAATTTTTTTAATAATTGCATTGGGACTAAAAGGACCGATAGGTATAGGTACAATTGTTGTTACTTTTGTATCAGGTGCTTTAATACAAAAATTTTTATACATAATTAAAGAAAGGAAAGAAAAACGAGATGGATATGTTACAAGAGAATAAAAATAAAAATGTGGTGGTTTTATTTTCGGGAGGGATAGATTGCAGCTTAGTTTCCCTATTGCTGAGAAAAGAGGGGTATAGGGTGCATTTATTGCATTATGATCATGGAGCAAGCATCTCTAATGGGTTGCATCGAATTAGATTTCAAGAGTTAAAAAATTTAATGGGAGAAGAAAATGTTTTGCTACAAGAATTATCGCATAGAGGACTTTTCCGCAAACTGGCTTTGGCAAATATAGAAAATGATTTTGCACAGTACAAAACGAATATGATTTGTTTAGGATGTAGATTGGCGATGCATATAGAAACGATTACATATTGCTTGAAAAATGATATACATATTGTGGCGGATGGAAGTGTGAAATATCAAAATGATTTTCCAGAGCAAAATGGCGTGGCACTAGAAATTTTTAGAGGGCTATATGAAAAGTATGGAATAGAATATAAGACATTATTATCAGAAGTTAATTCAGCCAAAGATGTGAAATATAGATTATTAGATAATGGAATTTCTATACAGTCTATGGAGGATACATGCTTATTTAGCAATACGTTTAACAAGGCAGAAGAAAAATCTATAAAGGAATTTTTAAATGCAAGGTTGCCTGTTTGTGATACGTATATAGAAGAAAAATTGTGCTTGATGAAGTAAAGGGAGGCAGATGACTATGATTGATAAAGTAGGTGGCATAATAATAAAAAACAAAAAAGTTCTCGTTGTTCGTAAAAAAACAAAAGAAAATTTCCCGGAATTTATTATTCCCGGTGGGAAAAGGGAAATAGGAGAAACAGATGTAGAAACGTTACAGCGTGAAATACAAGAAGAAGTAAACTTGAAAGTTGTGAAGGCGGAATATGTAGATGAGTATGAAGATATAGCAATTTTTGAGAAAATTCCAATTGTGGTAAAGGTATATTTATGTGAAGTAGAAGGAGAAGTAAATATAGATAATGAAATAAAAGAGTTTTGCTGGATTGATAAAGATTATAAGAAAAACGGAATAAAAGTAGCTTCTATTTTAGAAAAATTTGTTTTACCTGAATTAATAAGGCGCAAACTGATTTGATAAGAGGGATAAGCGATATGAGAAACATGTTTGTATTTGATTTAGATGGAACAATAATTATAGACAACCAGATGTTAGATTCAGTTTTGTATGAAACATTAAAGTCATTGGAGAAAAGAAAAGAAAAAATAGTTTTTGCTACTTCAAGATCATTGAGAGGCGTAAAAAAAGTACTGCCAAAGCAATTGCTGAATCATCCGTTAATTTTGTGCAATGGAGCATTTGCAGTTTTAGATAATGAAGTTATCGCACACGCAAGTATTCCGAAAGAGGTATACGAGAAAATATGTTATTATTTGGAAAAAAATAATATTCCATTTTACTTAGACATGGGAAATGAAATCTTTATTCCAAAGGATAGTGAACTTGATTTTTTTAAAATATTAAAAGAAGAGGCGAAAAATGAGAGGGTATATCATGAATGGGGTGACATAAAGGGTAAGGTATATAAAATAGGTGTGGTTACAGGAATTAGTTCGGGTATATTGAAAAAGATAGAAGATATTAGTGGAAAAATTAAAATTTATCAACACACAGACAAAACAATAGATATAGTTCCAGAAAATTGTTCGAAATGGAAAATGTTACAAGAACTTGGATTGACTGCCGATGTGAAAAAGATCATAGTGTTTGGAAATGATGCCAATGATATGGAAATGATACAAAATGCAGACATAGGAGTGGCGGTATATTCTCCTAATAAAAAACTATGTGAAGTGGCAGATATGCGAGTGCTTGATAGTTCACCTGATAGTTTAGTGAAAAAGATAGAGGATATTTATGAGATTTTGAAGTAACTAAAAAATATGTATTACGCAGATTAGAACAGATGAGATAGCGAGAACAGTAGATAATAACTACTATTCTCGCTTTTTAATTATGAAAATTTATTCATTTTAATTTACAAGAATAAATTTATTTTGTTCATAGTCGAACATTTGATGTACATCATTCGGGATAAGAACGAAAGGAAAAAGACTTTTGCTCTTATCTTCAAATAGGGAGGAGGTGAACTCTATGGAGCAATCTTCTTCCTATGATGAAGAAACAATTAGGCACCAATTTGATCGTAAATGTAAATTGGCTTTGCAAGGAGAAAAAATAGATTATGAAAGGCATCTTTCATATCGTCAGAAACACGAAGTTTTGTTTTGCGAATTACCGGAAACAGAATTTTGGAAACTTTCTACAGTAGATGAATATACAGCAGAAAGCTATTTCCTAACAGATGAACAATTTGATGTGAAGATAAAAAATGAATTGTTGGCGAAAGCAATAGAAACGCTGACAGAAAGAAAAAAAGAAGTCATTTTTTTATCTTATTTTCAGGGAATGTCGGATGCTGCAATTGCTCGTAAGTTAAATCTTGTGAGAAGTACAGTATGTGAACATCGGACACGATCTTTAGAACTGTTGAAAAATACGATGGAGGAATATGGATATGAAAACTACAGATAAAAATGAAAAGAGCATAAATGTGTTACCGTTTGCTGTTGTTCAAAAGGCAGTGGAGGGAGATATTGTATCAATCAATAAAGTAATGAAACATTATGAGGGATACATATCTTGCTTGTCTGTACGAAAAATGTATGACGAATATGGAAATGAGTATTATTGTGTAGATGAAACTTTGCGTAGCAGATTAGAATCAAAATTACTGAAAACAGTTTTAGGATTTAAATTGATACACTAAAAATTCTTGAAAAATAATGAGTATTGCACCTTGATAATTAGATATTCTTCCTGCAGAACATAGAAAGTAGTGGAGCCGGTAATCAGTACGCCATGACTATTGAATTTTTCAACTTTGCGACATCATGTCATAAAGCTGAGTGATACGAGCGAGTAATATTGAGTTGCAAACAAAAATGGGAATTTTGTGCGAGGATACTATTTTTGATAATGATACTTCCGGAGAAGGCTGTCCGGTCTGAAAAGATGGTGAAAATCCAATGTGACTATATCCCGTAGTCATCTGCAGGATTATTTAAAATAATGTCGTTAAAGAAAAGGAATAAAAAATATGCAAAGAGAAACAAAAAAAGAAAAAAGGAAAAGATTGGTCAGATATAAAGAAGGTGCAGAAATGTATAGTATGGGGCTGAACAAGTTTCAGGCATTAGCAAAAGATGCCGGAGCTATTTTAAAGATAGATCGTATGGTACTGGTTGATTTGGATATATTTGATGAGTATCTTGAAACATTTCGAGTATAGAGGATAAATGTATTTTATATAGGGGAAAGATTTTTCAAAATGAAGAAAAACGCACTTGACTTATGGTTAAACTAAAAGTATAATAAAGGAGAAATGAATGGAGGTGTATAGAGTGGCGAAGATGGGAAGACCAAAGTCAGCAAATCCGAAAAATACTTTGATTGGATTGAAGTTGACGGAAGAAGAAGCCACAAAATTAAAAGAATATGCGTCCAAACATGACATGACCATAACAGACGTGCTACAAAAGGGAATTGATTTGCAATATGCAATGGAAGATTCCGAAAGAAGCTAAATGTGAGAACTCTTTCCTTGAGAAAGGAGAACAATGACATATTCAAGGAAAGATAAGAAAGGCAGAGTATTAAGAAAGGGAGAAACACAACGTAAATGTGATGGGAAATATGTATATACATATACGGATACGTTAGGTAGAAGACGGAGCATTTATTCAAAAGATATTAAGACATTAAGAGAACGTGAAGAACAGTTAATCAAAGATCAATTGGATGGCTTGGATACTTATGTTGCAGGGAGTGCAACGGTTAATTTTGTTTTTGATAGATACATTTCTACAAAATCAGAGTTAAGAGCCACAACGAGAACGAACTACAAATATATGTATGATCGTTTTGTGAGAAATGGCTTTGGTAAAAAGAAGATTTCTACTATCAAGTTCTCAGATGTTCTACAGTTCTATCATCATTTGCTGAAAGATAAGAAAATACAAGTGAATACACTTGAGATTATTCAGACAGTGTTGCATCCAACCTTTCAATTAGCAGTAAGAGATAATATTATTAGAAATAATCCGAGTGATGGAGTAATGGCACAAATCAAGAAGTTGCCCGGAAGAAATCATGGTGTAAGACATGCCTTAACCTTAGAGCAACAAAGAGCTTTTATAAGATATGTTGAAGATAATGAAAAATTTGAAAACTGGGTGACATTATTCAAGTTTTTGCTTGGTACTGGTTGCAGAATAGGCGAAGCAGTAGGAATCCGATGGGAAGACATAGATTTCAAAAAGAGGCTCATTAGTATTAATCATAGTTTGGTTTATTACAGTAGAGAATATAAAGAACATTCGATGTGTTCATTTTCTATATCATTGCCAAAGACTGAGGCGGGTATACGGATTATCCCTATGATGGATACAGTTTATGAAGCTCTGAAAAAAGAATATGCTTTTCAAGAAGAAAATGGATTTAATGAAACAGAAATTGATGGCATGACAGGATTTATTTTTTCAAATCGCTTTGGAAATGTACATAATCCGCAAGCTATCAATAGAGCCATTAAACGTATATATGAGGCGTATAATGCTGAAGAAGTAGTAAAAGCTGCTAAGGAAAAAAGAGAGCCGATTTTAATACCACATTTTTCATGTCATCATTTGAGGCATACTTTTTGTTCTAGGTTTTGTGAAAATGAAACAAATTTAAAGGTAATTCAGTCTATCATGGGACATGCAGATATTGAAACTACGATGGACATTTATGCAGAAGTTACCGAAACAAAAAAACATGAGTCGATACAAGAACTGGCAAGAAAATTAGATGTATTTTAGGAAAGAGTCTGATTTGGTTTTGCTGAGGAGGTACGACAAAATTTGTAAAGTACGACAGGAGTACGACAAACTAAGAAGTCTTAATCAGGTTTAAGAGTTCATAAAATAAGTGATAAAAGGCAATTCAGTGTTGCAATAAAGGAAAATAAATTGTATACTATATGCTAGGAATCGCAATCCCGACAATGAAATCACAGGGCGCTGCTAAGAACGAAGCAAACAACGCAGCTCAGTCTGGTGCAGCAGCTCCGGCAGAGACAAAAGTAGCTGAGAAGGTTGATTTCTCCAATGTGAAGATTGAACCAATCTTTGAAGAAATGGTTGATTTCGATACATTTGCAAAATCTGATTTCCGTGCAGTTAAGATTCTTGAGTGTGAAGCAGTTCCGAAATCCAAGAAGCTTCTGAAGTTTGTACTGGATGACGGAGAACGCAAGGATCGCGTGATTTTAAGTGGTATTCACGAGTATTACGAGCCGGAAGAACTGGTTGGTAAGACAGCAATCGCTATCGTTAACCTGCCACCGAGAAAGATGATGGGAATTGATTCCGAGGGTATGCTGATTTCAGCAGTACACGAGGAAGATGGTCACGAGGGACTGAACCTTCTGATGGTAAATGACAGAATCCCAGCAGGTGCTAAGCTCTATTAAGATGATGTAAAGATGTACCGTTTTACCAAATAGACGGGACGTACTTCATTTGATAAAAAACTAAAAAAACAGCGATTTACATTAAACTTACATCAATTGATGCAGAAATCGGTGCAAGCAAGGGAAAATCGCATAATTAGTGCAATGGGTGGGCAATTCCAATCGGAGTTGCCCATTTTCTAAAATGAATGGAAATGCAAATCGATATTTAGCGAGGTAAAGATATATGCTTCATTTAGAAAAAGTAAATGGTAATAATGTCTGGGATATCCTGAAACTGACGGTATCGAAATCGCAGAAGAACTTCGTTGCCACCAATGAGATCAGCATCATTGAAGCGTATACTGCAATTACGGGAAACGGTCATGCATTCCCGTTTGGTATATATGATGAGGATAAGCCTGTAGGCTTCCTGATGATTGGTTTTGATGTTGATGATTATTGGACGGATGCACCTGAAATTGCAAAGGGAAACTATAATCTGTGGCGTCTTATGATCGATAAGGCATATCAAAACAGAGGGTACGGAAAAGAAGCGGTCAGCCTTGCATTAGAGTTCATAAAATCTATGCCTTGTGGAGAAGCGGAATACTGTTGGCTATCATATGAACCCGATAATGCAGTTGCCCGTCAGATGTATCGCTCTTTCGGTTTCGAAGAAACCGGTGAAATGGACGGCGAAGAACTGATCGCTGTTCTGAGACTGCAATTAACAACTTCAAGTTTTTGAAACTGAGAAATAGGAAGTTGTGGAGGTAATTATCAATGAGAAATATTTACGATAATAGTGAATTTTTTGCCGCATATGCGGAAATGGGAAGAAGCAAAGATGGTCTGAAAGCTGCTGGAGAGTGGCATCAGTTGCAACCGTTATTCCCTAAATTACAGGGAAAAAAAGTTTTGGATTTAGGATGTGGTTACGGTTGGCATTGCAAATATGCCGCACAAATGGGAGCTACTGAAATTCTTGGTATTGATAGTAGTCAAAAAATGATTGCAAAAGCAGTAGCTGATAACTCTGATGACAAAATCAAGTATAAAGTTTGCGGTGTTGAAGAATACATTTATCCTGAAAATACTTATGACCTAGTTGTTTCTAACCTGGTACTGCACTATATCGAAAATTTAGCTAATGTTTATCAAAAGGTGTATTGCACATTAAAAGTAGGTGGGTATTTCCTATTCAATATTGAACATCCGACTTTCACCGCAGGTGTTAATGAGGATTGGATTTATGATGAAAATGGGAAACCTAAATATTGGCCAATCGACAATTACTATTACCCAGGCGAAAGAGAAACCAATTTTCTTGGTCAACGAGTAATTAAACAGCACCACACATTAACGCAGATATTGAATCCACTTATAAAATGTGGTTTTCAAATTGAGGCTATTGAGGAAGCAATGCCTCCGGCAGATATGATGGGTATGCCGGGAATGTGTAATGAAATGCGTAGACCTATGATGTTGTTGGTTAAGGTTAAAAAGGTTTAATAAACAACTTCTAGTTTGTAGATGCAAATACATAGTAATTATGGTGTAGGGGACAAGGAATTGTTCCTTGCAAATCGCAATTTATAAAGGAGAATATTGATGAACCTATTTTTATGTTCGCACTTTTCAAGTGTAGGAAGTCTGATAAAGGAAGAAGTTGAAAATAAAAAAGTCGCATTTATTCCAACAGCTTCGCTGCGTGAAGGCTACACCGGTTATGTCGGCTCGGCTCGAAAATTATTCAAAAAGTTGGGAGCAATCGTAACTGAAATTGATATTTCAACGGAGGCTTATTCAACGATACAGTCTGTTTTTGAAGATGCGGATGTGATATATTTTACCGGCGGAAATTCTTTTTTCCTTATAGACCAGCTCCGTAAAACGGGAACGGATGAGCTGTTGAAGAAAGAATTGGCAAAGGGAAAACTGATGATTGGTGAATCGGCAGGTGCGATTATATGCGCTCCAAGCATCCAATATATCGAGCAAATGGATAAAAAGCCAGAGGACTACTCACAAGAAGATGATGCAGGGCTTGATTTGATTGATTTCTATGTTCTTCCGCATTATCTTACAGCACCATTTAAGAAAGTTACCGAGAAAATAATGACTGAGTTTTCGGATTTGAATCTATGCCCAATTAACAACCGTCAGGGAATTGTAATTGATGGTGAAGGTTCAAAGGTTATTTGTAAAGACTAATTTGAAAATTCAAGTTTGTCGGACTTACTCTACAATAATCAAAGACCGCTTACATCGTGTAGGCGGTCTATTTTCTTATTCAGAAATATTTGATTTTGAGCTTTCTTTTCTTGGCTGACATTACCTTGCAGAGAACATTGTCAACCCCGTCGGTATATCTGCCTTGTGCTATCAGGCTGTTCTTTAAACGGATAAGTGATTGTATTACTCTGCCATATTCGTCATCATTAAGATAGATGAAGCACTTGAATTGATGGGCAGGTAGACTATATGTATGGAGAAGCACTTTATAAGCCTGAAATGAAAGAAGGAAATCCTATAAGGTTATATAGTTTGGATGAAATCACGGAGATATTCGGTAAATTAGGACTTCGTATTTGTAACAGCTTTGCTGATTTCAGTGGAAAGCCGAGTTCTGATAATGATATTCAATTGATGGTTTATTCCATACGAGAATAAAAATAGAGTAGACGAATTATTTAGCAATCTTCATCAAATCTTTATTTTTTTCTGTTAGGTTATATTTCAGTAAGAAATGAAATATGGAAGGAAGGATAGTAAAGATGGAAATGATGTTGCAGACACAAAATTTGTGTAAATATTTTAGAAAGCAGAAAGCGGTAAATAATGTTTCACTTAATATAGAAAAGAAACAGATTTATGGACTGCTTGGACCGAATGGTGCGGGAAAATCTACCACATTGAAAATGTTGACTGGTATGATGAAACCAACTGCAGGAAAGATTTACTTTGATGGAAAACTTTGGGATAGGAAAGATTTATCAAAAATAGGAGCGTTAATTGAGAATCCGCCTATTTATGAAAATCTTTCCGCCAGAGAGAATTTGAAGGTAAGACAATTATTGCTTGGTACAGATGAAAACAGAATTGATGAGGTCTTGCAGATTGTATCACTTACAAACACCGGAAAGAAGAAAGCAGGACAGTTTTCTTTGGGAATGAAGCAAAGACTAGGCATTGCAATGGCATTGCTTGGAGAACCGGAACTTTTGATATTGGATGAACCTACGAATGGATTAGATCCAATAGGAATCGAGGAATTACGAGAGCTGATCCGGTCTTTTCCGGAACAGGGAATCACTGTAATTCTCTCCAGTCATATTCTCTCAGAGGTACAGTTACTTGCAGATAAAGTCGGGATTATTTCAGGTGGAATCTTAGGATACGAAGGAGCATTAAAGCAGGGAGATAATCTTGAAGATTTGTTTATGAATGTGGTAAGAAAAAACCAGAAAGCAGGTGAAATCCATGGTTAATATTATAAAAGCAGAACATCAAAAAGCCAAAAGAACCATGCGAAAAAAGTTTATCTGGGGATTTCCTCTTCTTACATTTGTCATGGCATTTATATTTACTCTTGGGATGACAAATGCTTATGCAGAAAGTGTTTGGAACTGGTGGTATACACTTTTGCTGCCGGGGATGATTGCTCTATTTTGTTATCTTTCTGTGGCGCAGGAGAAAAAGATAAAATACTATCATTTAATGACTATTCCCACAGATAGAAGAAAATTGTTGCTGGGGAAAATTATTTATATTGGGTACATGATTTTGTTTTCTAATGTGATTGTGTTTGCAGGAGCAACGCTTGGAGGCTTTCTTCTAACGACACATGTTCCAGTTGGAGGAGCGTTGATTGCAGTATTGTTTCTGACGGTTTCTGAGTTATGGGAGATTCCGGTAGCTTTATTTTTAAGTGAACGATTTGGAATGATTGTAAACCTGTTCGTCTGCCTGTTTATTACCGTCAGCGGTGTGGTAATATCACAAACCAGAATCTGGTATGTACTTGTTTCTGCAATCCCTATGCGAATGATGTGCCCGTTGCTTCATGTTTTACCAAATGGACTTGCCGCAGAAGCAGGGAATCCTCTTTTGGATACGGGAGTCATTGTTCCGGGAATGTGTCTCTCAATCATCTGGTTTGTTTTTGTAACGGTTCTGTTTTTGAAATGGTTTGAGAGAAGAGAGGTGAAATAAGATGATTGGAAGATCTCTTAATGCAGACTTGCGAAAGATGAAAGGAACATCTGTGATTCTGGCACACTTACTGATTCCGATTATAACCAGCGTTATATTTTTAATATATTACTTTTTTTCACCATGGAATGAAAATATGAAAGTGATTGCATTTTATCAGGCAATAGGAGCAGGACTTCCGGTACTTATTGGAATTTTTACAGCAAGTGTGATGGAACAAGAACAAAATGCAGGTAATTTTCAAAACCTGTTGTCTTTACCGGATAAACCTGCAGCATTTTTATCGAAACTGTTGATGCTACTGGTTTTGTGTCTGTGCTCTATCCTATTGACAGCAATCATATTCGGAATTGGATTTGGAAGAATCGCATCAAGCGATATCGAAATCATGAAAGGATGTATATTTGCAGCATTGCTGCTGTGGGGAAGCAGTGTTCCACTTTATCTGTGGCAGCTGATTCTGGCTTTTCAGTTTGGAAAAGGGGTATCCATTGGAGCAGGGATTATATCAGGACTAATTAGTGCATTGATGCTTACCGGACTTGGAGATTATGTGTGGAAATATGTATTTGTCTGCTGGACGGGTAGAGTACCATATACTTATCTGCAATCTGTATTGGGAGAAACTAGTGTAGGTGAATGGTTGTCATTCATACCAGGTTGCTTAATATTTACAGGGATTAGTATGGTATACTATTTTTGGTGGGTAAACCACTGGGAAGGAAACAGAATATCGGAATAGAATCGAGGGAAACTATGGCAAAAATACTGGCAGTTGATGATGAACCGGCAATTCTGGAAATGATAGAAAGCATTTTGAATAAGGATGGACATCTGGTTACCAAAGTAAGTAATCCACTAAAAATTAATATGGAAGAATTACATCGTTATGACCTGATTTTACTGGACATTATGATGCCTGGAATTGATGGCTTCGAATTATGCAAAAGAATTAGGATACTTGTGGATTGTCCGATTTTGTTTCTTACGGCAAAAACGGAGGAAAACAGTCTGGTAAACGGACTCTCTTTAGGAGCAGATGATTATATTTCAAAGCCATTTGGAGTGATGGAACTTCGGGCAAGGATCAATGCACATCTTAGAAGAGAGCACAGGGAACATTCTGTCCGGATGGTTTTAGGGAGAGTCTGCATTCAGATGTCTCAAAAGAAACTGTTGATGGATGATAAAGAACTTCCGTTTACGAAAGCAGAGTACGAAATCTGTGAATTTCTGGCTAAAAACAGAGGACAGGTTTTCTCGAAGGAACAGATATTGGAAGCGGTCTTTGGCTTTGACAATGAGAGTAATGACAGTACTATAATCACGCATATCAAAAATATAAGAGCAAAATTTGCGGATTATGATTATATGCCGATAAAAACAGTCTGGGGGATTGGATATAAATGGGAAGAGTAAAGAGAAGCAATGCACTCAGCAGGATTTTTATGAGATATGTACTGGTCATGCTTGGATCATTAGTTGGTTTGGTGATTGTTGCTTATCTGCTGCTGTGCCTTTTGATTAGTGTGGGCTGTATTTATCCGGCAAATTATGCAGAGCAAAAGATTAATGAAGCATATGATACGATTCTACGTGCAGATAAAGTGACTGCTGAGATGATTCCCGCACTTTGTGATTATGTAATCTTTTCAGAGAATGGAGAGAAAATAGGTGGAGATCTGTCAGAACAATACGAACAGATAGCATGGAATGTTGCAAAGTACGGAAACGCATCCGGGAAATATTTTTATAAAGTAATTGTAAGGGAAAATGAATATGTTGTATTGCAATATCGCCTGACACCTCAATATCATTCAGCTTTTTTGAGGGAGCATTTTATAGGACCACAGAATGTGATGAGTATTATGTCAGTGATTGGAGCGGTAGCGATTATCATCATTCCGTCCATACGTTTTGGAAAAAGAATCAAAAAGCAGATGCAGCCTGTATTAGACGCAATCAGACAAATAAAGGATCAAAATCTGGAATATGAGACATCCTGTTCCGGTATCAAAGAGTTTGATGACTGTTTATCGGCAATCGATGATATGCGAGATGCATTGCGAGAATCTTTAGAAAAGCAGTGGAAAACAGAGCAGGAAAAGAAACAACAGATGTCTGCTTTGGCGCATGATATTAAAACACCTCTTACGATTGTACGGGGAAATGCAGAACTACTTTCAGAGACTGAACTGACCACAGAACAGAAGAATAATATCACTTATGTTTTGAACGGCACAACACAGATACAAAGTTATGTAAAACAGTTGATAGATGTCACAAAATCATGGAATTGCAGTGATGTTACCTATACAACGGTGAGGTTAGAAGATTTTTTCGCAGATATAAAGGAACAGGCACTCGGACTGGTAGAAATCTATCACCAGAAAATAGATTGGAAGGCGGGACAAAGTGATAAAAAGGTAACGATTGCTTATGATCCAATGTTCCGAGCCGTAATGAATGTGATTCAGAATGCAGTGGAGCATACAAAAGAAAATGGAATCATTTATATTGACGCAAAGGAGCAGGATGGCCGGCTGACATTCATTGTGGAGGATAGCGGATCAGGATTTACAAAAGAAGCATTATTGCATGGCACAGAGCAGTTTTTTATGGATGACACAAGTAGAAATGGCGAAGCCCATTATGGAATGGGACTATTTTTTGCAAAAACTGTGGCTGAAAAATATGGTGGAGGTATTAAACTTTCAAATTCTGAAAATACAGGTGGGGCGAGGGTAGAAATATTTTTCCTGAGTAGTCAAGAAACAAGCTAAATGAAAAGTCTAATCCCCCAGCATAGCTGGGGGATTAGACTTTTCATTTATACGGATATTCGCAAACTACAAGATAAAGCCAAAACTTCATATACTCTAACAGTTAGCGAAAGATGCCAGAGCAGTATACCATGTCAAACGAATTGTGTTAGTTAATCTGGATCTTATTGATGAATATCTGGAAGCATTCCGTGATGAAGAATTTTGATGAAAGAACAGGAGGAACAACTATTCCTCGAAAATTGAGAATTACATATGTTCAATTCTTTGTATTAGGTATATATTTTGAAAAGTTATCCGGTTATACTGACAATATCAAAAGGCAGAACTGTTAGAATGAGGTGAGCAGATGGATACAGCACAGAGAATAAGGATAATTCGGATGATTGAAAAAATAGAGAAGAACCCAGAATTCAGTAGTAAAATCGGTGTGAGAAATACATCTGAGTTTATATCAAGTAAACAATCAAAAAAATGAATGATTCAAATCATAACAGGAGTCAGAAGGAGTAGAATATGTTATCGTTATTATTTGCTATATGCATGATCTGGTTTATTGGAAAATTTTTTATATTTGGTGTAAAAGCATCCTGGGGAATCTTAAAGCTGCTCTGTACAGTTGTATTTTTCCCGGTGATTTTGATAGGAATGGTTGTTGGCGGACTGATTTATATTGCACTTCCATTGTTGATCATCGGCGGAATCATTGCACTTATATCATCTAACTCATAAAAATACGAGGAGGGAAGAAATTATGGGATATGATATAGAAAAAGAGAAACGAGAAGCGATTGAAGCAGGACAACGTGCGTTAAGTAGTCTTCGGACAGCAAAAGAGAACCTGAACAGTGCAAAGAATTGGGGCTTGGTGGATATGTTTGGCGGTGGATTCTTTTCTACGATGTTGAAACACTCCAAGATGGATCAGGCAAGACAAAATATGGAACAGGCGAAATATGATCTTCGTAATTTCAGTAGGGAATTAAATGATGTGAACGTGGCTTGTAATTTAAACATCAATACTGGAGACTTCTTATCCTTTGCAGATTATTTTTTTGATGGATTTGTTGTGGATTGGATGGTGCAGGATCGAATCAATAATGCTAGACATCAGGTGGAAGAAGCTATCCGCAGAACGGAATACATCATAAACCAGTTACAGCATATGTAAAGGAAAGAGGCAGTGAACCATAAATAGGTTCGCTGCCTTGTTTTTTCATACTTATTTCTGTTTCTTTTTTTCTTCTCTGAGCAATTCGATGTTTAGTCCCTGCTCTCCGGCTGTTTTATCAACCCAGAGATTCAGAGAATCTATTGCCAGAGAAATTTCATCCAGTTTGTTGCTGATAAAAGCAAAATCCTTGATCTCATCATCACTGATCTTACCGTCACGGGCAATCTGGATCAGACGTGTGGTAAGAGGATTAATCTCATTCAGACTGGCAATGGTTTCCAGGATTATATTGGACAAGTCAGAAACTTCGACTTCCGGGACATAACGGTGACCGATTTCGCATTTATGAGAGCAGTAATAATTGCAGAGATCTGGTCGCCCGTAAGCGTCTGCCATCTGGATAATATCATAAGGTGTAGGTTCCTGCATTTCATATTCAAATTTTTCAATTTTAGAATCAGAAACAGCAGTCATTTTTTCGCTGGCTTCTAATCTGGTAAGACCGGCTTCTTCCCGGCAAATCTGATAAATTGTTTTATTTTCTCTTGTAGATTGTTTCCCCATGAGAATAACCTCCCCGTATATCGCCGAACATGAGAATTATCAGGTGTTAAGTCCACATGCTGTGCGTGTATTTTCTTTATAGATTTTATTATACTTGAAGCATCAGTAAACAACAAGTGCATTGTTGATACGGAATTATGAAAGGAAGAAAAAACATGAGGAAAACTAGAAGTGATTGTAGAGTAGGAACATTTGAAAAGAAGCATGGTCTTCCACCGGGGACTATTAGAAACAAAAATGGAAGAGATACCAGAAGTGACAAAAAAATTGGCACCATTCGCAAAGAAGCAAAGTAGGAACATAATCATGGAAAAGAAAATAAGAAAAAGATATCATTCAGAAGAAGCTGTAAAAAAAGCGTTAAAAATTGAATCATTTCGAAATTTAACAAAGGATAAAGTGATGGAGTTTACATCTATGATTCCATATATGGAAAAGGAAGTGGCGCTTGAAATAATAAAGCAGTTCCCAGTATATGTAGAGTTTGTGGAATCAGCAATAGAAAATTATACACAGTTATGCAAAACAATTTTAGAAACAAATAAAGAAGAATATGAACAAGCAGTTCATGCACATCAGTATGTTCTTGAGACCTTCGCAAATCAGCTGGAACAAGAAAACTTAACAGAGGAGGAAAGAAGGGACTTTTCTGAAAAAATGATGGAAGAAGCTGATAAAATAACGGAATTATATTTACAGCAGCAGAAATTTCATGAGCGAGTGTTCAAGACGATTGGGGGAGTTGTAACATTAGCTTTGGGAGTGACGGTAACAATGTTAGGTTTAAAAGCAATTGGTAGCGATGAAGATTTACCTCAACTAGATGATGAGAATCAGAATGTTGCATAATAGCTTTATCTATAATTGAAAACAACAAGATGGAAAGGCTCAGGAAAAAGTATTCTGGGCCTTTTGTCTTAGAAGGATAGCAGTATAAAAGAGCAGGGATTTTTATACCCCATCTATTGATATACACTGTAACCATCAAAGAAGATTAAATCATAAAATTCAAAGAAATGGAGGAGTTGGCAATGGAAGGTTTTAACACTGGTGATGGTTACATGGGATTGGAGACTGTGAGAAAAAGTCTGTAACACTTTTTCTATGCGAACCCTACAAAAATATTAGAAGAATAACGTATGCAAAACTTCCTGTTTGCCAACTTGCCCTTTGAGAGAGGAAAAATCCTTTTCTCAAAGGGCTTTTTTGTTTATACGGATATTCGCAAACTTACAAGATAAAGCTAAAATTTCATATACTCTAAGCACAAGGAGGTTGAGGTTTATGAGCCAAACAGCACAGTGTCTAAGGCATATAAGCCACGAACCTGGTATACATTCTGCCAAATGGGAACAATGACGCAGGGTATCTGTAAATTAAAAAATAATGAAAAGAAGAATAAAAAAATACAACACGAAAGGATGCGTCAAGGTAATGCAAGAATTATCGTGATACATCCTTTTGTATTTGGATTGAGTATTTTTCTTTCCCTGCTTGTCAAAAGTAATGGATGGAATGTATAATATTGTTAATGATCCAGAGATATTTATTTTGGAAACAGCTTAATCAATTTGGAGGTATAAAATGAAAGCACATAAGTATTGGTCAATCGGAGCGTTAATTACTATGATTGGAACTTTTTATACTGGATATAAAGGATCCAAATCAGGTCATAGGTATTTTGCGTGTAGCACTCTTATATGTATGATCATGTCTATGTATACGGGACATAAAATGATTTCAGGTAATAAAAGAACAAGAAAACAGGTGGAAAATACAAAAGCGGAGGAATAGTAAATGTTAGAGTTAGGAAAAAAAGCACCGGACTTTGAATTGCCGGATCAGAATGGAGAAATGCATAAATTAAGCGATTATGCAGGAAAAAAAGTGATCTTATATTTTTATCCAAAGGATAATACACCAGGATGTACGAAGCAGGCATGTGGCTTTTCTGAGCGTTATCCACAGTTTACTGAGAAGGGAGCTGTTATTCTCGGAGTAAGCAAGGACTCTGTAGCGTCTCACAAGAGATTTGAAGAAAAATACGGACTGGCATTTACGCTATTAGCAGATCCGGAGCGTAAAGTTATTGAAGCATATGATGTCTGGAAAGAAAAGAAAAATTATGGAAAAGTATCTATGGGTGTAGTAAGAACTACATATCTTATTGATGAGCAGGGAATCATTATAAAGGCAAATGATAAAGTCAAGGCGGCAGATGATCCTGAAAATATGCTTAAGGAATTGGCATAATGAAGATTATTTTATCACCTGCAAAAAAGATGATTGTAGATACCGATAACTTAGCACCGGTTGAACTGCCTGTCTATATTGATAAGACAGCAGAAGTATTAAACTGGATGAAAAGCAAATCAAAAGAAGAACTGAAAGCTATCTGGAAATGTAATGACAAGATTGCAGAGCAGAACTTTAACAGATTGGAAAATATGGATCTTTATAACAGGCTTACTCCGGCTGTTTTAGCATATGAAGGGATTGCATTTCAATATATGGCACCATCTGTGTTTGAAATCCAGCAGTTTGAGTATTTGCAAAATCATTTAAGAATCTTGTCTGCGTTTTATGGCATTTTAAAACCAATGGATGGTGTGACTCCTTATCGTCTTGAAATGCAGGCAAAGGTTGGAATTGGAGATGCAAAAAATCTGTATGAGTACTGGGGAGAATTGTTATACCGCTCAATAATCGATGACAGGAGGATTATCATTAATCTTGCATCAAAAGAATACTCAAAATGTATAGAAAAGTATCTGACATCACAGGACAGATATATTACGATTGTATTTTGTGAGTTATCCGGAGATAAATTGGTAACAAAAGGTACCTATGCCAAGATGGCTCGGGGTGAAATGGTCAGATTCATAGCGGAAAATAATATTGAAAATCCGGTGGAGATTCAGAAATTTGATAGACTCGGATATTCGTTTAGGTCTGATTTATCTTCAGATTCAGAATATGTATTTGAACGCAAAATAAAATAGTTATTCAGGTAAAAGATGCTCAGTTTGACAGTTTTTATAATAATGAGAATTATTACTATTTTTATTGACAGCAGGATGATGGTGGTATATAATCCTTATTAAGAACTAATCCTAATAAGGAGGACGAATGACAAGTAGGAGAAATACCATTCAAAAAGATCTCGTAAGAAATACCGTATACGAAATGAGAAGACACGTTACGGCGAATGAAGTGTATGAATTTATAAAAGAAGCATATCCAACAATTGGAAAAGGAACGGTATATAGAAATCTTGATATATTGGTAGAGGAAGGTGCATTAAGAAAGGTTGAAGTTCCGAATGGACCGAACCGGTTTGATTTTACATTGAAAAATCATTACCATGTAAGATGTATAAAGTGCGGTGAAATTTTTGATGTGGATATGGATCAAATACCGGATTTACTGGAAAGAATTCATAACACTCATGGAATTGAATTTGTGGATTATGATATTTCATTTAAAGGCATTTGCCCGAAATGCAGGGAGAAGGTAAAGGAGGAACAGCATGGATAGGAAAGCAATGTATAAGTTGAGTTATGGACTGTTTATATTGACCGCTAAAGAAGCAGAAAAAGATAACGGATGCGTCATTAATACAGCCATTCAGGCAGCTTCGGAACCAAACCAGTTAAGTATCTGTGTAAATAAGGCAAATTATACGCATGATATGATTCAAAGAACCGGAAAATTTACTGTATCAGTTTTAAGTCAGAAGGCACAATTTGAATTGTTCAAACATTTTGGCTTCCAATCAGGAAGGGATACCAATAAGTTTGAAGCATTTGAGCAGTGTGCCAGGGGCACAAATGGTATTTATTATATTACAGAAGGTACAAATGCATACATTTCTGTGACAGTTACTAAAACAGAGGACTTGGGTTCACATACGATGTTTATCGGTGAGATAACCGATATGGAAGTTTTAAGCAATGTTCCTTCAGTAACATATGATTATTATCAGAATAATATTAAGCCTAAGCCACAGGAGGTTGGAAAAACAGAGGACAGTCAGACAATATGGCGTTGCAGAATTTGCGGATATGAATATGTAGGCGAGGAATTACCAGATGACTTTATATGTCCTTTGTGCAAGCACCCGGCATCAGATTTTGAAAAAGTAGTAAAGAAACGGAGGTAAAAGAGATGGCGGCAAACGAATATGCAGGAACACAGACAGAGAAGAATTTACAGGAGGCATTTGCAGGGGAATCACAGGCAAGAAATAAGTATACCTATTTTGCTTCTGTAGCGAAAAAGGAAGGTTAGTATAAGAAGGTATGATGGTATGAAGATATTAGTAATTCCTGATGTTCATCTTAAACCGCAGATGTTTAAACAGGCTACAGCTCTTATGCATCAGGGAATTGCCGATCGAGCGGTATGTCTGATGGACATCCCTGATGATTGGGACAAGCAATATAATGTCGGACTTTATGAAGAAACTTATGATGAGGCTGTTCGGTTTGCAAAAGCATTTCCGGAAACAGCCTGGTGCTACGGGAATCACGATTTGAGTTATCTGTGGCATTGTCTGGAGAGCGGTTATAGCTCCATGGCTTCAATGACAGTGCAAAGAAAGTTGTTGGATTTGCGAGAGGCTGTTCCAGAAGATAATCCCATTAAATATGTTCAGAGAATAGACAATGTTCTCTTTTCTCATGGAGGCGTACTGAATTTCTTTGTAGAGGAATATGTTCCGCGAGCAAAATATAATGATGTGGATGCTGTGCTAGAGACGATTAATCAGCTCGGAAGAATCGAGATGTGGAATGATGCATCGCCGATCTGGCTGAGACCACAGCATTCAAAAATGAGATTATATAAGCCACGTAAGTTGTTGCAGGTTGTAGGTCATACACCTATGGATGCAATTACGAAAGAGGGAAATCTGATTAGCACGGATGTGTTTTCAACTTACAGAGATGGAAAGCCAATTGGAACAGAGGAGTTCCTCTTGCTCGATACAGTGACATGGGAATACTGCGGAATTAAGATGTAGAATCCGATACGTAATTGGATGCATATTATGTCTGCGTCTCAAATACGCTGCTTCTTTTTCATACTCTGTAATGGAAAACCAACGAAAATCTCTTTTTACCTCAAAAGAAAGTAATAGCCACCAAAAATATCGGAAAAACTTTGTGAAAAAATAGAATTGTGTTTCGCAAGGGTCCCCTGTAAAATAGCGGCAGGAGGAGAAAGAGAGAAAAGGAGCTTCTTAATCTTATGGGAACAAATGAAAAGAATATGACTGCGGGATCCCCCGGAAAACTGATCATAACGTTTGCCATACCACTGATGCTCGGAAATATTTTCCAGCAGTTTTATACGATGGCGGACACCATGATTGTTGGCCAGGTGGTAGGAGTAGAAGCGTTGGCGGCAGTAGGCGCCGGAGACTGGCTGGTCTGGCTGGTGCTGGGCATCATGACAGGTATCACACAGGGCTTTTCGATTCTTGTATCGCAGTACTATGGAGCAGGGGAAAAGGAAAATCTGAAATGTGCGGTGGCGAAAAGCTATATTATGACAGCATTACTGTCTGTGATTGTACTTGCAGTAAGTGAAGGCGCAGTTTATCACGTTCTTTTATTTTTGCAGACACCGGATAATGTTATTGATCTGACGATGCTATATTTGCGGCTGATTTTTGCGGGAGTCCCGATTATAGCTGCCTATAATATCTTTGCGGCGATCCTGAGGGCACTTGGAAACAGCAGATCTCCATTGATTGCAATGACCGTGGCAGCAGTGATCAATGTGGGACTTGACCTGCTGTTTGTGGCAGTTTTTGGCTGGGGCGTAGCCGGAGCAGCCGTGGCGACTGTTATTGCACAGGGATTTTCAGCCTTGTACTGTCTGCTTGTATTACGGAAAATCAGGGATATCCGACTGGAAAAGGAGGATTTTTACAGGCAGCCGTCTATGAGTCTGCGGCTTTTGAAGCTGGGGACTCCTCTTGCCATACAGAACGTGATCATTTCTGTGGGAGGACTTACGGTGCAGTATGTGATCAATGGCTTTGGCTTTCTGTTTGTAGCCGGATTTACGGCAACGAACAAGCTGTATGGAATTTTGGAGATGGCAGCCGTTTCCTATGGATATGCGATTACAACGTATGTAGGGCAGAATCTTGGCGCAAAGAAATATCAGAGAATCCGAAAAGGTGTGCGCAGCGGTACGTATATGGCAGTGCTCACTTCTGTTTTCATTTCCGGTATGATGGTGCTGATTGGGCGTAATATATTGTCTCTGTTTGTATCCGGTGAACCGGAGCAGATCCGACAGGTATTAGATATTGCATATAAGTATTTGTTTATCATGGCTGTCTTTTTGTGGATACTGTATTTGCTGCATGTGTATCGTTCCGCGATCCAGGGGCTGGGCAATACTTTGATTCCGCTTGCCAGCGGCATTGCAGAATTTGTGATGCGTGTCAGCGTTGCGCTGCTGCTGCCGAAATGGATCGGCGAAGAGGGAATATACTATGCCGAGATCTGTGCATGGAGCAGTGCGGCTGTTTTACTGATCATAAGCTATATGATTCTGATACGAAAATATAAAGATGCTAAAACGTCAGAAAGCTGATGCAGTCTCGCCTGCAAGAGGATTTTAGATCTCTTACCCCGCTTAAAGCATAAGTAAGAAATAATACAAAAAAAGCAGTGCTGCAGAACGCAAACTACAGGAAACAGATGGGAAGGCGTACCCGAGGTACGACAAAAATCTGTCATGCGGTAATTTGCGCTCTGTGGGACTGCTTTTTTGCATGATTCTTGGAGTTTTGGGGAATTACGACAAGAAATAACCAAAAATTTCAATAACTAATCCAAAAATATTCTATTTTTTTTCAGACCGCTTGTGATTATAATGAATTCATCAGCTAGGAACGAAGCGAATCTAGCAAAATCACCAAACGGGAGGAATAAAAATGAAAAGAAAAGCATTAGCAGCAATTATGGCAGTAGCTATGGCAGTATCCATGGCTGGTTGTGGAGGATCCACATCAGAGTCTAAAGATTCTACCCAGAAAACAGAAACAGCAGATTCTACGGCATCAACGGGCGGAAGCGTAGAAAACAAGGACAAACCTCTGTGCTGGTTCAACCGTCAGCCATCCAGCAGTGCTACCGGCGAACTGGACAAAGATGCTCTGAACTTCAACGGAAATACTTATTATGTAGGTTTCGATGCAAACCAGGGTGCTGAGCTGCAGGGACAGATGGTTCTGGATTACATCAAGAAAAACGCAGACACGATCGACAGAAACGGTGACGGCGTAATCGGATATGTTCTGGCAATCGGTGATATCGGACATAACGATTCTATCGCCCGTACACGTGGTGTTCGTTCCGCACTTGGAACAGGTGTAGATGCAGACGGCGGAGTAGATTCTACACCGGCCGGAACAAACGTAGACGGAAAAGCAAAGGTTGTGCAGGATGCAACTCTGGATGTAGACGGAAAAACATATACCATCCGTGAGCTGGCTTCTCAGGAAATGAAAAACTCAGCAGGTGCAACATGGGATGCTGCAACAGCTGGTAACGCGATCGGAACATGGACAGCTTCCTTCGGTGATCAGATCGATGTTGTAGTTTCCAATAACGATGGTATGGGAATGTCAATGTTCAATGCATGGGCGAAAGACAACAAAGTTCCTACCTTCGGTTACGATGCAAACAGCGATGCTGTAGCAGCAATCGGTGAAGGATATGGCGGAACAATTTCTCAGCATGCAGACGTTCAGGCTTACCTGACACTGAGAGTTCTGCGTAACGCACTGGACGGTGTAGACATTGATACCGGTATCGGTACAGCAGATGAAGCCGGCAACTGCCTGACAGAGGGTGAGGATTACAGATACAGCGAAGAAGAGAGATCTTACTACGCATTAAATATTGCTGTAACAGCCGATAACTACAACGATTTCACAGATTCCACAAAAGTTTACGATAAAGTTGCAAAACAGCTGGATGAAAGCAAGAGCCCATCCAAAAAAGTATGGCTGAATATCTACAACGCATCGGATAACTTCCTGAGCTCTACCTATCAGCCACTGCTGGAGAAATATGATGATCTGCTGAACCTGAAGGTAGATTACATCGGTGGAGACGGACAGACAGAGTCCAATATCACAAACCGTCTTGGAAACCCGAGCGAGTATGATGCTTTTGCAATTAACATGGTTAAGACCGATAATGCAGCAGCATATACATCACTTCTCTCCAAATAATTTGAGACAGAATAAGAGTGTAAATGGTAACGATTCGGAGCCATGCGAAATCGAGATGAGGTCTCTGAATTGTTACCGTAAATGAATGAAATTATAGAGGGGTGTCAGCAATGATACCCTTCTTTATTAAGAAAAGGAAGCGCAGCTATGACAGATGATAAGAATAAATATATCTTATCGATTAACGGCATGAGCAAATCGTTCGGTAGAAATAAGGTTCTGAAACATATCAGCATGAATGTCAAACCTGGAACCATTATGGGACTGATGGGTGAAAACGGTGCCGGAAAATCGACAATGATGAAATGCCTCTTTGGAACCTATCAGAAAGATGAAGGAACCATCGTATTGGACGGAAAAGAAGTGAATTTCTCCGGCCCGAAGGATGCACTGGAAAACGGAGTGGCAATGGTACACCAGGAGTTGAACCAGTGTCTTGAAAGAAGTGTTGTAGATAACATGTTCCTTGGAAGATACCCAAAGAATTCCGTTGGAGTGATCGACGAAGGAAGAATGAAAAAAGAAACATCAGACCTGTTCAGAAAACTGGGAATTACAGTTGATCTGACGCAGCCAATGAAGAAAATGTCTGTATCTCAGAGACAGATGTGCGAGATCGCAAAAGCGATTTCCTATCATTCCAAAGTCATTGTACTGGATGAACCTACATCATCCCTGACTGCACCGGAGGTTGAAAAACTCTTTAAGATGATGCGTCAGCTGAAGGCGCAGGGAATTGCTCTGATCTACATTTCACATAAAATGGATGAAATATTTGAAATCTGTGACGAAATATCCGTACTGCGAGACGGAAGCCTGGTCATGACCAAGCCAAGTAAAGAAACGGATATGAACGAACTGATCGCCGCCATGGTTGGACGTTCTCTGGACAACAGATTTCCGCCTGTAGACAATACACCGGGAGAAACGATTCTCTCCGTACAGAATATATCAACAAAATATGCACCGAAACTGCAGAATATTTCCTTTGATATCAAAAAAGGAGAAATTTTCGGATTCTATGGTCTGGTCGGTGCCGGTCGTACGGAACTTCTGGAGACCATCTTCGGAATTCGTACAAAAGCAGAAGGAAATATCGTATATGATGGAAAAGTACTGAACTTCTCCTCCCCGAAAGATGCTATGGATCACGGATTTGCTCTGATTACAGAGGAAAGAAAAGCCAATGGTCTGTTCCTGAAGGGCGATATTACATTCAATACTACCATTGCGAATATGAAGCATTATAAGAGCGGAGTCGCATTATCGCATGACAAGATGGTGCGTGCAACGGCTGAAGAAATCAAGATCATGCATACAAAATGTATGGGACCGGATGATATGATCGCCAACCTTTCCGGTGGTAATCAGCAGAAGGTCATCTTTGGTAAATGGCTGGAGCGTTCACCGAGCGTATTCATGATGGATGACCCGACACGAGGAATTGATGTTGGAGCAAAATATGAAATTTATGAACTGATTATCAATATGGCGAAACAGGGAAAAACAATCATCGTTGTTTCTTCCGAAATGCCGGAGATTCTTGGTATTACCAACCGAATCGGTGTTATGTCTAACGGACGTCTGGCCGGAATCGTAAATACCAAAGAAACAAACCAGGAAGAATTATTGAGACTCAGTGCTAAATACCTGTAACAGGAGGAAAATTGGAAATGGCAGAAAACAGCGTTATTATTTCGTCGGAAGAAGAAGCAAAGCTTTTGAAGCCGATCGATGAATATGTGGAAGAAATCCAGAAAAAAATCGATGCATTACGTGCAGACGGCTTTGACAAAGTGAGCGATCTGAAAAAACAGATCGCGATTGCAAAAGAAAACAAGAACTTATCCGCAACACAGAGAGATAAGATCATTGAAAACAGCAAAAAAGAGCTGGAAAATGCAAAAAAAGTAGAAGCAGACAACAAAGAAGAAATCAAAAAGCTGATCGCAGAGGCAGAAAGCTATCTGGCCGCGCATTACAAAAAGGATTATTACGACGTAGTAAACAAAAGCTGCAAAGCTGCAAAAGCAGAAGAAAACAGCAGATATGAGAAGGTCAAAGCAGATCTAAAGAGCGAGCATCAGAAAAAGGTTGCTTCTCTGAAGGGTGCAGAAGAGATTAAGGCTGAGAAATATGTGCTCAAAAATAAATTGTTTGATGCACAGATGGCTCACGAATCGAAGCTTCAGGAGATCAAGGACAGAAGACATGAAGCATTCATGCATAAATATCACCTGATCGACCTGTTGCGGGCTTCCAAATTTACATTCCCGCAGCAGAGAATACAGAAACTGGAAAATTACAGATATACCTTCGATTTATCTCAGTTCCTGTACAAAAACGGTCTGTATATTGTAATCATTCTGATCTTCATCGCACTGTGTATCATCACACCGATCGTTAAAAATACACAGCTGCTGACTGTTACCAACATCCTGAATATCTTACAGCAGGCATCCCCGCGTATGTTCCTTGCACTTGGTGTTGCCGGTCTGATCCTGTTAACAGGTACCGACCTTTCTGTGGGACGTATGGTTGGTATGGGTATGGTTACAGCAACCATCATCATGCATAACGGAATCAATACAGGTGCCGTATTCGGACATGTATTTGACTTCTCCGCTATGCCTGCTACAGCGAAAGCACTGTTTGCACTGTTAATGTGTGTAATCCTTACGACAGCATTTGCCATGATTGCCGGATTCTTCATGGCGAGATTCAAAATGCATCCGTTTATCTCTACCATGGCGAACATGCTGATCATCTTCGGTCTGGTTACCTATGCGACCAAGGGTGTATCCTTCGGTGCGATTGATTCTGCCATCCCGAATACTTTCATTCCGCAGATCGGAAAATTCCCGACCATCATTCTGTGGGCTGTTGCAGCAGTTGCCATTGTATGGTTTATCTGGAACAAAACAACTTTTGGCAAAAACCTGTATGCGGTAGGTGGAAACCCGGAAGCGGCAGCAGTATCCGGTATCTCTGTATTTAAAGTAACAATGGGAGCATTTATGCTGGCAGGTATCCTGTATGGCTTCGGTTCCTGGCTGGAATGTAACCGTATGGTTGGTTCCGGTAGTGCAGCTTACGGACAGGGATGGGATATGGATGCCATCGCAGCCTGCGTAGTTGGTGGTGTATCCTTTACCGGTGGTATCGGTAAGATCTCCGGAGTTGTAACCGGTGTACTGATCTTTACCTCCCTGACATATGCCCTGACGATTCTGGGTATTGATACCAACCTTCAGTTCATCTTCGAAGGTATCATTATTCTGGCAGCTGTAACACTTGACTGTCTGAAATATGTACAGAAAAAATAATGAAAGATTCATAAACAGATAGAATATAAGACAGCCCGGTCGTCCGATGGATGACTAGGGCGGTCTTTTATTCTGTTCTGGCAAAAATTTTTGTAACTATTCATTCAGCAGAGAGCAATCTTCTGCTATAATGAAGGAACAACAACGTACTCCGGAAAACAGGGGGATAAGAATGGAACAATATAAAGTGATTCTTGTCGATGATGAAGTAGAGGTCATCGATGTTATGAAAAAAAAGATCCATTGGAATGATCTGGGATTTGACGTAGTGGGAAGTGCCACCAACGGCGTGAAGGCTTTGGAGCTGGTGGAAAAACTTCAGCCGGATGTGGTACTGACGGACATTAAAATGCCTTACATGGATGGACTGGAGCTGGCAAGAAAACTGAACCAGGACTATCCTAATATTTACATTATGCTTTGCACCGGCTTTGACGAATTCGAGTATGCGAAAGAGGCCGTCCATCTGGAGATTAAGGAATATATGCTGAAACCCATCAGCGCCACCGAGCTGTCAGAGAGCCTGATGAAGCTGAAAACAACACTGGACAGGGAACGGGAAGAAAAGTTAAATGTAAAAAAACTGGAAGACTATTTCCAGGAGGTATTACCAAAGCTGCAGTCCAATTTCTTCATTTCCCTGATTGAAGGAAGAGTCAGAGAAGAGGACTATGAACGATTCCTTTTGGATTATCAGGTGGATATGAAGGGACCTTTGTTTTGCTGCATTATCTTTCATACCTCGGAAAATGATGTGCCGGATGGGATGAATCCCTTATTATTATCCATGTCCGTGGAACGGGAGATCAAACAGCGGCTGATGGAGAACTGTAATTGCCAGGAATTCATTTATATGGGTAATACCATTCTGATTATGGAACTCCATTCAGAAGATGAGATAGCTCAATTGACGGACAAGTGTGACCGGTTCTGCCGCTGGGCATGGAGAATTATGGGGGCGGCGGTTACCGCAGGGATCGGAACCGTCTGCAACAGTCTGTACGACATCAGTATTTCCTACGAGGGAGCCAGAGAGGCGGTATCCTATCGTGTCCTGTACGGAACGAAACGAGCCATCAATATCGCGGAGATCGTTCCTAAAGAGTCAAAAAAGGCGGTTCCCTTAGAAGAGACAAGGATGCAGGAGCTGTTTCGTGCCATCCATGTAGGGGATCAGGAGAAGATCCGGAAAGAAGCCATCAAAGAGACAGAAAAGCTCCATAAGAATGCAGCCACCATCAGCCAGTACAATCTGGCTACCATGGAGATTGTCAGCGGATTTTTCAAATTCTGTGCCAATAATTCCATGGATTTCAATGAAATTTCCGGAAATGTACAGAACCTTTATGAAAGAGTGACTCAGTTGGATGAAAGCTCTATGACAAACTGGATCATCAATATGTCTATGGCGATCAGCGAAAAACTGAGAAGTACCAGAAACAGTACCTCCAGACGGATCATCACCGATGCACAGAACATCGTAAAAGACAGATATATGGAACCGGCGCTCTCGCTGGATGATGTGTGCGCAGATCTTGGTGTGTCCAATTCTTACTTTTCGTCCATCTTTAAAAAGGAAACCGGTCAGTCCTTTGTCTCCTATCTTACCGATTACCGAATGGACAGGGCAGAAGAAATGGTGCTGAACACCGATGAAAAAAGCTATAAGATCGCAGAAAAAGTGGGATATCAGGATGCGAACTACTTCAGCTATGTATTCAAAAAGAAATTCGGTGTTTCCCCTTCCAAATACAGAGCTTCCGGAAAATAAAAAGACGGAAAGCAGAAAGAGCAAGCACAGAAAGACTCCGAGAGTACATCAGGCAGAAAAGAGGGAACAGGTGAAAGGGAAAATACATGAAAGATAGAAAAAGAAAGCCGGATTCCAGGAAGAACATCGTATTTAACATACAGTCGATCATCCTGTCTGTCCTTATGGCGATTTCACTGGTTACGATCATTGTAATGGGATTGCTGCTTTACCATCGATTCAAGCTGGCATTGGAAAAAACAGCAGTGGACAACACGGAAGCTACTGTAGAGGCTACCGTGGACCGGTTAGATGCAGACCTGCTGGATATCCGGCAGATTATAAACGGGGCAAACTACAACGTGGTCCAGCAGTTTGATATATCCAGCGGGGAATTCTCGGAGCAGTTCAGTCTGCTCTATGAGACCAACTCCGATAAGATCCAGAGCCTGGCTTTGTATGACCCCAAAGGAAATCTGATTGCATCGGAGCCGGTGGCGGCAGAAAAGAAAAATGTGAAGGTGCAGACGCAGGAATGGTATAAAAATGCGGAAGATGCCATTGAAAATATACACTTTTCCACACCGCATATCCAGGAGCTGTTTGAGGACGGCTCTTATCGGTACCAATGGGTAGTTTCCCTGAGCAGGTATGTAGATGTCAACAAGGGAGAGACACCGGAAACCGGTATTCTTTTACTGGATATGAAATATTCTGTGATCAGGGACGTGATGAAGCAGATCAATGACTGTTCCGGCGGAATCTACTATTATCTGACCAGTCAGGACGGAGAGATGATCTATCATCCACGGGGAACGGAGTTAAACCGCGGATTATTTGAAGAAAACAGTCTGGACGCGGCAAAATACGAGGACGGAACCTACGAGATCCGTTCCGGCGGTCAGAACGAGACCGTGATCGTCGGCAGCGTAGCCTATACAGGCTGGAAAATGATCGGTGTTGTGCCGGAGAGTGTGCAGGCGGCAAACTACAAGAACTTCCGTTACTATGTATTTGCTACTGTTCTGGTTCTTATGGTCATGCTTTTGGAGGGAAACCAGCTGGTTTCCCGGAAGATATCCAAACCGATCCGGGAGCTGGATGCTTCCGTCAAGGCCCATGAGGCAGGAGGAAAACCGGATATCTATATCGGCGGCTCCTCGGAGATCCGCCATCTGGGACATTCTGTGCAGAAGTCCTATGAACAGATCGAAAAACTGATGGACGAGATCATCCGGCAGCAAAATGAACGAAGAAAAAGTGAACTGGATGCCCTGCAAAGCCAGATCAACCCCCATTTTCTGTATAATACACTGGAGTCCATCACATGGATGGTGGAAGCCCAGGAAAATGAAGCAGCGGTTCGTATGATTTCCGAACTGGCAAAATTACTTCGTGTCAGTCTGTCACGGGGTAAGACCATCATTCCCATTAAGGATGAGCTGCAGCACAGCAGAAGCTATATGAATATCCAGCTGGCCCGGTACAAAGAGCGGTTTAAAACAGAATTCCGGATTGAGGAAGAGATTGAAAACTACTGCATTGTAAAGCTGGTGATCCAGCCCATCCTGGAAAATGCCATCTATTATGGCGTTGGCAATATGGATGAGGATGATGGCGGCATGATCATCGTCAGCGGAAAAAAGAAAGACGAGGACATTCTGATCACCATCGAAGACAATGGGATGGGCATGCGGGAAGAAGTCCTGGAAAATATTCTGACGGATAACAGCAAGGTTCCGAAGCATGGTTCCGGTGTGGGCGTAATCAATGTGCATTCCAGAATCCGGCTGATGTTTGGCGAAGAATACGGACTTTCCATAGAAAGCGAACCGGACGAAGGAACAAGGGTTACGATCCGTATTCCGGCAATCCCATATACACCGGAAAACGCAGAAGCATTGGAATTACAAAAATACATACAGAGGAGACCGGGCGGATGAAAAAGAACAGAATGAAATTTCTTATAATTGAGTTTCTTTTGCTGCTGCTGGCAGTATTCTTTGTATGGAAGATTTTCGATCAGAACGTAGCAGAGCCCCGGATTGCGGTGATTCTTCCGGAGTCCGGTGACAAACGCTGGGATGCCCTGATCAAGGGAATGAAGCAGGCTGCGGCAGAGAACAACGTTCATATGATCATCTGCAATACGGAAGAGATCGACGGGCCGGAGGCGGAAAGAGAATTTATCAGGGAACAGAAGGACAACGATATTGATGGCTTTATCATATATCCGGCACCCGGTCATGAGACGGAAAATATGCTGAAAAAAGAGTGTGGAAATAAACCGTATCTGCTGATTGCAGATGGTCTGGCGGTAAAAGAAGGGAAAACTGCCAGTCCCACGATCCAGCCGGATTACCGGGAGATCGGAAGATGGCTGGGAGAACGGCTGAGAACAAAAAAGCAGAAGATCGGAATTATCGCCGACTGGAAAATGTCCGAGGCTGTACAGGCGGAGATTTGTGGATTGAACGAGGCGCTGGAAGGCAGCGAAAGCAAGATCAGCTGGTGTATTTACCGGAGAAAAGAACAGGACATTGTGGAGCGGATGAAGAAGGAAACAGAGGCGGATGCTCTTGTCATCCTGGATGCAGGAATATTGGAAGAGTTTGGAGAGCAGGCAGAAAATGGAACATACGAGGGCGCGGAGCTCTATGGAGTGGGTTACAGTCTGAAGACGATTGCACTTCTGGATAACGGAAACATTCAGGGGCTGGCTGTGCCGGACGGATATGAAATCGGCTATAAAAGTGTGGAAGAAATAACCAAAAGGATCGAGCACAGGTCTTATAAAATGCAAGGATATATAACCGAATATCAGGTACTTGGCAAGGAAAATTTCTCTATGGACGAAGATTTAGAAAGGTTTTTATATTCCTATGAATAAAAAGAAAAGAAGGGTGGCAGTATTATTATCTGCCACGATAGGGAGTGCGGTGCTTGTGCTGTCGGGGTGTTCCGGCAAGTCGGACCAGACAGAGAAAACCCTGCGGGTCGGAGTGATAACCTACACGCAGGATGATCCTTTTATCAATGGACTGACGGATGAACTGAAGGCGCAGCTGAAAGCCATGGAAAACAAAGAACGAAGGATTATCGTATCGACAAAAAGCGGAAACGACGATCAGCAGGAACAGAACGAAAAGGTGGAAGAGATGATTGATGCCGGCTGTGATGTGCTCTGTATCAATCTTGTGGACCGGACAGCTCCGTCCCGGATCATCCGAATGGCAAGGAATGAAGACATTCCGGTGATCTTCTTTAACAGGGAACCGGTAAGAGAAGACCTGATGCAGTGGGAAAAGCTGTATTATGTGGGCTGTGATGCAGAACAGTCCGGGATCATGCAGGGTGAGATCGCAGCAGAATACATCAACAGCCATCCGGAAGTCGATAAAAACAAGGACGGAAAGATCCAATATGTGCTTCTGGAAGGAGAAGCGGGCCATCAGGATGCCATCAGCAGAACGGAATATTCCGTAAAGACACTGATGAAAAAAGATGTTATACTGGAAAAGCTAAGTTATCAGTTAGCGGACTGGAACCGGGGACAGGCGGAAAACCGCATGAACCGTCTGATCAGCCAGTACGGAAAAAAGATTGAACTTGTTATGTCCAACAACGATGAGATGGCACTTGGGGCTGTGGAAGCCTATCGGAAAGCAGGCTATGTCCGTGAAGACTGGCCGGTGATCTTCGGAATTGATGGTCTGGAAGAGGCTCTGGAAGCCGTAAAAGCAGGAGAAATGCAGGGCAGCATCCTAAATGACAGAGTGGACCAGGCAAAAGAAATGGCGAAAATGGCAGTGAAGCTGTTCGAGGGAGAGGACTTTGACCAGGAAAGCCTGAAAGAAGGCCGGTACTATTTTTCGGAATATCAGAAAGTAGACGGTAGCAACATCGATGAATACCTGAACGCAGAAGAGGCAATTTCCCACTCCGAAATGTGAGCAGGAAGCCTGCGTTTGCAGGCAGAAAGAGAAAGTGGAGATGTATCTTTACTTCACAGAATGAGGAAAAAACAGATGGAATATACATGGACCAAAGATTTTTACCAGGAGACAGATCCGGCGAAACGGCAGCAGATCTTAAAAGAACATATCGGAGAGGAGGAAGCCTGGGAAGAAGAATACCGGGATCGGCTCTGGACGGCCCGATACGGAAAACGGAGGCTCCAGAAGGATGAATTTGTCAAATGCCTGATGGAACTGAAGTATCTGGCGGAAGGAACCTCTCTGGATCTGGGAGGCGACAGAAGAAAGATGGGAGCCCGGATTCTCTCCACGTTGTGCCTGGCGGAAGCCATGCAGTCAGAGGAGAGATATCAGAAAATTCTTGAGGATGAACTGTACAATGTATTCCTGAAGTTTATTCAGGTCAGCAGAGGAGGCAGAGGATTCACCTCTCTGGTATTCGGCATGGGACAATTATCCGAAGAAGGAATCGCGAAAAAAATCGCCGAGCAGATCAGTGTGATCGTCTTTAAGGCGCCCCGCCTGCTTCGTATGGAAAAAGAATTCACCCTGCTTCGGGAAGCCGCGCTCCGGGCATATCGGCAGGAGTATCCGAACAGGGAGCATTTCCTGAACAAATATTGAGATGATTGCAGGAAATATCTGAAAAGTGACAGACGGAAAGAGAAAGGAAAACAAAATGGAATACAGAAAATTTGACAATGTCATAGTAGCAAGGATTGACAAAGACGAGGAAATACTGGAGCAGCTGAAGGTAATTGCCATAAAGGAGAATATAAAGCTTGCCGGTATCCAGGCTCTTGGAGCGATCAACGATTTCACAGTTGGAGTATATAAGACAGACAAAAAGAAATATGATGCAAACAGCTTCCAGGGGTATTATGAAATTACATCACTGACAGGTACAATCAATACAATGGACGGAGAATATTATGCGCATCTTCATATGAGCGCCGGAAATCAGAACGGCGAGGTGGTTGGAGGACACCTGAACAGAGCGATTGTCAGTGCAACCTGTGAGATGGTCATCACGGTAATTGACGGAAGAGTGGACAGAGTTCATGATGAGGAAACCGGACTTAATATCTTTAAGTTTGATTGAAGCTTGACAGGAAATAGCGAGAAACGTATTATGATTTAAGAAAAAGTCGATTTCCCGCATAGATGCCGGAAAAGGAGGTATATGGGCTATGGGCAAGGAACATTATTCGATCCTATTTTGCAGCTTAACCGGTAATACAAAGAAGCTGGCTGATGCAATCTATGAAACACTGCCAAGAGACAAGTGTGATTATTTTGGTACGAACGATTCGCAGGTACCGCAATCCGACGTATGCTATATCGGATTTTGGACGGACAAAGGGAATGCGGACCAAAAGACATTAGAATTGTTGTCGAAATTAAAAAATAAAAAGATTTTTCTGTTTGGAACAGCTGGATTTGGCGGAAGTGATGCCTATTTTGAAAAGATTCTCGGACAAGTCAAACAGTCGATCGATGCAAGCAATACGGTCATCGGTGAGTATATGTGCCAGGGAAAGATGCCGCAGTCTGTGCGCGAACGGTATGTGAAAATGAAAGAAAACCCGGAACATCCGGCCAATCTTGATCTGCTGATTCAAAATTTTGACCGTGCTTTGTCACACCCGGACAGCGAAGATTTGGAAAGATTGAAAAAGTCATTATAAGATAGAAAAGTATGTTGTGCTTGATAAAAATAATCAGATAAGAGCAAAATTCGCGAAATGATTGCAATGGATCGTCAAATGGAATAGAATGGAGAGAAAAAAGAAAGGTGTGAAAAAGGCAGGGCTGGCAAAGCATATCCGGCAGATGAGGTCATGCAGAAACAAAAACAATGAAAACTACAACAAAACAAACTCATTTATACAGTAACACGGATCTTCGCAAGCTTTTAATTCCGATCATCATTGAACAATTGCTTTCTTCCCTGATGGGAACTGTCGACACGATGATGGTCAGCAATGTCGGGTCTGCCGCAATTTCGGCAGTCTCGCTGGTGGATTCCATTAATATCTTAGTCATTCAGGCGCTTTCTGCGCTGGCGGCAGGAGGAGCGATTCTCTGTTCGCAGTATATTGGAAGCGAAAAACGGGATGGAGCAATCCGTTCGGCACAACAGGTGCTTTTTGTTATGACAGTTTTGTCCGTCGCATTATCCGCGGGCTGTCTGATTTTCCGTGTTCCGCTGCTGCGTGTTATTTTCGGGGCAGTGGAAGCGGATGTTATGAAAAATTCACAGGTGTATTTCCTGTTTACGCTGCTGTCATTCCCGTTTATCGGTCTTTACGATGCGGGCGCATCGATTCTGCGGGCGCAGAACAACAGCCGCAGTCCGATGGTGATTTCGGTGATTTCCAACTTTATGAACATCGGCGGAAATGCCATTCTTATTTTCGGCTTCCACATGGGTGTCGAAGGAGCCGCGATTTCGACTTTAATTTCGCGTATTTTCTGTGCGGTTGTCGTACTGTGGAAGCTTCGGGATGAAAGCAAACCGATTTTTGTGAAGCAGTATCTTTCCATTCGGCCGGACTTTGGTTTGATCAAAAAAATACTGTTCATCGGTATCCCATCGGGAATCGAGAACAGTATGTTCCAGTTTGGAAAGCTGGCGATTCAGTCCACTGTGTCCACACTTGGCACGGTTGCCATTGCCGCGCAGGCGATGACGAACATCCTTGAGAACCTGAACGGTGTCGCTGCGATCGGTGTCGGCATCGGACTGATGACGGTAGTCGGTCAGTGTCTCGGCGCGGGCCGGAAGGATGAAGCAATCTACTATATTAAAAAACTGTGCTGGCTGTCAGAAGTGGTTATCGTTGCAAGCTGTCTGCTGGTATTTGTGCTGACAAAACCGATTACGATGATCGGCGGTATGGAGGCAGAGAGTGCAAAGCTCTGCATGCAGATGATGATCTTTATCACGATTGTAAAGCCGCTCTGCTGGGTCATGGCGTTTGTCCCGGGATACGGCATGCGGGCCGCGGGAGATGTAAATTTCTCCATGATCACGTCCTGCTGTACGATGTGGCTGTGCCGTGTGAGTCTCTGTATTTACCTGTGCCGCGTATGGGGATTCGGCCCGATTGCGGTCTGGATCGGTATGGCGGCAGACTGGAGCCTGCGGTCCATTCTCTTTACCATCCGGTTCAAATCAGGAAAATGGCTGAATCATCATTTGATAGAAGAAAAGAAACAGGAGAGCTAAACATCTTCTTCCGGTAAAAAGGAAAGCGCATATGCAAGAGAGTCGTTGAGATGAGATTTTTGACCGCGGCTGGAAGCCGTACCGGATCAATCACCTGAGCTGGTGGAAAGAGGAGCTTGCATCCGAAGAAGAGATGGAAGAGGGACGGAACAATCTTGCAGCACACGACAATCGGAATGTAGATGAAAAGAAAATCCTTTTGTACGAACAGATCATTCGGGTTGTGTAGAAACAGGAAGAAAAAACTGGATTTTTCCAGTACCGGATGATAAGATAAAACTGTGTTTCGGGATGGCTTAAACATATGGAGGTGCAGGATGGAACCAATTTATTTGTCAATCCAGCAGAAAGAAACTGGCAGCCGCATCAAATCCCTTCTTCGTGAAAGCGGATACACCGTGAGAGACATTCAGAATGCCATGGGTTTTGAAAATCCACAGGCGGTCTATAAATGGATTTCCGGCAAGTGCCTGCCAAGTCTGGACAACTTTCTCATTTTAAGCAGATTATTAAACACAAGCATCGAAGATATCCTCGTCATTGACGGGGATATTCCTCGTTTCCGAAGCAAATACAGAGAAATCCGAGAAAGATTAAACCGCTGGTATAATGACAAAATCGTTATTTTGTGATACAGTGAAGAAAAAGCAGAAAAAGAACCGGTTAAAAAGGTTTTGGAAAGGAAAAACAGATGTCAGCAGGAATACGTTTTGGCTACCGCAATTTAGAACATACCCCAGAAGCAACGTTTGTCGTCAAACAGCGTGGCTTTGTTTTGATATGTTCAATTGAGAAAAGCGACAGAACGGATTCTGTGGAATATGATACGGGAGGATCAAATTAGACGACCGCATCAGACAACTGGATACGAACGAAGAGGAGCCGCTTATCTTATGTTGAACACATGGGATAGGTGGCTTTTTCTATTAAATTTTTATATCAGAACAAATTGAGAAGGGAGAAACCCGGAATGGATCAGATCGAAATCAAAGGAAAAGTAAATACAGCCATCTGCTATGCCAGGGTCGTAGAGGAGGAAGCCATCGAGCAGATCCGCCGCATGTGCGATTATCCGATGACGGAAGGCTCGCGGATCCGCATCATGCCGGATGTGCATGCGGGAAAAGGATGTACGATCGGAACAACGATGACCATCCGCGACAAGGCAGTGCCGAACGTCGTCGGTGTGGACATCGGGTGCGGCATGTACACCGTAAATCTTGGAAGAGCCGAACTTGATTTTGCAAAAATCGACGAGGCGGCACATGTTATCCCGTCCGGCATGAATGTCTGGGAGGGGAGACAGGAACGTTTTGACCTGATGACACTTGCCTGCAGCCGGGAATTAAAAGACACAAAACGCCTGGAGCGGTCGCTTGGAACCTTAGGCGGCGGCAACCATTTTATCGAGATCGATGAAGCTGCCGACGGCACAAAATATCTCGTCATCCATTCCGGCTCGCGGAATCTCGGAAAACAGGTGGCAGAGTATTACCAGAATCTGGCAGTGCGGCTGGACCGCGGTTATGACGAGTACCTGGAAAAACGCGAGGAGCTCATACGCACCTACAAAGAGCAGGGCCGCAGAAAGGAAATCCAGGAGGCGTTAAAACAGCTGCAGTGGAAACCGGACGAAGCGCAGATGCCGGAGGATCTCTGCTATCTGACCGGAAAATATCTGGAAGCCTATCTGCACGACGTGGAGATCTGCCAGCAGTTTGCACGCCGGAACCGGGAAAAAATGGCGGAAATCCTGCTGGAACGAACCGGCCTTACCGGCACCGATGCGTTCCACACGATTCATAACTATATCGACACAAACGAGATGATACTCCGAAAAGGCGCAATCGCAGCGCACAAAGGAGAACGAGTGCTGATTCCGATCAATATGCGTGACGGCAGTATTCTCGCCGTCGGAAAAGGAAATCCGGAGTGGAACGATTCTGCCCCGCACGGAGCCGGACGGCTGATGTCGCGTAAAAAAGCGAAGGAAACCCTGGCACTGGAGGAATACCAGAAGAGCATGGAGGGAATCTATACGACTTCCGTCAACGAACATACCCTGGACGAGGCGCCGATGGCGTACAAATCGCTGGATGACATTCTCGATATAGTCCGTGCATCGGTCGATGTCGTGGAGGTGCTGCGTCCCGTTTATAATTTCAAAGCATCAGAATAGAGGCGGAGGAAACCAGTAAAATTCCTCCGCAAGAAGGAGGAAGAAAAAATGATGGCAATTCCGTCAATTGATATGGAAGCAACAGGAAGAAACATTACAAGACTGCGGCAGCAGGCAGGCCTTACCGTCCGCGACCTGCAGGAAATTTTCGGTTTCACCACCCCGCAGGCAATCTACAAGTGGCAGCACGGCACCGCCATGCCGGCAATCGACAACCTGGTCGTGCTGGCAGCGGTACTGAATGTGTCGATCGATGAGATCGTGATTGTGGAGACAAGAGAGCTTGTGCTTGCGAGTGCATGAAGTCCGGTTCTGATCCGGCGCGCCGGAGCGGCAAAGCCCGAAGGGGGGGGAGCAATCCGCCCGGTGCGCAAAAAACGCAGGATTATACCGCAGGTTGAATGACAAACCACATACGATGAGATATAATAAAGACATAACAAGGGCAGGTAAGCCTAGCAGCGAAGGCGGCGGACTGTAAATCCGTTACAATAGAAACACCGTTGGTTCGAGTCCAACTCTGCCCATGCAAACCGGTCGCGGAAAGTCTCCCCCGGCTCCGTTGACTTTATATGTGCAAACTGATAAGATACTCATAAGTATGTTCTTATGGGTATCTTATTTTTGTATTTCAAAAAGAAAAGGGGAAATTAAATAATGACAAAAAAGAAAATCATTGGCCTTTGCATCGGCGCTGTCGTTCTTGCCGTGGCTGTGGCCGGTGTGAAGGAAGGCAGCTGGCTGATGAAGCATCGCCGGATGCAGAATGAGTTTACGCATGAGATGAATGCATTCACGACTAAAACAAACGCTGAGCTGATCCAGCCGACGATTGTTGCGGAGGATGATATCTACGGCTGGCTTTTCCATGAGGAAGATGACGGGCTGTACATGAATCTCTATTACCGGATCAAAAACGAGTCCAATCAGCACGAAATTGCATCCAGTGAATTTCCTGTGAAGATCAAAAAGGAGCTTCTTGCGGATGATGAAGTGTGGAGCAGAACGACGCGGACCGCGAAAAATCAGGTTCACGCGGAATACCTGGAAGGAGAAGATGACATGACGGTTTCGTTTGACGTCTATTACCAGTGTGAGGGTTCCTGCGGGGAATATTTTGCGGATATTACCGTGACGGACAGTGAGACCGGAAAGCTCTACTACAGCAGTGAAGCAGAAAATGAAGCGGCAGAATAGGAGGAGCGATGGCCGAAAAAGAAAGCAAAAATAAATGGCACACACCGGCGGAGCGGATTATGATGCTGGGGTTTGCTGCGGTGATTCTGCTGGGGACAATTCTTCTTTGCCTGCCGGTTTCTGCGGCGGACGGAAAAAGCGTTTACTGGCTCGACGCCCTGTTTACCGCAACGACATCTGTCTGCGTGACGGGCCTTGTCACCGTTCCGACGGCGACGACATGGAGTACCTTTGGAAAAATTGTGATCCTCGGGTTGATTCAGTTCGGAGGTCTTGGCATCATGGCGTGCCTGACGATGGTGTTTCTGATCCTGCGCCGGAAAATCAGTCTGCAGAGCCGTAAACTGATCCAGGACACTTACAATCTGCCGGTTTTAAAGGGCAGCGTCGGTATTGTGCGGAAGCTGCTGATCGGCACGGCGGCGGTGGAGCTGGCGGGAGCCTTTTTCTACAGCTTCTGGTTTGTGCCGGAATACGGTTTCTGGAAGGGAATCGGCTACAGCCTGTTCCACTCCGTATCCGCCTTCTGCAACGCCGGAATTGACCTCGTCGGGGAATCCTCGTTCGCCCCGTTTGTGACGAACCCTCTCATCAACTTTACGACGATGGGCCTGATTTTCTTAAGCGGCCTTGGCTTTCCGGTCTGGTGGGAAGTTCTGGAGCGCGTGCAGGATCTTGTAAAAGGAAAACGGACCCGGAAAAACTTCGTGCGCGGCTTCACGCTCCACACCAAACTGGTTCTGACGACAACCGTCATTCTTCTGTTCGGCGGGGCGCTTCTGATCCTCGCGCTGGACTGGAACAACGCATCCTCGCTTGGCAGCTTAAAACCGGCGCAGAAGGCTATGGCGGCCTTCTTCCAGTCCGTGACGACGCGAACCGCCGGCTTTGAGACGATCCCGCAGGCAAACTTCTCGGACGGCTCCGCGATGGTAAGTATGATCCTCATGTTCATCGGCGGCTCTCCGATGGGAACGGCGGGCGGTGTCAAGACGACGACTGTTGCGATTCTGCTCGTGGTCGTCGCATCCTACATCCGCGGCGATTCCGACACCGTGGTCTGGGGACGGAAGGTCATGGAAGAAAACATCCGCACCGCGGTCGTTATTTTCTTCTTCGCACTGACGATGGCATTCACCGCGACGGTGCTTCTGATCTCTGTCACCGGAAGTCCTCTGCTGGACTGCCTGTATGAGATCGTTTCCGCTGTGGCAACCGTGGGACTGACGCGGTCGCTTACGCCGACCCTTCCGGCGGCGGGAAAAATCATCGTAATTCTGGTCATGTTCATGGGACGTCTTGGACCGGTTACGCTGGCTATTGCACTGCGGCGGAGAAGCGGAAGAAAAGATGTGGATATCCAGCGCCCGGAACAGCGGGTGCTGATTGGATAAAAGAGGAGAAAAAACATGAGTAAACAATACGCAGTCATCGGACTTGGAAAATTCGGCTTCGCCGTGGCGACGACGCTGGCGCAGGCAGGAAAAGAAGTGCTCGCGGTCGATAAAGACCCGGAGCTGGTACAGGAGATCGCCGATCTCGTCACATATGCGGCGCGCGCGGACATCACCGACAGCCGTGTTTTTGCATCGCTTGGCATCAGCAACATGGATGTCGTGATCGTCGGCATCGCTGAAAATATGGAGTCGAGCATCCTCGCCACCCTGCAGGCAAAAGAGGCGGGCGTGCCGCTCGTCATCGCAAAGGGCATGAGCCAGATGCATGCCAATATTTTGAAAAAAGTCGGCGCGGACCGCGTCGTGATGGCGGAGAGTGAGACGGGCATCCGCCTCGGAAAAAGCCTGATTTCCGGTGGCTTCCAGGACTTCTTCATGCTGTCGGATTCGTTCTCCATGGTAGAGCTTCCCGTGCCGGAAGAGTGGACGGGGCATAACCTCGAGGAGCTGGATCTGCGGAAGAAATACAGTATCAACGTAATCGCCGTCAAGGACGGGGAAGACATCCGTGTCACGGTCAATCCGAAGACGCTGCTCCGCGCAGAGGAAGTGCTGATTCTGATCGGCGAAAACAAAGAACTTGCCAAATTGATGAAAAACAGGAAATGAGGGGACCATTCATGATTACAAGCAGCAGCAATGCACAGGTAAAAAACATTATTGCGCTGAACAAAAAAGCAAAAGAACGCCGGGAGCAGGACGTTTTCGTGGCGGAGGGCTGGAAAATGTTCCAGGAAGCGCCGCGGGAATGGCTGAAAAAAGTATATGTGTCTGAGAGCGGCAGCAAAATGCATGAAATGCCGTCCGACGGGACAGAATACGAAGTAGTGGACGACCGCGTGTTCCAGTCCATGTGCGACACGAAGACGCCGCAGGGTGTTTTAAGTGTGATCCGCATGCCGCATTACACCGAAGAGGAGGTGATGGACAACGGAAAGACACCGCTTCTGATGGTACTTGAGGATCTGCAGGACCCTGGAAATGTTGGAACAATCATCCGCACCGCAGAGGGCGCAGGAGTCACCGGCATCATCATGAGCCGCGGTACCGCGGATATCTTCAATCCGAAAACGATCCGTTCGACGATGGGCTCGATCTACCGTATGCCGTTTCTGATCGTCGACGATGCGGTCGGATTTGTAAAAGGCTTAAAAGCGCGGAAGATCTGTACGTACGCGGCACATCTGCATGGCGTGCATTCCTACCGCGAGGAGGATTACACAAAAGGAACGGCATTCCTGATCGGAAATGAGGGAAACGGCCTGACTGATGCAATGGCAGAGGCCGCCGAGTGCCTGATCCGTATTCCGATGGAAGGAAAAGTGGAGTCGTTAAACGCAGCGATTGCATCCGCCGTTCTCATGTATGAGGCACACGGCCAGCGCGCATAAAAGAAAGAGCGTTACCGGTTTTCTTACATTTCTCTTAACCTGCCGGAAACCTACTCGACAGAACCGGTATTTTGAGCTAAAATAGAAAGAGCAGAGTCCGGGCTGAATTTCTGTCAGTCCGGTAAAACTGTAATATTTGCCAGAAAAGCAAAAGCTGTTTTGGGAGGAAGGAAAAATGAGTGAGAAAAAAAACATCAGTAAAAAGGAGCTCCGAAGAAGAAAGCGGAAGCGTGCGCTGATGATCAAAACAGGAATTCTATGTGTTCTGCTTGTCATCTTCGGCATTGGAATCTGGGCTTTGGCCGGAGGAACAGAAAAAATCCAGCAGAAAGCACAGGAAAAAGAGGATCAGAAAACAGCAGAGGTGGACGGTTCCGTATCGTCGGACAGCACGGGAAGTGCTGAAGCGCCGACAACGAAAGCACAGATTATGGCGGAAGCCGATGCACTTGCGCAGACATACGATTACGATGGAGCCATTGAAAAGCTCCAGAGCGTAGAGGGCGCAGCAACCGACGCGGATATCATCACAAAAGTAGCAGAGTACACCAGCACGAGAGATGCCTGTGTGCGCGTCAACGTCAACGAAGTAACCCACATTTTCTATCATTCTCTTGTAGTCGATCCGCAGAAAGCGTTCTATCAGGACAACGCACAGACCGCAGGCTTCTGCCAGTGGATGACCACCGTGGATGAGTTCAACGCGATCACCCAGCAGATGTACGACAGAGGATATGTCATGGTTTCGATCAACGATCTCGTGAAAAAGACCGTAGATGATGACGGAACCGTTCATTACGAGGAAGGGGACATTTACCTGCCGGAGGGCAAGAAAGCATTCGTTCTTTCTCTGGATGACCTTTCCTATTACCACTCTTACGACGGACGCGGCATTGCCAGCAAAATGGTAGTCGGCGACGACGGAAAACCGACCTGCGAATACATTCAGGATGACGGAACTGTTGTGACCGGTGCTTACGACTGCATCCCGCTGATGGATCAGTTTATCGAAGCGCATCCGGATGCCGTATACCACAATGCGCGCGGAACCGTAGCACTGACCGGCTACGATGGAATCCTCGGATACCGCACCGACGGTGATTACAAGACGAGAGAAGATCTGACGGATGATCAGGTAGCATGGCTTGATGCACACCCGGATTTCGACTGGGATAAAGAGTGCGAGGAGGCGAAAAAAGTAGCCGATGCGATCAAAGCAGACGGCTGGACATTCGCAAGCCATACCTGGGGCCATATCCGTGTCGGCGACAAACCGATCGAGACGATCCAGGCGGATACCGAGAAATGGCTGACGTATGTTGCACCGCTCATCGGCGGAAGCGATATCATCATCTTTGCACATGGACAGGATCTTTCCGACTGGCATGATTACACGATGGACAATGAGAAGTTTGCTTACTTAAAGAGTCAGGGCTTCAACATCTACTGCAACGTAGATTCCTCCCAGTATTTCGTTCAGGTAAGAGACAATTACCTGCGTATGGGACGAAGAAACCTGGATGGATACCGTCTGTACCAGAACCTCTACGGAGGCGGCGAGGACAGAACAAGCGATCTGTTTGATTCTGCCTCTGTTATTGATCAGCATCGGCCGGTAGATGATCCATCCCTTTACAATTTAGGTTAAAGAATTTTGAAAATGAAAAAGATCTCACAGAACTTTCTATTATTTATAGAAGAAAGTCTGTGGGATCTTTTTTTCAGCAGGGCGAACCATTTACAGATATTTTTCTACGAGTGGAAACGGCAGAGGCCCGAGACGGAGCAGTTTTTCATGGAAACCGATCAATGAGAATGAGTCACCTTCCTGTTTCTGCACTTCCGAGAGGAGCTGCGAAAACGAGAGCGATCCGACACAGTATTTCAGATAGTTCGCCGGTGTCTCGAGAATATACTGATATAAAGAGGCAGCGGCCGACGCATCCGTGATGCCGAACTGCGCCAGAAAGGCTGACGCATCCGAGAGGAGCCATCCCTGGCTGTGGATTCCGAGATCCAGCAGCGAGCAGAGGGTAAGATGCACCGAGCGGTTCAGATACCAGAGACGGCAGAGCGCCTGCGTGTTTGCATCGAGATTACGTGCGGCGTAGCGGCAGGCATATGATTCAACGTAGGTTGCCCATCCTTCTACATAACCCGACGGCGCGTAGAGATGGCGGATCAGAAGCGGGTCGGAGCGCGAGAACGAGACGGTCTGGTACAGATGGCCGGGAAAGCCCTCGTGGGCAAGCGTCGAATACAGCTCGATGCCGGTCATCTCATCCGCGGGATTCAGGTAAATGGAGTTGGGTGAATTGACATCGGCGGGCGGTGTGAGATAAAAGGCGGGGCTTAAAAAATCCTTGAGGGAGTCATCCACGGTCTTTACTTCGTATGCGATACCCGAAAGAACGGGAAAATCTTCAGAAACGGCATTCTGCAGATCGGCAAGCATTTCCTCCGGCGTGGAGAACGGCAGCACGAGCGCCTGCTCGGAGAGGGAGAGCGACGGATTCTGATCGAGAATGATCTGCATTTCGGCACACTGGTCCGCAAGCTGCTGTGTTAAAAGGCGGGTCAGCTCCTCCGGTGAAGCGTCAACACCGACGCGGCTGCGGAGAAGATACGCATAGTAGGAAAGTCCGCCTTCCTGCCGGGAAAGACCGCCGGCGTTCTGCGTTCCTTTGCCGCGGAGTGAAGAAAGCGCATCGGAAAGAGAGCGGTAGGCGGGAAAAACACAGGAGGTAAGGAGTTTTTCATGCGTCTGCAGACAGAGATTCCTTTCCGCCTCAGAAAACAGTGAAGACGCCTGCAGTTTATTCTGAAAAACGGTGTGGAGCAGATGGATTTCCGGTGTATCCGCGTCGGCGAGAAAAGCACTGCACTGGCGGATAATGCCATCGACCGCAAGGTCATTCTGAAACACGCCCTGCCGGGATTTTTCCTGTTCGAGTGCGATGAGGTCGGAGAAATAGCGCGGGAGATCCTGCAGAAGATGGAGGTAGTCGGCGATATCCTGCTGTGTGCGGAACGGGTACTCTGCGAGCAGAATGGGAAGCTGTGCCTGAATCCCGAGCGACGGACCGAGCGGTTCCGCAAGAAGGCTGGTGCTGCCCGGCATTTTCTCGCAGTCCAGCTCGTAGAGCAGAAGATCGAGCGTGATCTGATTTTCCGCGGAGAGGCGGTTGCGATGAAAGGATGTGAGCGTTGTTTCCACACTCTGCAGCAGGGCATCATATGAGGTGCGGTCAGGGATGGAAACCGTGCCGAACGAGGCGGTGCCGGGGGCAATTCCGCGGGAAGCCGGATCAGCGAGGGTATAGTGGAGCGTGATGGCAGAAGAGGTTACCTCGGAGTGGAACCGTTCCTCCACATACGCGGAAAACCGGCGGTTCTCACCAGGGGAAAAGAACGGGGAAAAATACCAGAACAGCAGGGCGAAAAGAAGTCCGCCGCACAGAAGCAGAGGGAACAGGATGCGGCGGTGCAGAGAAGCTGGTTTCATAGAATAGGCTCCGGTGCGGACAGTTATCATAAAGTATGAAAAAAATGCTGATTTTATGCGCTTTTTCCGTGGCCTTTCATTTGACTTTCCAAAACGGCTTTGCTATAATCAGTAACGAATGAAATAAGGGACTTTTCAGTGCGGAACGGATTTGAAAAAGAATCCGCGAAGATAAAAGGGAATCAGGTGGAAATCCTGAGCGATCCGGTCACTGTAAGCAGGGAGTGTTAGCTGCAGAAATGCCATTGTGCGAAACGCATGAGAAGGCGCGGCTGCCGTGAAGATCTGCGAGTCAGGAAACCTGCTGGAAAGGTTAGTGAATCGCTTCCGATGAAAGCATATATTCATGGAAAGATGTACGAAGCAAAATCGGACATCTGCTTTTTTGTCGCCATGCGTCCGAAAAAGAGCTCCGGTGGAGAAACTCTTTTGCAGAAAAAGCAGATGTCTGTTTGTCTTTTCGCAGAAAAAATGTGTCCTCAAAAACAAGATTACTTGCAGGGAGACATCATTGACGGGGACAGGCACCGCCCAGCTGCCTGAAAAAGTCAGACGGAATCCGGAGCAGATGCGCGAAGGATATCCGAAGAAAAGGAGAAGTTATGAAAGGAAATTCAAGCAAATTTCTGGCACTGCTGCTGTCGGCGTCCATGATCATGAGCCCGACTGCCAGCGTATTAGCAGATACGCAGGAAAAAGCAGCACAGACAGAAAGCAGCGCAGCCGCAGAGGAAGCGCTGCAGAGCGAAGAAACAGCAGAGACGGCAGAACCGGAAACAACACCGGCAGAAACCGAGAGCAGTGAAAGCACTGCAGAGACTCCGGCAGAAGAGCCGACGGAAACACCGGCTGCGCCTGCAGAGGATCAGACACCGGCAGGATCTGACGAGACCGAGACACCATCTGCAGATGAGGATGCTTCGGAAGATACTGCAGAGGACACTGCAAAAGACGGTGAAGAGACTGCCGATACCACAGAAAAAGAGCCGGAAGCAGCAGATGAGACTTCCCAGGATGCTGAAAAAGAAACACCGGCAAAAGAAGAAACCAAAGATGCTGTAAAAGAGAATACCAGTCCGGCGGCAGAACAGCCGAAAACGGAAGTAAAAGAAACAACCAAAAATGAGGCATCCAATACAGCCGAGGAGAAAGAAACAAAAGCAGCGGAAGCAGCAAAACCGGCAGATGGTGAGTATGAGACTTCTGCAGAAGCAACCGGAAGCATGTTCCGTGTGATTTCTTCCAGACTCATCGTAAAAGATGGAAAACTGAAAGCATCCATTCTGCTGAGTGGAACCGGCTATGATTACCTGTATACGGGAACAGCAGCAGAAGCTGCCGCAGCAGATGAAAAGAGCTGGATTGCTCCGACAGGAAGCGAAACCTATACGGATACGAAGACCGGTGCAGAAAAGACCGGATATCGTTTTGAAATTCCGGTGGAAGAGCTTGACAAACAGATGGATGTTGCCGTTCGCTCAGCCAAGAAAAAAACATGGGCTGATAAAACTGTTACGATCCACAGCACCGCTGCAATCCCGACCGTAACCCCGGAACCGACCGAGCCCCCGGCCCCGAGTGAAACACCAGGCGATGATTCTTCCGAGACACCAGTCAGCGTAGAAGCACCTGTTGTAAAGGACAACGGTCAAGCATTCAAAATGTTCCTCATCTCTGAGGCAACCATGATCAACAAGGGCGACAAACTTGTTCTTACCCTGAAAACAAACAACACATCGTTTGATAAACTGTATTTTGGAAATAATGATGACCTTGCAAAAGCACCGGTTATTCAGGGAATGCAGGAAGCAAACGACGGTTTTTCCTTTGCGTTTGAAGTAGATGCTGACAAAGCCGGCACAACCGTTCCGATTGTTCTTGGAAAGAAAGACGGAACCTGGTATACGAAACAGCAGCTTTACTTTGTGATTCCGGGAACGAAAACACCAGATGTTACACCAACCCCGGAACCGACCGTAACCCCGGAACCGACTGAGACCCCGGCACCAACCGCAACGCCGACCCCGGAGCCATCTAAAGTTCCAAATGGCATTTACAGCGGAACCGCCGAGACGGGTGCTCAGATGTTCAAAGTAGTGGCTGTGGAGCTGACCGTAAAAGACGGTGATATGAAAGCTAAGATCACCTTAAGCGGTGTTGCTTATGACTACCTGTATATGGGAACTCCGGAAGAGGCAGCTGCTGCAGATAAGAGCGCATGGATCGCGGGCATCGGAACAGCGGATTATACGACCGATGACGGACAGACCAAAACCGGAATGCAGTATGAAATCCCGGTAGCAGCACTTGATCAGCCGCTTACCGTTGCATCCCATTCTGAAAAACGGGACAAATGGTATGCAAGAACCATCACCATCGCATCAGCAAGTCTGAAAAAGACCTCAGATCTTCCGGCAGATGAGACAAACAAAATTGCAGACGGTATCTACGAAGCAACTGCTGAGACTGGTGCAGCAATGTTTAAAGTAGTCAAAGTAAAACTGACTGCAAAAGATGGAAAAATGACAGCACTTATCACCTTAAGCGGAGTAGGTTACAATTACCTGTATCTGGGAACAGCAGCAGATGCAGCAGCAGATGAGAGTGCATGGATTGCATCCAAAGGAGAAGGTGAGTACACCTTAAACGGCGAGACCAAAACAGGACTGCAGTTTGAAATTCCGGTAGAAGCACTGGATCAGGGCCTGGCAGTGGCAGCTCACGCAGTAAAGAGCGGCAAATGGTTTGACAGAACCATCACGATCGCATCCTCCAGCCTGAAAAAGACCGGAGATCTGCCGTCAGATGATTCCAACGATCCGAAACCAACCCTCGTTCCGACCAAGACCCCAACCGTATCTCCATCCGAGACACCGGTTGTAAAACCGACCAGCACTCCGACTCCGGCACCGACCCAGAAACCGGCCGATACCAAACCGGAGCAGGAATCCAAATATGAGTCTGACTTAAGCGGCGGCACATCCAAAGTAGACAGTGCAACCACACTGGCAGACGGCGTTTACACACCAGACGGATTCTCCTTCTCCGGCGGATCCGGAAAGGTAACCATCTCCTGCAGCAAGATTACTGTAACGAACGGACAGGCTTATGCAACGATCGCATTCAGCAGTCCGTACTACGGATATGTAAAAGCAAACGGAAATAAATACATGGCAAATGTCAGCGGCGGAAGCAGCATCTTCACCATTCCGGTTGAGCTGAACAAGAACAATACCATCATCGGTATGACCACCAGAATGTCCGTTGCCCATGAGATTTCCTACAACATCTTCATCTCCCTGGCAGCAGCAAAGAAGGGCGGCAGCACTTCTTCCAGCACAGGATTTGTAAAAGCAGACGGAACAATCTCCACGATCAGCACCGATAACTCCAAGCTGGATACCACCGCTCCAGAGATCATGGGACTGGAATACAAAGCAGAGACAAAACTTGCTTACGCAGAGTACTTCAAGATGTATCATTACGACGAAGGTATCACCCTGCTGGAGATCGATATGACAAAAGATACCGAGCGTGATCCGGAGAAACAGACCGAGGACGACAAGAAAGCAGAAGATACCAATACCGCAGCAGCAGAGGATACCGCAGCAGCAACCGACGAGGAAGAAGCGGCAGCAGCATCCGATTCCAAAAAGACCAGCACTGAGAAAGCGAAAGATCTGACCGAAAAGACGAAAGAGCTGTACGAAGGCAATGTTGTCAAATATCTGATTGTTCCGAAAGATGTTGAGATTCCGGCAGGACTGGACAAAGATATGATCGTGATCCAGCTTCCGGTTGAGAAAACATACGTAGCATCTGAGGATGCCCTGAAACTTCTCGATGAGCAGTTAGACGCAGCAGAGAGCATCAAAGCAGTCGGCATGGAGCAGAAAGACTGCCAGATCGAAAACATTGCAAAAGCAATGGAAGACAAAAAAATCTCCTTCGACGGAGCATTCGATGATCTGGACTACAAAGCTCTGGTAAAAGACGAAATCGACTTTGCAATTCTTCCGTCTGAGTTCCTTCCGGGAAATGCAAAAGATGAGGAAGATGCTGATGCAGCCGACGAGACCGCAGATACCAAAGCTGAGGATCAGAAGGACGATAAAGACGATAAGACAACGGATGAGAAAGCAGACGAAGACAAGACTCCGGAAGAACTTCTGAAAGAGGAAAATGAGCGTCTGTCCGACACCGCAGAGCGTCTGGCAACCCTGACCATTCCGATGCTGGTTGACCGTTCCGCAGACGAGAAGACCGATCTTGCGAAAGCAGAGTGGCTGAAAGTCTACGGCGTGATCTTCGGATGCGAGGATCAGGCAAACGAGCTGTTCCAGCAGATGGTAAAGGCAGAAGAGAATAAATAAGTACAATAATTTGCAGCAAAAAATGAGAAAGGGCTGCTGCCGTATGGCAGCGGCTTTTTCTTTCAGAAAGGAATATCAAATGACAGGAAAAAACGAAAGAAAGCTGAAAAAATGGGCCGCACTTTTTCTTGCAGCAGCGATGTCACTGACGGCCTGCGGCAGCACCGCATCAACGGGAAGCAGCACATCGTCCGCGTCGGGCACTTCGACAGTTTCTGAGAGCAGCACATCCACAGCATCCGCAGCAGACGTTTCCGAAAGCCAGACGGAGAGCACATCCGTCTCGGAAAGTACGGCTGAAAGTGAAAGCACCTCCGAAGCCACTGCTGAGAGCAGCACCTCCGGGAGTGATACCGCATCCGCGGATGGTTTCGCAACGACAGACGATGTCAGCGACGCACCGGACATCACCGGAATCACCATCGAGAGCAAGATGGTCCTGAATTACGCCGAGTGCTTTAACGTATACTACTGCACAGACGGCTATAAACTGATCGATGTCAAAGACGGCGCGCAGTATCTGCTCGTCCCGGACGGAAAAGAGGCGCCGGATGACCTCGATTCCGACGTAATTGTAATCCATCAGCCGCTGGAACGCATCTACATGGCAGCAACCTCTCCGATGGCGCTGTTCGATGCCATCGACTCCCTCGATACGATTCGTCTCTCCGGTGAAACCGCAGACAACTGGTACGTACAGGATGCCGTTGACGCGATGAATGCCGGAACGATGATCTTCGCCGGAAAATACAGTGAGCCGGATTACGAACTTCTGGTCAGTGAGAACTGTGATCTGGCCATTGAATCCACGATGATCCTCCATTCCCCGAAGGTACAGGAGATGATCGAGATGCTCGATATTCCGGTCTTCATCGACCGTTCCAGCTACGAATCCCAGCCTCTTGGCAGAACCGAATGGATCAAACTCTACGGTGCCATGCTGGACAAAGAGGAGGAGGCAGCCGACTTCTTTGCAAATCAGGCAAGTGTTGTGGAAAATCTGAAGGATTTCCAGAATACCGAAAAAACGGTCGCTTTCTTCTATATTAATACGAGCGGAGCTGCCGTTGTGCGGAACCCGGAGGACTATATTTCCAACATGATCGAGCTTGGCGGTGCGCGCAACGCCTTCCGTGATCTCCAGGACGACAGCGGAAAAACATCCGTGCCGATCACGATGGAGCAGTTCTACGATACGGCCGAAGATGCGGACTACCTGATCTACAACGCAAGCATCGATTCCACCGTCAAAACCCTGGACGACCTGCTGGCAAAGGATTCCATGTTTGCCGATTACAAAGCAGTCAAAGAGGGCAACGTCTGGACAACCGAGAAATCCATGTATCAGGCAACCGATAAAATTGCACAGTTTACCAACGACATTAACCTTCTGGTAACGGGCGGCGATCCGGATCAGATGGTATTCTTAAGAAAATTATCCTGATGGAGGAACGTATGTCAGAGAAAAAAAATATGACAGGAAAAGAGAACAGTTTCCATATGGAAAACTTCCGGCGCCGTTCGCGGTATGCCGCTGTGTTCCTGGTGCTGATTCTGGCGTTCGCCGCCATCACCGTGCTGAATATCAATTCCGGAAACGTAAATATTTCGATTCCGGAAATTTTCCGGATTCTGCTGCGGCGGACCGGAGAGGGGAAAGCGTACAATATTATCTGGAAAATCCGCCTTCCGCGTATTCTGATGGCGGCAATCCTAGGCGGTGCTCTGTCCCTGTCGGGCTTCCTTTTACAGACTTTCTTTGAAAACCCGATTGCCGGTCCGTTTGTTCTTGGAATTTCCTCGGGAGCCAAAATGGTCGTGGCGCTGACCATGATCTTTTATCTGGAGCGGGCGCGCAATATCACATCTTACACGATGATTGTTGCAGCATTCTTAGGATCCCTTCTCTCCGTCAGCTTCATTCTGCTGATGTCCCGGCGGATCAAAAATATGGCAGGACTTCTCGTCGGCGGTATTATGATCGGTTACATCTGCTCGGCGGTCACGGATTTTGTTGTCACCTTCGCGGAGGATTCCGATATCGTCAACCTCCACGGCTGGTCACAGGGAAGCTTCTCCGGCATGAGCTGGAGCAACGTAGCGATCTCTGCGGCTGTGATCGGCATCACCTTTGTCATCACGTTCCTGATGGCAAAACCGATCGGTGCATATCAGCTCGGTGAGGCGTATGCGCAGAGCATGGGTGTCAACATCAAAGTATTCCGCATCGCGCTGATTCTGCTTTCGAGTATTCTCTCCGCATGCGTCACCGCATTTGCCGGTCCGATTTCGTTTGTCGGCATTGCCGTCCCGTTCCTCGTTAAACAGAGCCTCGGCACATCGCGTCCGCTCGTCGTAATCCCGGGAACGTTCCTCGGCGGAGCCGTCTTCTGTATGATGTGCGACCTGATCGCGCGTATGGCGTTTGCACCGCTGGAGCTGTCCATCAGTACGGTCACATCGATCTTTGGTGCGCCGGTCGTCATTTTCATGATGCTGCGCCGGAAAAGGGGGTAAGAGAATATGAATGAATATTATTTTCATCTGGACCACCTGACGGTCGGCTATGATAAGAAGCCGCTGATCAAAGATATCTGCATCGGCATCGAAAAAGGCGAGATCGTTACGCTGATCGGACCGAACGGTTCCGGTAAATCAACGATTCTGAAAAGCATCACCCGCCAGTTAAAGCTGGTCGGCGGAAATGTGGAGTTTGACGGGAAAAACCTGCATGAGCTTTCGTTCCGCGAGTTGTCCACGAAGATGGCTGTTGTGCTGACGGAGCGCATGAAGCCGGAGCTGATGACCTGCCACGATATCGTGGCAACGGGCCGCTATCCGTACACCGGACGGCTCGGCATGCTGACCCGCGAGGATGAGGAGAAGGTCGAGAAGGCGATGCGCGCCGTTCATGCCGAAGAGCTCGGCGGCCGCGATTTCAACGCCATCAGCGACGGCCAGCGCCAGAGAGTGCTTCTTGCGCGTGCGATCTGTCAGGAGCCGGAGGTCATCATCCTCGACGAGCCAACTTCTTTCCTCGATATCCGCCACAAGCTGGAACTGCTCGCGATTCTGCGCCGCATGGCAAAGGAGAAGGGCATCACCGTCATCATGTCGCTGCATGAGATCGATCTGGCACAGAAAATTTCAGATAAGATCATCTGCGTCAAGGGCGATGCTATTTCCCATTTCGGCGCACCGGAGACAATTTTCCGCGAGGATATCATCCGCGAACTGTACGAGATTGACAATGGTTCGTTTGACCCGTGCTTCGGAAGCATCGAGCTGCCGCGGCCGGAGGGAACACCGCGCGTCTTTGTCCTCGCAGGCGGCGGAACGGGAATCCTGGTGTTCCGGAAACTGCAGAAGGAAAATGTCCCGTTTGCGGCAGGCGTCCTGTATACGAACGATATCGATTACCAGCTCGCCCGCATTCTGGCGATGGAGACGGTAACCGAAGCACCGTTCCAGGAGATCAGCGACGAGGCATTTGCCCGCGCCTGCGAGCTGATGAAGAGCTGTGAACGTGTCATCGACACCGGCGTCCCGGTGGGCATGTGCAACCGCCGGATCGAAGAGCTGAGGGCAGAAGCAAAGCGGCTTGGAAAGCTGGCAGAGTAAAACAAAGAAAAATCCAATCAAAATCTCCTGTCTGGGAACGAAACAATCGTTTTCCGAACAGGAGATTTTCTTTTTGCAGCCATTGTAAAAACAGCAAAAGAACACGAAAAATGTAATATTAAATTGTACGAAAAATTCACACAATTCAAGTCAAAAACCAACAGAGATTGACACTTAAAAAGTCAAGTGCTTTATAAAATCTTTTGGCGAAATAACGGTTTTCTCTGTTATGACCAAAACACGCGTTCTGATTTCGCAAGATTTAAACACATGCTTTCCACACCGTTTTTCGTGGATAATGTGGATAACTCGGTGTATAACTTGTTTTTAGGCATGTTTTCGGTGGTTAACTATGTGGATAACTTGTGGACGGGATGTTTATAAAATTGGCCCGTGTGGAAAAAACCCGGTTTCTTTGTGCAATTTCGACAAAAGAGGTTTTAAAGTTTTATACGACTGATATGAAAGGTTTTTCAGATTTCAGAAACTACGGAAAAACAGAAAAAAGCAGGCAGTTCTCCGTACAATACGAAGAATGCCTGCTTTTGCTGTATTCTATTCGAAAGAAGCCATCAGTGGCTGATCAGATATTTCTCTACCGAAGTCACACAGTTCGCGCCGTCGGCGGCTGCCGTGATGATCTGACGGAGCTGCTTCGTGCGGACATCGCCTGCGGCGAACACGCCCGGCACGCTCGTCACACCGTCTTCGCCGGCTTTGATGTAGCCAGCCTCATCGGTTTCTACGGTGCCTGCGATCAGTGCGGAGACCGGAACGATACCGACGGCAATAAACACGCCGTCTACCGTGATCATACCGGCTTCTCCTGCCTTTTTGTTCGTTACCTTCACGCCGGACACCATCTCGTTTCCCTCGATGGAATCCACAACCGTATCCCACACCATTTCCACATTCGGCAGTGCCAGCAGTGCATCCTGGAGAACACCGGCTGCCCGCAGTTCATCGCGGCGGTGGATCACGTAAACCTTTTTGCACGTTCTGGCAAGGAAAATCGCATCCTCCACGGCGACATCGCCGCCGCCGATAACGGCAACGGTTTTGTCTTTGAAAAATGCGCCGTCACACGTTGCACAGTAAGAGACGCCCATGCCGGAGAGTTCCTTTTCACCAGGTACATTTAACGCGCGGTGCTCCGCACCGGTTGCAAGAATGACCGTTCTGGCATGATACTCATTTTTTCTCGTGCGGACAATCTTGATCTCTTCGTCAAGAACAAGCTCCTTCACACGCTCGCGGGAAAATTCCGCGCCCATTTTTTCAGCGTGTGCGCGCAGCGTGCTTCCGAGATCCATGCCGCTGATGCCCGGAAGGCCGGGATAGTTGTCTACTTCATAGGTATTCAGCACCTGGCCGCCGCTTGCAAAGTTTGCCTCAATCGTAAGAGAGGAGAGCTTTGCGCGTTTCGCATAAATCGCGGCAGAAAGACCCGCCGGGCCGGAGCCGATGATGATAACGTCGTATAAGTTTTCCATAAAAATCCTCGTTTTCGTCTGTAGTAAGCTGCCATGCAGCCATTTTTCTGAAAGTATCGTTACGGAGCCGGTGTTTCGGACGGTTCCTGACTGTCGGAAACGGAAGATGAATCTTCCGCGGAAGTTTTTTTGGCTTCTTCTTCCGGCGCTTCCGGCTGGTTGTGAACCACCTTGATGCTGCGTACCAGCTTCAGATCGTTGTCGATGCCGATTTCAGTGTAGTCCAGCTTTTCGTCATCACTATAGAATGTGTAGAGTGTCAGGTTACTATCCTCTTTTTCCGTTTTTTCTGATTTGGCATCCCCTGCCTTCGCCAGAAAATCGCTCTCGGAAGTGCCGAGCGTGATGCCGTTTGTGATTGAAATCGGAATCTTTGTCGTATCGAGATCGCCGTACAGCGAAGTAACAAAACAGTTGCGCACTGTCGTCGCCTCCGCGCCGTAATTATGTACGGTGCAGTAAAGCTTCTGACCGCCCTTTTCCAGCGTGACGTAGCCGTATTTTCCGTTTAAAACGGCCGTATCGGACTCTTTCGTATTGACGGTCCAGTCGTGGTCCAGAAGTTCACTGACCGGAACGGGAAGATGATAGAGTACATCGTCAAAGCGGACGGTCCAGTCGTTGATTTCAATGCTGTCGGCTTCCGGTGCCTGGTAGGCCTCCACTTCCGGTGTTGTGGCATCGCTGACACCATCGAGCGCTTCTGCATCAGCCGTGGTCGTAAAGTTCTGCATATCGAGGGAATACAGAATTCCCGTTTTGTTATCGAAGCCGAGCGTGATCGTCTGGTACAGCCCGTACTCATACGTGAACTGCACAGAGGTATCGGTCTCATAACGGTCCTTTGGCGCACCGTAGATGCTTTCCGCATCCTCCATCAGCGACTGCTGCAGAGTGACGCCGTTCGGCAGGCCGACATAGATATTCTGGCCCTCAGCGGTCGAGGTGTCGATGTGAATGCCTCCGATCAGGCATTCCGCCACTGGCTTTGCCGTGGTATCCGGATTGGCAATATCGACGGTAATCTGGTTTCCGTCCTTTTCAAAACTTTCGCCCTCTGAGAAGGATTCCGGCTGGATTTCCTTCGTGTCGTCGCCGCTGTAGACCCAGCCAAGCGCTGTAAAATCCGCGTAGGATTCCGGAATTTCGTATGTATCGCCCCAGATGGCAAGCTGAAAACTGTTCAGGTTCTTCGAGAGATCCACATCGTATTCCGGAATCTCATCGGAATCGCCGGAGGCCGCCAGATTGTCTTCGGGGTCGTCATCGTCGGTACTCTGACTGATGGTTGTGATCGGAATCGTTTCTGTTTTCTTTCCGCAGCCGCTCGTTCCCACGAGGAAAGCGGCAAATACTGCTGTTAAAACCCAACGGTATTTTTTCATCAAAACCTCCTCATAATAAATGGTTAAAAATATTTGAAAGTTACTTCATGTAGGTAACGATATCAGTTCCCCCTATTCTATCACATTCCGCTTCGTTTTCCAATGTCTGAAGCGGATTTGAGAAAAATGGTTTTTCAAACGCGCGGTACGGAATACATATTTAGTAAGGAACTGGAAAGGGCAGAAGTCTGGGAGGAGGCTGTGTATGCGTTTTACAAAAATGCAGGGCTGCGGAAATGATTATATCTATGTAAATGCCATGGAGGAGCGGGTGGAGAGTCCGGGACGGCTGGCAAAAGCGGTAAGTGACCGCCATTTCGGCATCGGCGCGGACGGGCTGATTCTGATCGGGGCATCCAAAACAGCAGATTTTTCGATGGAAATGTACAACGCCGACGGCTCGAAGGGCGCGATGTGCGGCAACGGCATCCGCTGTGTGGGAAAATACGTGTACGAGCATGGGCTGACGAGAAAAACGACGCTGACTATCGAAACCGGCAGCGGAAACCGTGTGATTCATCTGCAGACGGGGGAGAATCTGAATGAGATCTGTCAGGTGACAGTGGAGATGGGAACGCCGGAATTCCGCGCCGCACAGATCCCCGTTGTTTCTCTGGGGGAATATGTGCTGGAGCATAAAATTACCGTGTGCGGGGAAAATTATACGATGACCTGCCTTTCGATGGGAAATCCGCATGCGGTGATTCCGGTGGAAGATGTGGAAAAAATATCCATTGCAAAGACCGGTTCCGCTTTTGAACACCTTTCCTGCTTCCCGGACCGTATCAATACAGAGTTTATCCAGACTTTAGATCAACACACAATAAAAATGAGAGTCTGGGAACGTGGGAGCGGTGAAACGCTGTCCTGCGGAACGGGAGCGTGTGCGGCAGCCGTCGCGGCGATGCTTTCCGGCTGTGTTTCGGAGGGAGAAACTGCCGTAGAACTGCGCGGCGGCAGGCTTTTCGTTACATGGGACCGGACGAAAAATAAGGTCCTTCTGACCGGCCCGGCCGAGACCGTTTTTGAAGGAACGCTTGCAGAACGAATTTGAAAAATGCAGATTTCTGTCTGCACGAAAGAGCAGTATGCAATATTCTGAAAATAAAAACTTACAGGAAATGCCTTTTCTTTTCAAAAGAAACATGCTACAATATGTGGTGCCCGCTACAAGAAAAGGGTGGGGGACACACAAGATATAGTGTTTGATTTGGAGGACACCACAATGGTTTATATTATCAAAAAGGACGGCACCAAAGAAGAATTCGACGCGCAGAAGATCGTTCGTGCCGTAAATAAATCCGCACAGAGAATCCTGTATACCTTCTCACAGCAGGAGATTGACTTTATCTGTAAGTTCGCAACCGAGCACGTATATTCCCTTGGAAAGACCGAAATTCCGATCAGCGATATGCACAATATCGTGGAGGGAGCACTCGAAAAAGTAAACCCGGCTGTGGCAAAAAGCTACCGCGATTACCGCAATTACAAAACTGATTTTATCCATATGATGGACGAGGTCTACACGAAGAGCCAGTCCATCCGCTACATCGGCGACAAGAGCAATGCCAACACCGACAGCGCCCTCGTTGCAACGAAGCGAAGCCTGATTTTCAACGAGCTGAACAAAGAGCTGTACCGCAAGTTCTTCATGAACCGCAACGAGCTGCAGGCCTGTAAGGACGGCTACATCTACATCCACGACCAGTCCGCACGTCTCGATACCATGAACTGCTGTCTGTTCGATGTCGGAAACGTTTTAAAAGGCGGCTTCGAGATGGGAAATGTCTGGTACAACGAGCCGAAGACACTTGACACCGCATTTGATGTCATGGGTGATATCGTCCTCAGCACCGCTGCACAGCAGTACGGCGGCTTTACCGTGCCGGAGGTGGACAAGATCCTTGCTCCGTACGCACAGAAGAGCTATGATTACTACGTAAAAGAGTTCCTGAAATATACCGACGCATCCTGGGAGGGTGCACAGGAGAAAGCCATCGAGTATGCGATCGACAAAGTAAGAAGAGAGTGCGATCAGGGATGGCAGGGAATTGAGTATAAACTGAACACTGTTGGATCTTCCCGCGGTGATTATCCGTTCGTTACCGTGACCCTCGGCCTTGGAACGAGCATGTTCGAGAAGATGATTTCCATCTCCCTTCTCGAGGTCCACAAAAACGGACAGGGCAAGAAAGGCCACAAAAAGCCGGTGCTCTTCCCGAAAATCGTCTTCTTATATGACAAGGCAATTCACAGAGAGGGCGGCATCGCAGAAGATGTCTTCGAGGCAGGACTTGACTGTTCTTCCAAGACGATGTATCCGGACTGGCTGTCGATGAGCGGCGAGGGCTACATCGCCGAGATGTACAAGAAATACAAGAGAGTCATCAGCCCGATGGGATGTCGTGCTTTCCTTAGCCCGTGGTACGAGCGCGGAGGCATGGAGCCGGCAGATGAGAACGACAAACCGGTCTTTGTCGGACGTTTCAACATCGGAGCCGTTTCCCTTCATCTTCCGATGATCCTGGCAAAATCCCGTTCCGAGAACCGCGATTTCCACGAAGTGCTCGACTTCTACCTCGAGATGATCCGCGATCTGCACAAACGGACCTACGATTACCTCGGCGAGATGCGTGCATCCACGAACCCGCTGGCTTACTGTGAGGGAGGTTTCTACGGCGGCCACTTAAAACCGTCCGACAAGATCCGCCCGCTGTTAAAGCCGATGACCGCATCGTTCGGTATCACGGCGCTGAACGAGCTGCAGGAGCTGTACAACGGAAAATCTCTTGTTGAGGACGGACAGTTCGCACTTGACACGCTGAAATATATCAACGACAAGGTTGCCGAGTTTAAGAAAGAGGACGGCATCCTCTATGCGATCTACGGCACACCGGCAGAATCCCTGTGCGGCCTGCAGATAGAGCAGTTCCGCAAACAGTACGGCATCGTCCGCAACGTTTCGGACCGCCCGTATGTGAGCAACAGTTTCCACTGCCACGTAACCGAGGACATCACCCCGATCCAGAAACAGGATCTCGAGGGACGTTTCTGGGAGCTCTGCAACGGCGGAAAAATCCAGTACGTGCGCTATCCGGTCGGCTACAACAAAGGCGCGATCAAGACACTGATCGAGCGTGCGATGGAGCTTGGCTACTACGAGGGCGTAAACCTGTCCCTGGCTTACTGCGATGACTGCGGCCACCAGGAACTCGACATGGATGTCTGCCCGGTCTGCGGTTCCAAGAACCTGACAAAGATCGACCGTATGAACGGCTATCTTTCCTACAGCCGTGTCCATGGCGACACACGTCTGAATGAAGCAAAGATGGCGGAAATTGCAGAGAGAAAATCGATGTAATCATTCATGAAATAATCAATGGAACAATCAATGGAATAATCAAAAGCCTCTGAGAAAAGTCCGGTGTGAATGTGACTTTCCTCAGAGGCTTTTTGGGTATTGTATCCGGTGGAAGCTGCCGGCGGCAGGGACTGCAGATGATGTGAGAATTAATCTTCGACATCGCGGGTAATATTTCGAACCCAGATGTACTTTTTATAATGATGATAAACGGCAGGAAGCTTTACAATTTCATCGAGATTTACAATGCAGTAAACCACCATAACCGGAAGCTTCAGCCAGAATGCGGCAAGAAAGCCAAGCGGTACAGAAAAGCACCACATAGCGCCGATGTTTCCCTGCATATCAAATTTCGCATCGCCTCCGGCACAAAAGATACCGTCGAGAACGGTGGTGTTGACCGATTGTGCCATCAGGTTCAGACCGCAGAAGAGAAGCATGTACTGCAGGTACTCGGCTGCGGTATCGGAAAGTGGGGCAAAATGAACGATGGCTGGGGAAATAAGCATCAGCAGGCCGCCGGTCACAATGCCGATGGCAATGGAGAGATGGCTTAAACGTCCTCCATACTCACGGGCTTTTTCCAGCTCGTTCGCGCCGAGCAGATTTCCGATCAGAACACCGGCACCGCCGCTCACACCGCGGATCAGGCAGGAGAGGAGGCTCTTTGCAATCGAGGTAATCGAGTTTGCTGCAACAGCATCGCTTCCCATGTGGCCCATGATAACGGAGTACAGAACGTAGGCAATTCCCCAGACGAGGGAGGCCGCAAGCACGGGAAGCGTGTAGCGCCAGAAGTCTTCTGAAAGTATTTTCCCTGCGGAAGAGAAGAGGCGGTTCCAGAGAATCCGTACACGCTCCGGTTTCTTTGTCTCGAGATAAGCCCAGATCAGTTCCACAACGCGGGCAGCTACCGTTGCATAAGCTGCTCCGCGGATCCCAAGTGCCGGAGCACCGCAAAGACCGTAGATGAGGATGGCATTTAAAATGATGTTCAGTACAACCGCAGTGGAACTGATGCGGGAGCTGACTGCTGCATGACCGGTGTTTTTCAGCAGGATCAGATAGACCTGCGAAATACCGCAGAGTACGTAGGAGAGTGCAACAGCGCGTAAATACTGGCTTCCGCTTGCAACCAGGGCCGCATCATTTGTAAAGATGCGCATCAGCATTTCGGGACAGAAACCGGCAAGGATGGTAAACAGGCCGGAGAACAGCAGGTTGGTGCGAAGTGCGATCGGAATCACTTTTTCGATCGAAGCGGCATCCTGTTTCCCCCAGTACTGCGCTGCCATAATACCGGCGCCCGCCGCGATGCCTGAGATAAAAAGGCTCAAAACAAACTGCACCTGTCCGGCCAGTGAAACAGCAGACAACGAAGTCTGATCAATCCAGCCCAGCATGATCGCATCCGTTGCGCTGACGAGAGCCAGCATAAAATTCTGGATCGCAATCGGAAGGACGAGGAGTTTTAGTTTCTGGTAAAATTCATCCTTAAAATTCATTCGTGTTTTCATAAAAATTCCCCCAAAGTATAAATAGTAGTTTTTGCTGTATTATAGCGGAAAGGAAATGGGAAAACAATGGCTAAAACAAGCTATTTTCTGGTCATTTTTGACATTCCCTGTATAATATAGAAGAAAAAGAACTTTTCCGGTGCCCGTGTCCGGTACGCCGGAAAGCGGAGAAGAAGTTTGATCAGAAAATCAGGTTTCCTTCAGCAGAAACTCCAGGATTTCTGCTATCAGAATAAATATGCCGGCAGCGGCTGTCTTTATAAAATCCAGAAATCCATGCAGGAGCTGGAGAAGCTTTTGAAAAAGAAAGATAAGAAACGGAAGTAGGTTCGGCTGCCATTGGAGCCGTCGTCGAAACAAACGGAAATATACGAAAAAATTGTGAAATTTAATAGAATTATAAGACCTGTTTTCGCTGTTTTTAACAAAAGTAAAGAAACAGTGAAAAAAAGGTTGCTTTTTTCGGCAGAATCCTTTATAATCTTATTTGTGTTCAGCGAGTGGATCATCCAATGAAACACAGAAAAACAAAAGTAAGCGCCTTTAGCTCAGTTGGTAGAGCAGTAGACTCTTAATCTATTTGTCCAGGGTTCGAGTCCCTGAAGGCGCATCGAAAGCACTGTTTTTGCAGACCTGAGAGCTGCGGGGACGGTGTTTTTCTTGTTTTACAAGCAAAATACCAAAAGTCTGTGTATCAACTTTTTTACATTGCGATAGAAACAGAGAAAAACCGGCAGCGGAGCGGTCTTACTTTTCAAGAGACCGTTCTGCTGCCGGTTTGTATTTTGGATGGGAATCAAATCATTTGCGAAAGCATTCCGCTACAGAAACCGTGCCTCCATCTTACAGATCGGGTTTCCGATTGAGGAAAACTTCTCCTCATATTCCGTCATTACATTTCCTTCTGAGAGAACCACATCGTGGTGCAGATCGTATGTGAATGCAGTGAGTTCCCATCCTTCTGCATTTTTCATCTCTTCAAGAGAGTAGTCAAACAGATCTTTATTATCGGTCTTGAATTCCAGTGTTCCGTCCTTCTTTAAAATCTTCTCGTACCGTGCAAGAAACTCATGCGATGTCAGTCTCCGTTTCGCATGGCGGTCTTTCGGCCACGGATCGGAGAAGTTGAGGTAAATGCGGTCTACCTCGCCCTCAGCAAACACTTCCGGAAGCTGGCGTGCATCCATGCGGATAAAGAACAGGTTTTTGATTTCCGTCTCCAGTTTTTCCCGTTTCTGTACTGCGCGGAGCAGCACGCTGTCGTACATTTCAATGCCGACGTAGTTGATTTCCGGATGCAGAACCGCCATATCCATCAAAAAGCGGCCCTTTCCCATACCGACCTCAATATGAATCGGATTTTCATTTCCAAAAATTTCAGCCCACCGTCCCCGGCAGCTCTCCGGCTCCTGCACAACGAACGGACAGGAAGCAATCACATCTTTTGATCCTCTGATATTTCTAAGGCGCATATGCGTAAAATTCCTTTCTTAAGTGATAAATATTAGAATAAAAGCCAATCATATCCAGTATATCATAGCTCCCGAAAAAGCAAAACAGAAAAATCCCGTTTTCAAATTTTCAAAGTTTTCAAAATACTATATACAATATCAACCTGCACATAGCATTTCTTATCAGCAATATGACAATCGGATTGGAACCATATCGAAATCATATGAGGGACCATCTTTTGGCTATTGAGATTGGAAGAAAAAATATGACCCATTGTCTATTTTTAATCAAAAAGTCGATCGAAATTCCACTTTTTTTTACGATTTCAATATGTCAACTTTGGAAAAAAAGGTGTAGAATACTAACAGCAAAGATGCGGGGAGTTTTCCTCGTCTTTGTTGTCTTTTAAATAAATAAGGAGGGAAAGCGATGCTATGGAATCTGTAATTAACAAACTTGCAGAGATCGAAACGGCTGCTACCAAGATTATGCAGGCTGCCGAGAATCAGAAGAAGCTCCAGGATGAGCAGCAGGAAGAGCGGATTGCAAAATTCGATGCAGATCTGGAAGCGGAAACGGCAAAGCGGATTGAAGAGATCACAACAAAACTTCATTCTACTACAGATGCGGATCAGAAAAAGCAGCGGGACTCTGCCGCCGAACTTCTATCTTCACTGGACGCTTATTACGAGCAGAATCACGGAGCACTGTCCACACAGATTTACGAAAACATTATAAGGAAGTGAAACGATGAGCGGTCTATTATCCTACAGCGGCCTTACCACAAAGATAAGAGCCATGCAGAGCCATCTTTTAAACGACCAGAATTTTCGGGAAATCGTGGAACTGGAGAGTGTACCGCAGGCAGTTTCTTACCTCAAGCAGCATAAAGGCTATGAGGATCTGTTTGAGGGCTACAACGAAGCTGACCTTCACCGAGGTCAGATCGAGAAAATGCTGCGCCTGACGGTATACCGGGATTTTTCCAAGCTGTACCGTTTTGCAAATGTGGAGCAGAGAAAGTTCCTTGCGCTCTACTTTAAACGATACGAAGTGTCCGTTATCAAAGAATGCCTGAACACGGTATTTGATCACCGTGATGTGGTATTGAACCTGTCCATATTCGACGAGTTCTTTAACAAGCATTCCCAGCTGGACATCAATCTTCTGGCGTCCTCCAGGACGATCGAAGAACTGATTGCGAACCTGAAAGGGACAGAATATTATGCCCCGCTGTCGCAGCTCGCGGATATCGAGCGTCCGACCCTGTTCGACTATGAGATGACCCTGGATCTGTATTACTTTGCACAGATGTGGAAAGACAGATCAAAAGTAGTGACAAAGCGGGATCTGGAAGAGCTGACCGCTGCATGGGGAAGCAAGTTTGACATGCTGAACCTTCAGTGGATCTACCGTTCCAAACGCTATTATCACATGACCAGCGCACAAATCTACGCCCTGCTGATTCCGGTTCATCACCGGCTGAAAAAGGATGTGGTAAAGGCACTGGTAGAAGCCGAGAATATGAGTGCATTTTCCCAGCTGCTGGAACAAACCTATTATGCGAAACGGTATGATTCCTTCAAAGTCGATACGCTGGAATCCATGTATGCAGCCATTATGAAGCACATACTTTCCAGTGAATCCAGACAGGATCCTTATTCCGTTGCCACCATATACTCATACCTCTATCACAAAGAGCACGAGGTAAACCGGCTTATTATTGCACTCGAGTGCGTACGTTACCGTATCAGCGCTGACGAGGCAATGCAGCATATCGCAAAAACTTAATACACGGGGAGGTGTACTCATTGATTGTCAAGATGAAATTTTTGAGCATCACCGGGCCGAAAGCCGACATTGACCGTGTGGTCAACACTTATCTCTCAAAATATGAGATACATCTGGAAAACGCTCTGACGGAGCTGTCTACGATGCAGAATATCACACCGTATATCCAGATCAACCCATACAAAGAGACCTTAAAACAGGCGGAAGATTTTACAGCACTTCTGCCGGAAGACAAGCGTACCACCACGAAAAGACTTTCCCTGGAAGATGCCATCAACTGTGTCCATGGTTTGGATCACACCCTTGGCCAGTTGAACCAGGAGCGTACAGAACTGGAAGCAAAAAAGAAAGACTTGATGGAAAAAGCACAGAAAATCGAGCCGTTCCAGGATCTGCACTGCAATCTTTCCTCCATTCTGGATTTCCACTTTATCAAATTCAGATTCGGAAAGATCACAAAAGAGTATTACAACAAGTTTGAGAGCTACTGCTATGAGAACAGCGATACGGTATTCTACCGCTGCCATTCCGATGAGCAGTATGTATGGGGCATTTACTTCTGCCCGAGAGATCAGGTCACGAAAGTGGACGCCGTATTCTCATCCCTGCACTTCGAAAGAATCTACGTTCCGGACGAGTACAGCGGAACGCCGGAGGATGCTTACGCAGCACTTCAGGCAGAAATCAAAAAGACAGACGATGCACTCAGCGAGTGCTCACGGAAACTGGCAAAATGCCTTTCGGATTCCGCAGAGGATCTGGTTGCAGCAAAAGAGCAGTTAGAGCAGCTCTCCGGCAACTTTGATGTCCGTCGCCTGGCAGCCTGCACAAAATCTAAGAAGGAAACCTTCTATATTCTGTGCGGCTGGATGTCGGAAAAAGATGCCGCTTCCTTCCAGAAGGACATCGAAAACGACACAAATCTCTTCTGCTTCATCGAGGATGATGCAAACAACGTTCTGCGTCAGCCGCCGACAAAGCTGAAAAACCCGAAAATCTTCCGTCCGTTTGAGATGTACGTGAAGATGTACGGACTGCCAAATTACAATGAAATTGACCCTACGATTATCGTAGGACTCACCTATGCCTTTATTTTCGGAATCATGTTTGCCGATGTAGGACAGGGATTGTGTCTGCTGATTGGCGGCGCACTGCTGTACCACTACAAGAAGATGGATCTGGCAGCGATCATGAGTACCTGCGCGGTATTCTCTGTGATCTTCGGATTCTTGTTCGGCAGCTTCTTCGGATTTGAGAATGTCATACCGGCCCTCTGGCTGCATCCGAAGGAAGCGATGACAACGCTTCCGTTCATCGGTTCGATGAACACCGTATTTGTCGCAGCGGTTGCATTTGGTATGTTCATGATTCTGACAGGAATGGTTCTGCATATGATTAATGCAGCAAGAAACCATAAGCTCGGCGAGCTTCTGTTCAGCCAGAACTCCCTGGCAGGCTTCATTTTCTACGGAGCCCTTGCCGTTACACTCGTTCTCCTGTTCAGCGGCCATAAAGCTCCGGCTGTCGGCGTGATGGTAGTCATGTTCGGTATTCCGCTTCTTGCGATCTTCTTAAAAGAGCCACTGGAGCGTATGGTAGAGAAGAAGGGCAATGCATTTCCGGAGACTGGAAAGGGAATGTTCTTTGTACAGGCATTCTTCGAACTCTTCGATGTGCTTTTGAGCTACTTCTCCAACACAATTTCCTTTGTCCGTGTCGGCGCATATGCAGTCAGCCATGCGGCTATGATGGAGGTTGTCCTGATGCTCGGCGGAGCAACAGGCGGCGGCAGCATCAGCTGGCCGGTTATTGTTCTCGGAAATGTCTTCGTTGCCTGCCTTGAGGCACTGCTGGTAGCGATCCAGGTACTGCGTCTGGAGTATTACGAGATGTTCAGCCGGTTCTATGAAGGAGACGGAAAACCGTTTGTTCCGTTTTTGAAAAAAGGCGAGAAATAAAAGAGGATTCAGAGCCATGCGAAATGGAAGTGAATATGGCGGGAAGCTGTATCGGGAAAAAGTGAAAATGGCTCCGGATCGCAGCAAAGAGTAAATTTAATGAATTAACTTCAGGAGGAAAACTATTATGAACTCAGCATTTGTACAGGTACTTACTGCAATCGCAATGGTATTAACCATCGTTGTTCCTATGACTTATTACTTCAAAGGTGAGCACAACAAAAATCGTTACAAAAAATCTCTGGCAGCCAATGTAAGCGGCTTCTTCGGCCTTCTGCTGATCGCAACCGTTGTTTCCTTCGCAGGCGCAACAACTGCATCTGCTGCAACAGAAGCAGGCGCTGGTCTTGCAACCGGTCTTGGTTACATCGGTGCAGCTCTTGTTACAGGTCTTTCCGGTATTGGTTCCGGTATCGCCGTTGCATCTTCCGCAAGCGCAGCTCTTGGAGCAATCAGCGAAGACGGCAGCATCTTTGGTAAATCCATGATCTTCGTAGCTATGGCCGAAGGTATCGCTCTGTATGGTCTGATCATCTCCTTCATGATTCTTGGTAAACTTTGATTCCAAAACCGGAAGGTATTGATCTTCACCTTAAGTTGGAGGAATCATAAATGAAAATGTTCTTGATCAGTGATAACGTAGACACTCAGACGGGCATGCGCCTGGCCGGAGTGGAAGGCGTTGTCGTTCATGAGCGCGAGGAGCTTTATGATACACTGCAGAAAACACTGGCAGACAAAGAGATCGGAATTATTCTCCTTACAGAAAAGTTCGGGAAGGAATTCCCGGACATTCTGGAGGATGTCCGCCTCAACCATAAGCTTCCGCTGCTCATTGAAATTCCGGACCGTCACGGTACCGGAAGAGCGCCGGACTTTATCACTTCCTTTGTAAATGAATCTATTGGATTAAAACTGTAAGAATGCCCTGGAGGTGACACACATTGACTACTGAGGAAAAACTTCAGAATTTTTATAATCATTCCCTGGACAGTGCAAACCGTGAAGCAGAACGTGTGATCGGCGATCACCAGAAAGCTCTGGATAAGATCTTCGAGGAGCATAAAGCAACCGCAAGACGTCAGGCAGAAGAAGAAGTTGCTGCCGAGACCGAGAAAGCAAAACGTGATGTCAATAAGACACTGTCTGCGGATCAGCTTCATATCAGACGGAAGCTGTCCCGTAAAAATCTGGAATTAAAAGAAAAACTGTTTAAAGAAGTTCGTGAAAAACTTACCGCTTATAAAAAGGATCCATCCTATGAGGAGTATCTGGAGCGCAAAATCCGCGAAGCCGTTACGTTTGCCGGAAATGACAAACTGACCTTATATCTGGATCCGTCAGACGAAGCTCATAAGGCTTCCCTGGAGCAGAAACTCTCCGTAACCCTTACCATTTCGGCCATGCCGTTCCTTGGCGGCGTGCGCGCGGTCATTCCGGAGAAAAATATTCTGATCGATAATTCCTTCGAGACCCTTCTGAACGAAGAGCGGGAGAATTTCATCTTTCACGGAGGTGTAGAGCATGAATAAAACCGGAGTTATCTATGGAATCAACGGTCCGGTCGTATATCTGAAAGGAAACACCGGATTTAAAATGTCCGAGATGGTTTACGTTGGTAAAGAACGTCTGGTCGGCGAGGTTATTGCCCTGACAAAGGATACCACTACAGTACAGGTTTTCGAGGAAACCACAGGACTGAAACCAGGCGAAACAGTTACCGCATCCGGAGATGCCCTCTCTGTTACACTGGGACCTGGAATCCTGAACAACATTTTTGACGGTATTGAGCGTCCGCTGTCCGAGATTGCAAAGCAGTCCGGTAAATATATCAGCCGCGGTCTTACCGTAGATTCTCTGGATACAGAGAAAAAATGGGATGTCCATGTAACTGTTTCAGAAGGCGAAGAGCTGATGGGCGGCGCAATCATTGCAGAGACACAGGAGACCCGTTCCATCGTACACAAATCGATGGTTCCGCCGGATGTCAACGGCACGGTTATCTGGGCTGCCAAAGACGGAAAGTACACCATCCTTGACCCGATTGTAAAACTGAAACTGGAAGATGGCACCGAAAAAGAGATCACACTGGCACAGAAATGGCCGATCCGTGTACCGCGTCCAACCCTGAAAAGATATCCGGCATCCGTTCCGCTGATCACAGGACAGCGTATCCTGGATACGATGTTCCCGATCGCAAAAGGCGGCACAGCAGCCATCCCTGGCGGATTCGGTACCGGAAAAACCATGACCCAGCACCAGATCGCAAAATGGTCTGATGCCGATATCATCATCTATATCGGATGTGGAGAGCGTGGAAACGAGATGACACAGGTTCTGGAGGAGTTCCAGGAACTGATCGACCCGAAGAGCGGCAACCCGCTGATGGACCGTACCACCCTGATCGCCAACACATCCAACATGCCTGTTGCAGCCCGTGAGGCATCTCTGTATTCCGGACTGACACTGGCTGAGTATTACCGCGATATGGGCTACGATGTAGCAATCATGGCAGACTCCACATCCCGTTGGGCAGAGGCACTTCGTGAGCTGTCCGGCCGTCTGGAGGAAATGCCTGCCGAGGAAGGTTTCCCGGCATATCTGGCATCCCGTCTGTCCGCTTTCTATGAGCGTGCCGGCATGATGCAGACCCTTTGCGGCGCAGAGGGAAGCGTATCTATCATCGGAGCCGTATCTCCGCAGGGTGGTGACTTCTCCGAGCCTGTTACCATGAACACCAAACGTTTCGTCCGCTGCTTCTGGGGACTGGACAAATCGCTGGCTTACGCCCGTCATTTCCCGGCGATCCACTGGCTGACCAGCTACAGTGAATACCTGCAGGATCTGTCGCCGTGGTACAAAGATCACGTAAACAAAAACTTCGTAGATATGCGAAACCAGTTAATGGGAATCCTGAACTCTGAGAGCTCCCTGATGGAAATTGTAAAACTGATCGGTAGCGATGTTCTTCCGGATGACCAGAAGCTGACCCTGGAAATCGCCAGAGTTATTCGACTGGGCTTCCTGCAGCAGAACGCATTCCATCCGGATGACACCTGCGTATCTCTGGAAAAACAGTACAAGATGATGGAAGTTATTCTTTATCTGTACAAGAAATCCAAAGCGCTCGTAACGATGGGCATGCCAATGTCCGTACTGAAAGAGGACAAGATCTTCGACCGCGTCGTTTCTATTAAATACGATGTACCGAATGACCGTCTGGATCTGTTTGACACATACAAAAAAGATATCGACACCTTCTACGATAAGGTACTCGAGAAGAATGGTTAAGGAGGGAATTCATCATGGCAATTGAATATTTAGGCCTTAGTGAGGTCAATGGCCCTCTGGTTGTTCTGGAAGGTGTAAAAAATGCTTCCTACGAGGAAATCGTAGAATTTACCGTAGACGGCAATGAGAAAAAACTGGGACGTATCGTTGCCGTATACGAAGATAAAGCCGTTATTCAGGTATTTGAGGGAACTTCAAGCATGTCTCTTACCAATACCCATACCCGTCTGACCGGACATCCGATGGAGATCGGACTTTCCGAGGAAATCCTGGGACGTACCTTTGACGGTATCGGAAAACCGATCGACCGCATGGGACCGATTGACGCAGAGGTAAGAAGAAACGTCAACGGCCTGCCGCTGAACCCGGTTACCCGTAAATACCCAAGAAACTATATCCATACCGGTATCTCTGCAATCGACGGTCTGACCACCCTGATTCGTGGACAGAAGCTGCCGATTTTCTCCGGAAACGGACTTCCGCACGACCAGCTGGCAGCACAGATCGTACAGCAGGCATCCCTGGGAGATTCTGATGAAAAGTTCGCAATCGTATTTGCCGCTATGGGTGTTAAATACGACGTAGCAGAGTTCTTCCGCCGGACCTTCGAGGAAAGCGGTGTATCTGACCACGTTGTTATGTTCCTGAACCTGGCAAATGACCCGGTTGTAGAGCGTCTGATCACTCCGAAGGTAGCGCTGACAGCTGCCGAGTACCTTGCATTCGAGAAAGGCATGCATATCCTGGTTATCCTGACCGATATCACATCCTTCTGCGAGGCTATGCGTGAGGTTTCCTCCTCCCGTGGAGAGATTCCTTCCCGTAAAGGTTATCCTGGATACTTGTACAGTGAGCTGGCTACGCTGTATGAGCGCGCCGGAATCGTACAGGGCGTAGAGGGATCCGTAACACAGATTCCGATCCTGACCATGCCAAACGATGATATCACGCACCCGATCCCTGACCTGACCGGTTACATCACCGAGGGTCAGATCGTACTGGACCGCCAGCTTCACGGCCAGTCTATTTACCCGCCAATCAGCGTGCTGCCGAGTCTTTCCCGTCTGATGAAGGACGGTATCGGTGAGGGCTACACAAGAGCCGATCATCAGGACGTAGCGAACCAGCTGTTCTCCTGCTATGCAAAGGTAGGAGATGCGCGTTCCCTGGCATCCGTTATCGGTGAGGATGAGCTTTCTCCGATCGATAAACAGTACCTGGTATTCGGTAATGAATTCGAGCATGAATTCATCGGCCAGGGAATGGATGAAAACCGTTCCATGGAAGATACGCTGAACAAGGCATGGGAGCTTCTTGGACTGCTTCCGAGAGAAGAGCTCGACCGTGTCAACACCAAGGTTCTGGATCAGTATTATCATCCGACCACCATTGATGCAGTAGCAAAAGCAAAGGCAGAAGCCGATGCCATGAATGAGTAAGCGAGAGGAGTGAGATCGGAATGGACCCGAATACCTTTCCTACCAAGGGAAACCTGATTCTTGCAAAGAACTCTCTGAAACTTGCCCACATGGGTTACGAGCTGATGGACAAGAAGCGGAATATTCTGATCCGCGAGCTCATGGGCCTGATCGATGAGGCGAAGGATATTCAGCGTCAGATTGATGTGACGTTCCGCGAAGCATATGCGGCGCTGCAGATTGCTAACATGGAGATCGGTATCACCAACGTACAGACCGTGTCCTATACCGTTCCGGTGGAGGAATCCATCCGGATCAAGACAAGGAGTATCATGGGCGTGGAAATTCCGCTGGTAGAGGCTGATACGTCCGGACAGGCCCCGACGTATGCTTACTACAGCACGAAGGAGTCCCTGGATCAGGCAAGACAGGCCTTTGAAAAAGTAAAAGACCTGACCTTAAACCTTTCCATGATAGAGAACTCGGCGTACCGCCTTGCTGCGGCAATCAAGAAAACACAGAAGCGTGCCAACGCGCTGAAGAACATCACGATTCCGCATTACACCCAGCTGTCCAAGGATATCGCGGACGCACTGGAGGAGAAGGAGCGCGAGGAGTTCACACGACTGAAGGTCATCAAACAGAGAAAGAACAAGGCAAGCTGATAAGGCTTTCCCGGAATAGAGATGAAAAACCCGCTTGGGCCGCGAAGAGATTTGCGGTGCCGGGCGGGTTTTTATGTGTCATGCAAAAAATATGTTTTTGGCTGTACTTTTTGTGCAAAAATTTTATAAAAATTTTCTATCTTTTTAAAACGGTCTTTGCTATAATACGTAAGGCGATTGTAAAAAAAGTTAAGATTTTGTAAGCTGTAATGCTTTTTGGAGGCAGGAAGATGAAACACAAGAAACAGAAAAAAACGAAAAAAGCAGGGCGCATTCTGCTGGCTGTGTTTGCAGTGTTGATCGGAACGCTTGGCGTGCTGCTGTTTACGTCCGAGCGCTGGATGCGGAAAACATGGCCGAATCTGAGCATGGAAGAGCTTGTTTACCAGTTAAAGGCCCCGATTGCCGGAACCAGCCATGATCTTCTGATGAGTTATGTCTGCTCAAGTGCGCTGATCGCAGCGGCAGCACTCATCCTTCTGATTCTGGTCAGCATTTTTCTTCGGGAAAAACGCAAAGCCCATGTGGCGTTCGGGATGATCTGTATCGCGGCAGGAGCCGCCAGCATCGTCTATTCCATCAATGACGTGTGGGCAGCACTGGACGTAAAAGATTATCTGAAAAATCAGAGCACGTACAATACCGTGGTAGAAGACAACTACGTAGATCCGGACCGCGTGAATATCACGTTCCCGGAACAGAAACGAAATCTGATCTATCTCTATCTGGAATCCATGGAGAGCACCTACGCAGACAAAGCCTCCGGCGGAGCATTCGATAAAAACTATATCCCGGAGCTGACCCAGCTTGCCGCAGACAACATCAGCTTTTCCAACACGGAGCTGCTTGGCGGCGGCCAGCCTACCGTAAACGCAACCTGGACCATTGCCGGAATTTTCGCACAGACCTCCGGTCTGCCTCTCAGCATCGGAATCCAGCGAAATGAGATGGCATATCAGGCCAGCTTCTTCCCGGAAATCAATACCCTGGGTGATGTCCTGGCGGATGAAGGCTACAAGCAGTATTTCTTCATCGGTTCAATCGGACAGTTCGGCGGCCGGGAAGAGTACTTTAAAGAGCACGGTGACTACGAAGTAGACGATTACAGCTGGGCTATGGAAAAAGGCCTGATCCCGGAAGGATATTACGAATGGTGGGGCTATGAGGATGAAAAACTCTTTTCCTTTGCCAAAGACCGCCTGACCGAAATCGCAGCAGAGGGAGAGCCGTTCAACTTCACCATGCTGACCGCAGACACCCATTTTGAGGATGGATATCCGTGTGAGCTCTGCGATGAAGAAAACGACGGTGACAACCAGTACGGAATGGTTCTGCACTGCTCCAGCAAGCAGGTCACCGAGTTCGTTTCCTGGATTCAGCAGCAGGATTTCTACGAGAACACAACGATCGTAATTTCTGGCGACCATCTGACGATGGATTCCGATTTCTGTGAGAACATTGATCCGGACTACACCAGAACCGTATACAACGTGATCATCAACTCTCCGATCCAGCCGCAGCAGGAGAAAAACAGAAGTTTCACCACCATGGACATGTTCCCGACCACGCTTGCCAGCCTCGGCGCCACCATCGAGGGCGACCGCCTCGGCCTTGGAACCAACCTGTTCTCCGGCGAGCAGACACTTGCTGAGAAGCTGACCTTTGACCAGTTCAATGATGACCTCTCCCAGAAATCCAAATTCTTCGAGAAAATGGAAGAGCAGGTAACCTCCATCTGGACCAAAACCGATGAGGGCTGGAAGTTCTACATCGAAGACGAAGACCGCTGGGCCAAAGGCGAATGGGTATCCCTGAACCCGCACCGCTATGCGAATGACACCGAGCAGAGATACTACATCGATGCAAACGGCTATGCTGTCAAGGGATGGAAGCTGATCGACGGAAAGTGGTACTACTTCTCCGTCAAGGGAAGCTACCGCCTCCTTGAAGGACCTTGCGACGAACCGTTTGATGTGGATGAGTCGCAGTATTCTTAAAAAATAGAACATATAAAAACACCGGCTTCCCGGAGACAGATAAAAATCTGTTTCCGGAGAAGGCCGGTGTTTTTTGTTAATTCAGAGAGAGACTACAAAAGAGTGATGTATGATTCGATTATCTTGCCTGGAAACGGTCATAAACGGTTTGCACAATTTCTACTGCACGATCAACATTCATCTGCTTCAGCTGAGCGATAAAATCATCATATTCATCCATAGAAATAACACCTGTGATAAACTGAGATGTTTTTTCGTTTACAATTGTCGTAACATCAGTCATGATTTTGCTGTATTCTTTGTTTTCGTCTGAAGAAATACCCATAGCACTGACATCAGGCAGACAGTTTTCGGTGCCAGCTTCTGCCCAGATATCATAGGAAACAAGATCTTTTTCCGGAACGGCGGCAAGCTCACGTTTCCAGTCCTGCAGGCAGACACGGGAAGGTGGCATAGTGAAATAAGCCATTGCCTGTGCAAAAGTATAATCTTCGTTGGCAGTTACTTTGGAGGTGAAAACTGGAGTTCCGTCTTCCTGATATTCAAAAGTATCGCCCTCGGTACCATAGTTGGCTAAAAGAGCACCTTCCTCGCTGAAGAGATAATCCAGCCATTTTACACAGAGCTCGGCATTTGGAGAATCTGCGGAAACTGTGATGCACGGACCGAGCAGATAATACATATTTAATTTTACAGTATCTTCAGCATTTACTTTCGGGGCAGGAACAGGAACGTACTCGGCATTTGGATCTGAGTTTGCACCTTCGTATGCTGCGATTAATGTGTAAATAGAGCAAAATGCACCGGTTTTTCCTGTGGTAACCATTGCATTGTCCGGAAGGACTGCGTTTGTAGACATAAAGTCAGGATCAATTAATCCCTCACTGTACCAGCGATGCATCATTTCAACATAATCTTTCCAGCCGCTTTCAATCGGTCCGTATTTAACAACGCCGTTTTCCTGATAGAAAGTATTGGAAACTCCATAACCGGCATTTAAGGCATTGGCAAATACATCATATCCAGTATAAGAAAGCGTCAGCGGAGCAGTTGCACCTTCCTGGTCTTTAAAAGCAGTAAGCATGGTTTCCCAGTCATCGTAGGTGACCGGAGTATCCATACCGAGGTCATCGAGCCAGTCTTTGCGGACATACATGCCGGCATATGGTCCCTGCTGTTCTGACATGATCTGATAGATACCGACCATACGTCCGTCATTGGTATAAGCACTGCGCTTCAGATTTTCATCTTCTTCTCCGGCCTTTTCGAGAGCAGCCATATAATGAGGAGCATACTTCTGGATGAGATCTGTCAGGTCCATATAATAGCCATCGTCTACAGCGGCATCAAGACCGTCAGGATAAACATAGGAAGGGCCACTGTTTTTGATCATATCCGGCAGTTCGCCGCCTGCGATCATAAGATTGTAAGCAGATGCTTCGTCTCCAATGGCGGGATGCTGAAATTCAATATGTACATTCGTTTTTTCTTCCAGCTTTTGAAAAAATTCTGTATCACCGAGAGAATCTACAATACTTGCAGCATTGGCATCCATAGGAGTCCAGAGAGTTAATGTTGTTTTCTCATCCACTAATGGAAGAGAAACTTCAGTATCTGCAGCAGAAGTGTCAGAACTTACAGAAGAAGCTGCAGAAGAAGTATTAGAAGAAGCAGAGGTGGAACTGCCGGAAGAAGTGCTGCCGTTAGCACCGCATCCTGCCAGAAGAACAACGCTCTGTAATAAGGCGCCCATGCGTATAGCCTGTCGTATTCTTTTTTTCATACTTGAAATCTCCTTTTCTTTTGATTTTCGTTCTAATGTTCGTGCACGTTACCTGTATTATAAGAGAAAGGTGGGAAAAAAGAAAAGAACCAGTTTTTGCGTCAGGTGCAGTTTGCCGTCAGAATCAGAATTGCCAGAATGTGTTTTGATTGCCGTTTTGCGTGATCCTTGGGCAATTTTGAGACTTTTCCGGGGGTGCGTGCTATAATTTAAGGAAGAAAATGCATGGGGGATGCAAAAGATGAAAGAGAAAAAAATATTTTTATCCGTGATGAAAACGTATCTGGTGTTGGTGATGATCCTGTTGATTGTACTGATTGGCTGTTCTTTTTATTCCTATCAGAGTTTTAAGAGCAATACGAAAAATGCGCAGGTTGCATTATTAAATCAGGTACAGCATGAGATGGACATTCGGCTGGAAAATATTTCAAAGATCAGCCAGCTTCTGGCGGATCATCCGATTGTTCAGGAAATAGCGGAACTGGAAGATGAGCAGCCGGAGTATCAGCTGAAGTATACAGAATTGAATCAGGTTCTGCGCAATGAAAATACGATGCAGCAAAGTGAAGCAGAAACGGTATTGTATTTTAAAAACAGCAACGCTGTGTTTACTGGAAACTATCGGTACCAGGACGAAAATTTGGATGCATTTTTGAAAAAGAAAGGAATTTCTGAAGAAGAATTTCAGAATCTGGTTTCCCTGGAAAGAAATAAGGGAGCATATCAGATTTTAAAATCGGGCACAAAAAGTGCGGTACTGATCCATTTAAACCCAATTTTGGATAAAAGCTATCATCGGGCTGGTGTAGTTATTACGTTTGTTTCTGTCAGAGAGTTTGAAAAAATATTAAACCTGAGTGACTATATTGAGCAGAGTATTTGCTGCATGGCAAACGGAGATCGCTCCCTGATGATTGGTACCGTTCCGGAGGGACAGGATGTGCTGCAGCAGAACAGTTATGAAGAGATTGTGTGCAATTCCGAACCTGTGATGCAGGAAATACAGGGAAAACGATATATTACAATGGGAATATCTTCCCAAAGCGGAGTATGGAACTATTATTTTTCTATTCCAATGTCGATTTTTTATCAGCAGAACAGAACATATTTTATCATTATTGCGGGTGCTGTTCTGATGAGCCTGTTGGCAGGCGTTTTTCTGGCATGGCATTACAGTAAAGCATTTTCAGAACCAATCCAGGAGATTCTGGATACGTTTCGGATGGATGGAGCAGACAGTTATCCTGAAATGATGAAATCCTTGGAAAAAACAATGCTTGTCTATGAGTATAGGCTGCATGACATACAGAAACAGTTAAGAGGAAGTATGCAGCAGCAAAAAGATGAGTTTCTGTTTTCCATGTGCAGAGGTAATATCAATGAGAAAAAAGTACAGGAAAAACTGAGTAAATATGAGATTTCATTAAAAAATGCTCCGTTCGAATTTATGATGTTCCAATACAGGGAGATCGAAGAATCTACATTTTGTGTGAATGGTACGGTAGATTATGATCTGCTGTTGTTTGTAAGTCAAAATGTTATTGAGGAGTTGCTTTGTAAGAACGGAGGGGCTGCATTTCGTCATGACAGAATGATCTTGTGTATCTGTCAGCCGGTGGAAGAGGCTGATGTACTCAATCAGCTGCTGAACCAGATCGTTGATTTCCACAAGGATGTTATTCATGCAGAACTGTGTGTGTTCCGCGGAGGCCAGGGCAGTGAGCTAAGCGATATTCCAGAGCTGTTTTTAAATGCGGAGGAAATGGCAAACTATAAGACTTTCTGGGAAAAGGATATTCCGAATATTTTAGACTATCGTGACAGCAAATCCAGGAAAGCGCTGGAAGAAGATTCTATTTCGCTGGATATTCAGAAACGCTTTTTAAATCTGCTGTCCATCAAAGACTACACGAATGCGTATGAACTGCTGACAGAACAGTTAAATATGGTGGAACAGGGAGAAATCAAAAACTTTCAGTTGGAGCGATACAAAATTTATGGTTTGGTAAGCAATCTGTTGGAAGGAATTCCACATGTGGATCAGCTCGAGAAAAACAGCACGGAAGAAGCAAGACAGATCGGTGAGATTCTGGAATCACTTTCTAATGTAAGATCACTGCAGGAGATCAGGGAAAAAATTGATCTTCTGTTTGAAAAAATTATTTCCTATCAGAAGGGAACGGAGAAAGAAGGCTTTCCATGGGTATGGGAAGTGCAGAGTTACATTGAGAAAAACTATGCAGACCCGCAGATGGATGTGCAGTATCTGGCGGAAAAGTTCCATCTGTCAACATCACATCTGAGCAGAAACTATAAAAAAGTAACGTCAATTGGTGTGAGAGACAACATTCATATCGTGCGGATTGCGAAGGCAAAAGAACTTTTGATGCAGGGAATGAGCGTGCAGGAAATTGCGGAAAAGGTAGGATATGTGGAATCCAGAGCATTGATTCGTACGTTTAAACGGTATGAAGGAGTGACTCCGGGCCAATATCGGGAAACTATGGTGCAGAAATAGCAGAAAATGAGTACCACCACAAGAAAAGGCCATAAAAAAGCAGCAGAAAAAGGAGGGAAGCCACAAAAAGTGGTTCTTTCGAACCGGCAGGGAAGACGATACAATCAGATTAATGATAAGTCCGGCGGGAAGAAAGGAGCACATATGAAAACAAAAAAATTTACAAGGAAGGAAATCGTAAAAGACTGGAAGAAAAACAAACTGCTGTATCTTATGGCGGTTCCGTTGATTGCATTTTTTATCGTATTTGCATATCTTCCAATGGGAGGCATCCTGATGGCATTTGAAAATTACAAGCCAAAACTTGGAATTCTCAGAAGCCAATGGGTAGGTCTGGAAAATTTTAAAGACTTTTTTCAATCGGTATTTGCGTGGCGTGTCATTCGGAATACGGTTGTGCTGAGTATGTTGCAGCTGATCATTGAGTTTCCGCTCACGATCATTTTTGCGCTGCTTCTGAATGAACTGAAGGATTCCATTTTCAAAAAAGGTGTACAGATGATTACCTATATGCCGTATTTTATTTCCATGGTCGTTCTGGCAGGTATCATTGTAGACTTTACCAAAAGTACAGGTGTCCTGTCGCAGATCGTTACCTTTTTTAGTGGAAAACAGGTAAATCTGTTATCCGATCCGGCGTGCTGGCGTCCTTTGTACATTGTTTCGGATTTATGGCAGGGACTTGGCTTTGGAAGTATTATTTATGTAGCAGCACTTTCCGGCGTGGATCAGGAACTGTATGAGGCAGCAAAAATTGACGGAGCAAACCGCTGGAAACAGACACTGCATGTAACACTGCCTGGAATTTCCTCCACCATTATTATTATGTTGATTCTGCGAATCGGTTCCATCATGTCGGTTGGATATGAGAAGACCATTCTTTTATATAACCCTCAGGTTTATGAAACCGCAGATATTATTTCCAGTTTTGTTTACCGAAAAGGTCTGGAAGAGTTTAACTATGGATACAGTACGGCTGTCAGTCTGTTCAACTCTGTGATTAACTTCATTATGCTTGTAAGTGCAAATGTTATCAGCCGGAAGTACTCGGAAACAAGTCTGTTTTAGGAGGAAAAAACATGAAAAAAACAAAAACGTCTCTGGCGCGAAAAATATTTATTGTATTTGACTATCTGGTTCTAATTTTTCTTGCAGTTGTATGTTTGCTGCCGATTCTTCATGTGGCGTTTGCATCGGTTTCTGATCCCAACTGGGTCATGAACCAGAGCGGATTGATTTTAAAATCACATGGTTTTACGCTGGAGGGATATAAGCTGGTATTTCAGACAAGACAGTTGATGGGAAGCTATGGAAATACTCTTTTTTATGTGTTTGCATCGACAGCACTTGGAATGCTGATTACTGTATTGGGAGCGTATCCGCTTTCGAAAAGCGATCTGCTCTGGTCGAATGCACTGATGCTGATTATTTCCTTTACCATGATGTTCAGCGGAGGAATTATCACGTTCTATATGGTAGTAAGAAGCCTTGGAATGTACAATACCCGCCTTGCGGTTATTCTTCCGACGTGTGTCAGCGCATTTAACCTTATTCTGGTCAGAACGGCAATGGCAACGCTTCCGAAAGAACTGGAAGAATCTGCGCGTCTGGATGGGGCAGGACCAATTGCTGTACTTTTTAAGATTGTTCTTCCATTGATAAAAGCAACGCTTGCAACAGTAACGCTGTACTATGTAGTTGCAAACTGGAATTCCTGGTTCAATGCATCCATTTTCCTGACAGACCGGGACAAATATCCACTGCAGCTGATTCTGCGGGAAGTACTGATCCGAAACGATACAAGTTCGGCAACATCCGCATCTTCAGGAGAACTTGCAGGACTTGCGGATTCTTATAAGCAAATTATAAAATACTGCACCATTATGGTGGCATCTGTTCCAATTTTATGTTTTTATCCGTTTGTTATGAAGTATTTTAAAAAGGGTGTTATGGTAGGATCAATCAAAGGCTAAGGAGGAAGATCATGGAATTTTACGAAAAAGTCAATCGAATTGCGAAAACAGAAAAAGGAGAAATTGAGGGGATTCCGGGAAATATTCCACAGTATACGGTATTTAAAGGGATTCCTTATGCAAAAGCCCCAGTTGGAGAGCTCCGCTGGAGAGAGCCGCAGGAAACAGAAAAGTGGGAAGGCGTTTATCATGCAGATCATTTCGGACCGATTGCGCCGCAGATGCGCCACCCGAAAGGCAGTTTGTATGGTGATGAATTTTTCCAGTCCGCAGAAGATATGAGTGAAGACTGTCTGTACCTGAACATCTGGACGCCGGAAGTGAAGGAGGAGAAAAAACTGCCGGTTCTGTTCTGGGTACATGGCGGCGGACTCACAGGTGGATATGGATTTGAACCGGAGTTTGACGGAGAAGCTTTTTGCAAAGAAGGCGTGATTCTGGTAACGTTTAATTATCGTCTGGGCGTTCTTGGATTCCTCTGCCACGAGGATCTGGCAAAAGAAAGTGAGCATGGTGTTTCTGGAAACTATGGTCATCTTGACCAGATTGCCGCACTCAAATGGGTAAGAAAAAACATTGGTGCGTTTGGCGGAGATCCGGATAATATTACAATTTTTGGACAGTCTGCGGGTGCATTCAGTGTGCAGACAATGCTTGTGTCACCGCTTACCAGAGGAGATATTGCCGGAAGTATTATTATGAGCTGTGCGGATATCAACTGGCCGGATCCAGGCATGGGGCAGAAACCGATGGAAACAGCAGAAAAACAGGGCGCTGAATTTATGAAAGATGCAGGATGCCATTCCATAGACGAACTGCGCGGCAAGAGTGCAGATGAGCTAATGGCAGTTATGATGAAGGGATTTATGAAATATCCGATGGGAACGGTGATCGATCATTATCTGCTGGATGAGGCAGTATCCGACAGTTATTATCAGGGAAATTACCCGGATCTGCCGATGATGATTGGAAACACCGCCGGGGAATGGACTCTGGTATTCGGCGTACCGGAAGACCCGGAAGTCTGGAAAGAACAGCAGCGTCAGATGATGGGACCTGCAGCGGAAAAATACCTGGAACTGCTGCAGGTAGAGAAAAAAGAAGACATTATGCGCGCGATTCAGGAAAGCCATTCCTGGATGGTAAAAAACAGAGTATTGTGTGAGCTGAATATCAGACATGATCATAAACCGTGCTATCTGTATCTGTTTGACCACGATCTTCCAGGGAACGAGGCAGGATCCTTCCATTCCTCCGAGCTGTGGTATGTATTTGGAACTGTTGCACGCTGCTGGCGTCCAATGACGGGAACGGATTATGATATTTCCAGAGTTATGACAAAAAGCTGGGCGAATTTTGCAAAACAGAAAAATCCAAATGGAGAGGGTGTACCGGAATGGAAGCCATATCAGCCGGAGAATCCTCAGAACATGGTATTTTCGGAAAAGACAGAATGCAAAGAAATCAAAGAACTGGAAGTACAGCGGTATTTAAAAGAAATTATGCTGGAACATGCATAAAAGGCTGAAAGAAAAGGAACCTGGGCAGAAAAAGCAGGTTCCTTTTCTACATAAAAAGACAAATTCCAGGGAAAAATTCTCCGCTCCGCCTTTTGGCGGAATTTTCTGCATTTTTTGGTACAAAACGTATAAAGATTGTGAAATAAATAATTATCAATTGAATCATCTTACAAAACATGGTAAAATATGGCTATCAATCGGCGGACAAAGCGGAAAAAAGAAAGGGGATTTGAAAACAATGGGTTACAAATCAGACATTGAAATTGCACAGGAATGTACCATGCAGCCGATCACAGCGATCGCAGAAAAAGCAGGTATTGATGACAAATATCTGGAGCAGTACGGAAAGTACAAAGCAAAAATTGATTACAACCTGTTAAAAGACACCGATGCGGAGGATGGAAAACTGATCCTTGTTACAGCGATCAACCCGACACCGGCAGGAGAAGGAAAAACAACAACATCCGTAGGACTGGTAGACGGACTTTCCAAAATCGGCAAAAAAGCAATGGTTGCACTTCGTGAGCCATCCCTTGGACCGGTATTCGGCGTAAAGGGCGGAGCAGCAGGCGGCGGATACGCACAGGTTGTTCCGATGGAGGATATCAACCTTCACTTCACCGGTGACTTCCATGCAATCGGCGCAGCAAACAACCTGCTGGCAGCTATGATCGACAACCACATTTTCCAGGGCAACGCTCTGAATATCGATCCGAGAAAGATCACCTGGAAACGATGCGTAGATATGAATGACCGTCAGCTTCGAAGCGTTGTAGACGGCCTTGGCGGAAAGACAAACGGAATGCCAAGAGAAGACGGCTACGATATCACCGTAGCATCTGAGATCATGGCAGTTCTGTGTCTGGCAAGCGACATCTCAGATCTGAAAGAAAGACTTTCCAGAATCATTATCGGATATACCTACGGAAAAGTAGCTGAGCAGAAACCGGTAACCGCAGGCGATCTGCACGCAGAAGGCGCTATGGCAGCACTCTTAAAAGACGCTCTGAAACCAAACCTGGTACAGACTCTGGAAGGAACACCGGCCATTGTTCACGGCGGACCATTCGCAAACATCGCACATGGCTGCAACTCTGTAACAGCAACCAAAATGTGCCTGAAATTAGCAGATTACACTATCACAGAGGCAGGCTTCGGTGCTGACCTTGGTGCTGAGAAATTCCTCGACATCAAATGCCGTATGGCAGGCCTGAAACCGAACGCAGTTGTAGTCGTAGCAACCGTTCGTGCCCTGAAATACAACGGCGGCGTTCCGAAAGCAGAACTGAACGGCGAGAACCTGGAAGCTCTGGAGAAAGGTATGCCGAACCTTCTGAAACACGTAAGCAACATCACAAACGTATACAAACTGCCATGTGTCGTTGCCATCAATGCATTCCCGACCGATACCGAAGCAGAGCTGAAGCTGGTTGAGGAGAAATGCAAAGAGCTCGGTGTTAACGTTGTTCTGTCCGAGGTATGGGCAAAAGGCGGCGAGGGCGGCGTAGCCCTGGCAGAAGAAGTTGTCCGTCTCTGCGAGCAGCCGAACGATTTCACCTATGCATACGATCTGGAAGGCTCCATCGAAGAGAAACTGAACGCCATCGTTCAGAAGATCTACGGCGGAAGCAGAGTGGTTCTGACCGCAAATGCACAGAAACAGGCAAAACAGTTAGAGGCTCTCGGATTTGGCAACTGCCCGATCTGTATGGCAAAAACCCAGTACAGCCTGACCGACGATCAGACCAAACTCGGTGCACCGACCGGATTCGAAGTTACCGTACGTAACCTGAAAATCTCCGCAGGTGCAGGCTTCATCGTAGCCCTGACCGGTGACATCATGACCATGCCAGGTCTGCCGAAAGTTCCGGCAGCAGAGCGTATCGATGTAGACGCTACTGGAAAGATTACAGGACTGTTCTAATAACACAGGATATCGTCTTGAAAAGACAGAATAAAGCATGAAATAAAACACAGAAAAAAAGAGACATTCCTTCGTGAATGTCTCTTTTTTTACGTTTTTATTGCAAAATATTACAAAAGATAATATAATTTCTAATGGTAACATGGAGAGAAAAGCAGATATAATATAGTAAGGGAGTTACTTGCCAATGACATCGAAGAAAAAATTGAGAAGTCTTCTGGGCGGTACACTTTTTATGGTGCTGATGCTCAGCGTACATCCGACGACTGTTTCCGCGAGTGCTGTGGGGAGCAGCACGGTGATGGACCAGTCTGTGGAGACAGAGGATCAGCAGAGCGGGATACAGAGTGAAACGCAGACACAGGCTTCACAGGACAGCGGTGCTGCTGTGCGGGCCAGTCAGAATGGCTGGGTTAAGGCAGGCGACAGCGGCTGGTATTTTTATGAGAACGGACAGCTGAAAACAGGATGGCTTTACCGGAATGGAAACTGGTACTGGCTGGATCCGGACCGGAACGGCCGCATGGCAGAAAACAGCTGGTTCACATACGATAATAATTTTTATTATGCCAAGGGAGACGGAGCAATCTATAAAAATGGTTTTCAGGAAGTAGATGGAAACCTTTATTATTTCCAGAGCTGGGGCGGCATTCAGAGAAATGTGTATCTCAGCATCAGCGGAAAAATGTATTATGTACAGGAAAATGGTATCGTTGCCCGTGGAATAGTCAGAACAATGAATGGACATGGTGATCTCTGCGCATTTGATGATACTACGGGAGCGCAGATCACACAAAAAGGCTGGCTGAAAAAAGGCACATCATATTATTGGGTAAGAGAAGACGGCGTCCTGCAGACCGGCTGGCTGCTGTACGATGATAACTGGTACTGGTTTGATGATAATGGTGTCATGATGGCATCCGGCTGGAAAGAAATCAACAACAATCTGTATTACTTCCAGAGCTGGGGCGGCATTTATAAAAACGGTTTCCAGAGCATCGGAGGAAACGAGTATTATTTCCGGAGCTGGGGTGGTGTATATCGAAACACCTTCTTTACCGTAAAAGGAAAAACCTACATAGCGCAGAATGACGGATCGATCTATCATGCCAGCCAGACCGGCTGGGTTCAGCTGGGAGATCAGACTTACTGGATCAATCAGGATGGTTCTGTTCAGACCGGCTGGCTGAAGCTGGAAGGCAAATGGTACTGGCTGAAAGCGGACGGCACACGTGCTGCATCTGAATGGATCACGTATGACAACAACCGATACTATTTCGACGGTGACGGTGTGATGTACACCGGAATGAAAGAGGTTGACGGAACAAGATATTATTTCCACAGCTGGGGCGGCGTTTACCATAACGAATCTTTTACCTGGCAGGGAAAGAAATACTGGGCAAAGGATGACGGAACCTTCTATACAGGTGTCTGCGATATCAATGGAAAGAAATACTATTTTCTGGAAGACGGCGAGCAGATTACAAAAGAGGGCTGGTATCTGACCAACGGAACGTATTACTGGATCAACAAGGATACGTCGCTTCAGACCGGCTGGGTGAAATATGACAACAACTGGTACTGGATGAAAGAAGACGGTACGATGGCATCGTCTGAATGGATCACCTACGACAAAAACCGCTACTATTTCCGAAGCTGGGGCGGCATGTACACCGGAATTCATACCATCGGCGGAACAAAATACGCATTCCAGAGCTGGGGCGGTCTGTACCATGATCAGACATTTACCATCGGCGGTAAAACATACTATGCCAATTCAGATGGAACATTTGCCACCGGCTGGGTGCAGAACGGCGGAAAAACGTATTATTTCGATGAGGACGGCACAAGCCATACGGGCTGGCTGCTTCTGGACGGAACGCATTACTGGATCAACGCCAATGGAACCAGAAGAGATGACGAGCTGTTTCAGTACGACGGAAACTATTATTATGTAGACAAAAACGGCGTTATGGCGACAAGCGGCTGGGTATACTGGGATTATAACTATTATTATCCGAGAAGCTGGGGCGGCATGTACAAGAATGCGTTTATTACCTATGATAATAACCTCTATTACCTTGGATCTGACTCGAAAATGGCAATCGGCTGGCAGTCGATTGGCGGAAATACATACTATTTCCGAAACTGGGGCGGCATGATAACCGGAAAACAGGTGATCGACGGAAAAACGTATGTGTTCGATGAGGACGGCAAGCTGGTACAGAGTCCGGACGGATTTGAACCGTCCGCGCAGATCGGTGTCCGCACCGTACGGAACTTTCTGAAAAATGCACTGCTTCCGCTTGGAAACACCCTGTATATCTGGGGAGGCGGCCACACAGACGCAGAGGCAGAGAGTTACGGCGTCAATGCGCAGTGGAAACAATTCTTCAATACACAGAATTCCACCTACAACTATTCCGATCATCTGTATGAGTACGGAAAAGGTCTTGACTGTTCCGGCTATGTCGGATGGACCGCACATCAGGTGACGAAAGAGTATGCAACGACAACCTCCACTGGAATGCCGGCCTACTTTGCAAGAAAAGGCTGGGGAACCTGCGTGACAGGCGATACGTCCCAGAAATTTACGCCGGGTGATGTGGTCAGCAAGAGCGGTCATGTCTGGATTGTCATTGGCCAGTGCTCGGACGGCAGCGTGGTTGTCATTCATGCGACACCGCCGTATATTCAGCTTGGCGGAACCGTTTCTTCAACAGGAAGCATTAACAGTGAAGCTATTGAGCTGGCAAATGAATACATGAAAATGTATTATCCGGTTGCGTATGAGCGGTATGGTGTAAAAGTTCTTGACCGGTCCTATCTGACCGGTGTGAATCATTTCACCTGGAGCAGCAGTATCTTAAGTGACAGTGAAGGCTACCGCAGGAAGAAACCGGCAGAAATCCTGAACGATCTGTTCCAGTAAAATATCTTCTATAAAAAATAAGAGAGAATACAAAAAAACTTTGTAGTTCGTGTATTCTCTCTTTCTTTTTGCGCTGGAATTGTCTATACTAGAAGGTGCGTGAAAGACGCAGATCAGAAATACAAAAGAAAAAATCTGGAAAATAAAAATACAAGGGGAGTAAACATGCGAAAGAGCTGGAAATGGGCGCTCTGTCTTGGCGTAGTGTCGTTGCTGCTGCTGGGCGGCTGCGGAAAAGAAAAGGCGGAACCAGTGGATCTGGTGCTGGTAACCGACGGCAGTGAGGTAGCTTCCGATGCCGTGTATCAGTCAGCATGGAACGGTCTTGCGCAGTATGGAGACGAGAGCGGTCTGAAATATGAAGCAAGTGTTCCGGCAGGACGGACAACAGAGGACTATGAAAACACCATCAAAGAGGCGGCGCAGAAGGGAGCATCCGTTATCGTCTGTGCCGGAACGAGCATGAGCCGCGCCGTTTACGATGCACAGCGCGACTGGAAGGATGTCCGTTTTCTGCTGCTGGAGGCAGAACCGGTCAGTGAGAGCGGCCGCAGCCGTCTCCGCGGAAATACAGAAAGCCTGGAAATTGATGTATCAGAGGCCGGCTACCTGGCAGGATATGCGGCAGTACAGGCCGGCTACACGCACCTGGGCTATATCGGACAGAAAAACGAAGAGAACGGAACAAAGTACGGGACAGGTTATGCACTCGGTGCAGAGGCGGCCGCTGCGGATCTGGGACTTGGAGAAAACAGCATCACGCTGGATTATACGTATCGGAAAAGCAGCAGCGTATCACCGTCGTATTTGGAAAAAATCAAAAGCTGGTATGGTGAGGGCGGACAGATTCTCTTCTCGGACGGTGCATCGTATCAGAATGTACTTGGCGCAGCAGCATCTGCGGCAGGCGGAGCACTGATCGCAAACGGCGGCGTGGAGGAGTACGCCAATGCCGTGTTGAAAGTACGTCTGGATTATGGAACTGCAGTTTACAATGCGTTAAAAGAAATGAAACAAAAGGATTTTGAAGGCGGGAAAATTGTAACGCGCGGCGTGGCCGATCAGGAAATCAGTCTGGAATGGAATCAGGATGCGGTGCCGTACTTTACAGAGGATCAGTACCGGGCACTCTGTGCGAAATTCTCCGCAGAGGACTTTTCAATCCCTGACGGCGATGCGCTTTCCTCGCCGGATCAATACAAATTGAGTTGTGTGAGTGTACAGAAGGTAAAATAACATGTATCGTTACTGTTCACGAATTGTTTACAAAAAGTCGGGATATTTTTCCTTGCATCCATTTGTGAATTGTGATATTATGTAAAAGAATTGGGAAAAATATTTCAAAATTGTTACAGAATAATTGAATTTCTAAGAAACAGGGAAACCTGAAACAAAGAAACCTACATACAACGAATCAATTTGGGAGTGAAAGAATGAGAAAAAAATTTCTTGCCTTAAGTTTAGCAGTGATCGTAAGTGCAGCTCAGGTAATGACAGTAAGCGCCTCGAAACAGGAGCAGTTACAGCAGCAGCAGGCAGCACAGGCAGAGACCAGCGCACAGCTTGACAACGCAAAAGCAGAAATCGACGATCTGGAAACCAAAAAGAATCAGATTACCGGCGAGATTGATGACCTGGACGCACAGCTTGTTGTAACCATGGCATCCGTGGAAAATCTGAAAAATGAAATTGCAGAGAAACAGACAGAAATTGAAACAACACAGGAAAAACTGGCACAGTCCCAGGCTGAAGAGGACGAGCAGTACGAGCTGATGAAAAAACGAATCCAGTTCCTCTATGAGAGCGGCGGAGACAACGGCTGGGCAGCACTTCTTCTGGAGGGAAAAGATTTAAGCAGCATTCTCAACCAGGCTGAGTACACCCAGAAGTTATACAAATACGACAGAGAGTGCCTGCAGGAGTACATGGATCTTGTACAGCAGGTAACAGACTACAGCAATCAGCTTGCAGATGAAAAAGCAGATCTCGAAGCCAGTGAGGCAGAGCAGGAAGCACAGCAGCAGTCCCTTGAGGCAATGCTTGAGCAGAAAAAAGCCGTTTCCGATGACTACGAAAACCAGATCGCAGACCTGAACGACATGGCTGCACAGTACAACGCAGTACTGGCAGAGCAGAACGCAAAGATCCAGCAGATCCAGGAGGAGATTGCAGCCGAAGAGGCAGCAAGAAAAGCCGAAGAGGCCCGTCAGGCAGCAGAAGCAGCCGAGGCAGCCCGCCAGGCAGAAGCAGCAAGACAGGCAGCAGCAGAAGCAGCCGCAAGCAGTGCTGCAAATAATACAACAACGGCAGACAACACACCGTCCAGCACAGGAAGCTCCACCACGACAACAACACCGTCTAACGGAGGAAGCTCTTACGATGATTCTTCGTCCAGCGATACCAGCAGCTCGGATGATTCCAGCAGCTCCAGCAGCACCGGAAGCGCAACCGGAAGTGCCATCGTATCCTATGCAACACAGTTTATTGGAAATCCATACGTATGGGGCGGCACAAGCCTTACCAACGGAGCTGACTGCTCTGGTTTTATCATGAGCGTTTACGCACACTTCGGATACGACCTTCCGCATTCCTCCAGTGCACTGCGTGGTGTAGGACGCGGTGTATCTTATGCAGAGGCTCAGCCGGGCGATATTATCTGCTACAGCGGCCACGTAGCCATCTACATCGGCGGCGGTGCAATCGTACACGCAAGCAATGAGCGCGACGGTATCAAGATCAGCAGCAACGCAGCGTATACCACGATTCTTGCGGTAAGACGTGTGGTTTAAAAAAGAATTACATAGTAAGAATTTTCAGATCCCGGGAGAGAAAAATCCCGGGATCTTTTGCGTTTTGCTTAAAATTGAGTGCATTCGCGTTAAAACTGTGATATACTAAAGCACATCGGAGATACAAGGGCGTATTGACCAACAGAAGGTCAGTATGCCCTTTTGCTTGTTAGGAAGAAGGGAGAATCGTTATGAAACTGGAAAATTATTTTCGTCGTTTCGGTATTCGGAACGGATCTGGTGCGGAAAGTAGCGTCAGTGCTGTCCATCTGCATTATCGCCGGTCTGCTGATCGTCTACGTCCCGAACATCATCGCCGGAGCCGGAAAGATCGGCGATACTGTAAACGCCATGAAAACCGCAGACCTCCCATTCGGCAAAGCCCTGTACGCCGCATTCCTCTACGGAACCTTCCAGCTTGCCAATGTCGCAGTCTTCGTCCAGCATGCCAAATCCTTCGAAAAACCGCAGGATGCCGGAAAGAGCATGGCAGTCGGTGCCGTATTAAATGCCCTTCTGATGATCATGGTCGTCCTCGGAATCATGACCGTATACCAGAACCCGGAAATGATCCAGCAGAGCGTCCCGACATTATTTATGGTTCAGCAGGGCGTCGGCAGTAAATTCATGACACCGCTGATTTCCGTACTGATCATCCTCGGTGCCGTATCCACAGCCGTCAACATGGTTGCCGCCATGGTCAAACGAATCCACGCCGGTCTCGCTGAACGAAGCAGCAGAACAGAAACCGCAGGCAAAATCAGCCGCACCCAGATCCTTGCCGCGCTTGTCTGCTGCATCGCGGACTTCCTTATCGCACAGTTTGGTCTGCTGACGCTGATCCAGAAGGTGTACAGCATCCTGGCATACCTGGCAATCCCGGTCATCTTGGTGCCGTACGTGGTGCACATGGCGGTGATGCGGTTTGATACGAAAAAATAGAAAAGAACAATAAAAAATTTGTAACAAAAATTTACACCGCAGAAAGAGAGATTTGCTTCTGGAGAATGGAAGTATTTCGCAGACAGCAGAAAAAAGAAGATTCATGCAGAGCAGATGTGAGTCATAAAGAAATGACATGCGTCTGCCTTTTTTCTGTGCGTCTGGCAGAGTATGTGTCGGTGACAAAGCAGAAAACAGGAACTCTTCTTTGGGACTCGATTGTGCCGTCAAAATATGGTATACTGCAAAAAGGATCAAAAAGCGGATATTGATATTTCACGGGAGGGGAAGAAGATGAAAAATGCACCGGCTTATGTGAAGGTTTACAGCAGACTGAAAAACGAGATCAATAAGGGAACATATCCTGTCGGGGGATTTCTGCCGAAGGAGTGTGAACTGGAGAAAATCTATCAGGTCAGCCGTACTACGGTACGGAATGCAGTAAAGATGCTGGTGCAGGAGGGACTGGTTGAGGTTCGCCAGGGTTCTGGAACGAGGGTGCTGAATCATAAGGCAATTCAGAATTATAACAAGGTCACATCGGTCACGGAATCCCTGATGAAAAAAGGATATCGGGTAACGACGTCAGATATGATGATCGACATCATTTCGGCGGACAAACAGCTCGCCGATGAACTGGAAATTCCGGAGGGAACCAGCGTGGCGAGGATTCAGCGGCTGCAGCTTGCGGATGAAGAGCCTGTTACGCTGATGGAAAATTATATCGAATATGCGAAAGTCCCTGGCATCGAGGCGTATGAGAATCAGTTTGTAGCGCTGTATCAGTTTCTGGAGGAGAAATTCGGCTTGCAGATTGATGAGACACGAGACAGAATTTCAGCGAAATCCGCGACCTTTATGGAAGCCCAGGTTCTGAAAACGGAGCCGAAGGATGCGCTTCTTGTGGTGCACAGAGTCACCTACTGGCAGAACCGGCCGGTGAGCATTGACCACGTGCGGATCATCGGAAGCAAGTACGAGGTGGAGATTTCGGGAAAAGGACGGAGTAAATGAGCGATGAGACAGAAGAACAGAAGAAACTGATGCGGCAGATTGATATCAGCTGTGTACAGGCATTTCATACAATGGATGAAATTGATGCGATGGTGGAGCTGGCAAAGAAATATCGTCTGGCTGCTGTGTTTACCTTGCCGGCGTTCAGCGCCCATGTGGCAGAACGGCTGCAGGACACCAGAGAAATCCATGCGGGAGGCGTGGTAAGCTTTCCGGGCGGCGGAGATACGACCGGACAGAAGAAGCGGCAGGCAAAAGAACTGTGGGAGGCTGGCTGCCGGGAAATCGACATGGTGATGAATCTTACGGCATTCAGAAGCCACGAATTTTCTTATGTAAAAGAAGAACTTCTGGCCATCCGGGAGCAGGTGCCTTCGGCGATTTTTAAGGTGATCATCGAGGCACCGCAGCTGACGGAGCAGGAAATCTGCCAGGCAGTGGATCTGTGTGTGGAAGGCCGTGCGGATTATGTAAAGACGAGCACCGGATGGTATCCCGGCTGTCCTTCCACCGTGGAGCAGGTTCGAATCATGAGCCGTGAAGCCGCCGGTCGCATTCAGATCAAGGCCGCCGGTGGAATCCGCAGTCTGGAAACTATACAGGAAATGCAGAAAGCCGGCTGTAGCCGTTTCGGTATGGGAATGCGGTCGGTACAGAATTTGATAAAAAGTATCTATAAGTAATCTATTGTGCAAAAGCTATAAAAAAGTCACGGAATATTCTACGATATTCCGTGACTTTTCTGTTGAATTAGTAACCTATTAGTGATATATTCGAATCATAGGAATCGATAAATCATTAACAATCTGAAAGGAGAGCAAAAGATATGAAAGGTTATGCAATGCTGAAAATCGGTGAATCCGGATGGATCGAGAAAGAACGCCCGAAATGCGGGCCGATGGATGCCATTTGCCGTCCACTGGCAGTTGCCATCTGCACATCAGATGTCCACACTTTATGGGAAGGGGCCATCGGTGACCGTCATAACATGATTCTGGGCCATGAGTGCTGTGCAGAGGTTGTGGAAGTCGGAGAGCTCGTAAAAGATTTCAAACCGGGAGACCGGGTTCTTGTGCCGGCCATCACTCCGGACTGGAATTCTCTGGAAGCACAGGCTGGTTATTCCATGCACTCCGGCGGAATGCTGGCAGGCTGGAAATTCTCCAACTTCAAAGATGGTGTCTTTTCTGAATTCTTTCATGTAAATGATGCCGATGGAAACCTTGCGCTGCTTCCGAAAAACATCAATGTTGTCGACGCGTGCATGCTTTCCGATATGGTGCCGACCGGATTCCACGGCGTAGAGCTTGCCGATGTACAGTTTGGTGATACAGTTCTTGTCATCGGAATCGGACCAGTTGGTCTGATGTCGGTAGCCGGAACGAATATGCGCGGCGCATCGAGAATCATTGCTGTCGGAACGAGACCGGTCTGCGTAGAAGCGGCAAAAAAATACGGCGCAACGGATTTTGTCAGCTACAAGAACGGACCGATTTTCCAGCAGGTACTTGATATGACAGATGGAAAAGGTGTTGATAAAGTAGTCATCGCCGGCGGTGGTGTAGAAACCTTTGCAGAAGCAGTAAAATGCCTGAAACCGGGCGGAAAGATCGGAAATGTAAACTATCTTGGATCCGGTGACAACATTGATATTCCGCGTGTAGAGTGGGGCGTTGGAATGGGTCACAAACAGATTAACGGAGGCCTGATGCCTGGCGGAAGACTCCGCATGGAAAAACTGGGAGCTCTTGTTTCGGCAGGCAAGCTGGATGTCAGCCCGCTGTCCACACATGTGTTTGATGGATGGGATCATCTGGAAGAAGCACTGTTCCTCATGAGAGATAAACCGAAGGATTTAATCAAACCAGTCGTTAAATTGGCTGACTGATGATTTGAAAATTTGACTGAAAAAGGAAACGTATGAAAATATTGATCGTATCCGGCTTTTTGGGCGCGGGAAAAACAACATTTATCAAACGGCTGGCCAGGAACGTCGATCAGCGGTTTGCCATACTGGAAAATGAATATGGAGCCGCAGGAATCGACGGCGCACGTCTTGGCCAGAACCGGCAAGGAACGCAGAAAAATGTATGGGAAATGACAGAGCAGTGCATCTGCTGCATCGGGAAAAAGGATTTTGCAGCATCCGTGCTGACCATTGCCAATGTGGTAGACCCGGAATACCTGATCGTAGAACCGACAGGCGTCGGAAGTCTCGCCCGGATTATAGAAAATCTGCGTCAGATCGAGTACGAGAGAATTCAGCTTCTCTCGCCGGTCACTATTGTGGATGTTTACAGTTACCGCCGCTATATGGCGGAATATCCCGAGCTGTATCAGGATCAGATCCGAAGCGCGGATACGATCATTGTTTCCAAAACAGAAGCATGCCAGGCGGAAGAAAAACAGCGCATCCAGAAATTTCTGCAGGAAATTAACCCGCAGGCAAAAATCATCACGGATTATGCATCCACGATGACACGGGAAGATTACCAGAGCCTGCTGCTGGGCGGCCGATATGAGAAAGAAGTACAGGATACGCAGAGCGGCGAAAAGATGCCGGAGACCTTCTCCTTCGAAAATATCCGAATGGAGGCACCGGAAACCCTGTGGTGTTTTCTGGAACAGATCATTCGCGGAGCGTTTGGAAATATCATCCGTGCAAAAGGACAGTTCGCAGCCGGAGACCAGTTTCTCCAATTTGATGTCGCCGATCACCGCTACAGCATCACCGGCACAGAACAGAAAAACGCCGGCCAGGCTGTGTTTATCGGAAACGATATGAACGAAGATGCGATCCGGCAGTATTTTAAGAAATGCGCCGGAAACCAGAAAATGAAATATGCTGCCCGTCATGTATCATAAAGTAAATAGGAAAAAGAGATTGCGGAGTCCTGCCAAAACAGGGTTTCGCAATTTTGGTTTTTACAGAAAGATTCAACTGAAAAACGAAGGATAGGCAAAAACGAAAAATTACGCTAAAATAAACATACAAGTATTTCAAATAAAACAAAAGAAAAATCAGGGGGATCTGATATGGAGGAACAGAAAAGAAGACGGGAAAGAAAATCAGCGGCATACTGGTTGAGCAAAAGCTCGATTTTATATCCGATCTGTATCTTGTATGTGATGTATGTGAAACAGGTTGAGGTATATATTACAGAATGTTCCGTCCATATTTCGTCGGGGACAATGCTTTTTGCCTATGCGCTGTGCCTGATTTTGTGGCTGGCCTCACCCATTCGAAGCTACTGCGCAGATGGAACTGCAAATGAAGTTTTATTCTATACATTTCCGCCGAGCATACTGATGCTGTTTTTATTTGCCCAATATTCACTGAAAATTGTGTTGTTTCTTGCAGTGCTGGATGGGATATTTCTTGTTACGGTTTTAAGAGATTTACATAGAAAAAAACGAAAATATTCTCCGAAAAAATTCTGGAGATTAAAAAGAAGTGACTTAAACGCATTTCTGTTTGTTTCAGTATGCGTGAGTATGGTACCGACTTGTATGATGATATATTGGAAGCTTGAGTCTCCGTCCGGAGTGGCAGAACTTTACGAACGAAAAAAGGACTATAATCTCGTCCAGAATCAGGAGAACATTTTTCAGGAAAATAAAGAATTTCTGCTGAGCTTAAAGGAGAGCGAATGGAGGCAAAAAACACTGGAAGAAAGAACAATTGCAGCGCAGAAGATGGTACGGCTTGAAACAGAACGACTTGGAATTCCCGAAATTCCGCTGTATGTGAAAGAGACAGGATCATCGAATTGCGTTGCATTATATAATAATGAAGAGAACGAAATATGGTATGCTCCAGAGCATTTAACATCTCAGACAGCAGAAGAATTTTTTACGGGAATTTGCGAAGAATGTTATCATGGAATGGAGTATTATCTGCTGGAGCGAATGGACTGGAATTCGGAAATGGCGAATACTGCTTATTTTGAAGAAATGAGGAAGTGGAAACTAAATGATAATCGCTACATATCTGGACGCGACGAGGGCGATTCGTTTGAAGCATATCAATCACAGCCGCTGGAAGCATCTGCCAAAAAGTATGCCAGTTCCGAAACAGAGGCACTGATTCATTTTATTGCTGTGTACGGCGATGAATAAAAATCTTTTAGGGGGGGGGAGGGAGAAAAGGAGCGTCGGGAAAAATAAAAAAAATTAGCACTCACCTATTGACAGTGCTAATAACTAGTGTTATAGTACGACTAGAACAAAGAAAGAAAAGAAAATTCACATCAACGCTCTTTTTGTTCGGAGCGAATGTTAGCACCCAAATAGATAAGGAGGAAGCCGATTATGAATATCAGTAAATTCACACAAAAATCGCTGCAGGCTGTACAGGACCTGGAAAAGACCGCATACGATTTCGGCAACCAGGAAATAGAGCAGGAGCATCTGTTGTATAATCTCCTGCATCAGGACGACAGCCTGATTCTGAAAATGATCGAAAAGATGGAAATCAACAAAGAACATTTTCTGAACCGTGTCGAGACGGCACTGAACGACCGCGTCAAAGTATCCGGCGGTCAGCCGTATATCGGTCAGTATCTGAATAAAGCACTGGTAAATGCTGAGGATGAGGCGAAAGCCATGGGAGACGAGTATGTTTCCGTAGAACACCTCTTCCTGGCAATGCTGAAAAACCCAAGCCCGTCCATGAAAAAACTGTTTCAGGAGTACGGCATCACAAGAGAACGTTTCCTGCAGGCATTAAGCACCGTGCGCGGAAACCAGAGAGTTACCACCGACAACCCGGAGGCAACATACGACACCCTGGAAAAATATGGCCAGGATATCGTAGAAAAAGCCAGAAACCAGAAAATGGACCCGGTTATCGGCCGTGATACCGAAATTCGGAACGTTGTCCGTATCCTGTCCCGTAAGACAAAAAACAATCCGGTTCTGATCGGTGAGCCTGGTGTTGGTAAAACCGCAGTCGTAGAAGGCCTGGCCCAGCGAATCGCCAACGGCGATGTACCGGAGAGCCTGAAAGATAAAACCATTTTCTCCCTCGATATGGGAGCCCTGGTAGCCGGAGCAAAATACCGCGGCGAATTTGAGGAGCGTCTGAAAGCCGTTCTGGAGGAAGTCAGAAAGAGCGACGGAAAAATCATTCTGTTCATCGATGAGCTGCACCTGATCGTCGGCGCCGGAAAGACCGACGGCGCGATGGATGCCGGAAACATGCTGAAACCTATGCTGGCACGAGGCGAACTGCACTGCATCGGTGCCACAACGCTGGATGAGTACCGCCAGTACATCGAAAAAGATGCCGCCCTGGAGCGCCGTTTCCAGCCGGTTCAGGTTGATGAGCCGACCGTAGAGGATACGATTTCCATCCTGCGTGGCTTAAAAGAGCGCTACGAAGTTTACCACGGCGTAAAAATCACCGACGGTGCCCTCGTTGCAGCCGCAACCCTTTCGAACCGTTACATCAGCGACCGTTTCCTGCCGGATAAAGCAATCGACCTGGTCGACGAGGCATGCGCTCTGATCAAGACAGAACTGGATTCCATGCCGGCCGAGCTGGATGAGCAGCGCCGTAAGATTCTGCAGATGCAGATCGAGGAAGCCGCACTGAAAAAAGAGACCGACAATCTGAGCCGCGAGCGTTTGGAAACACTGCAGAAAGAGCTGGCTGAGTTAAAGGATACCTTCAATTCTGCAAAGGCACAGTGGGAAAATGAAAAGAGTTCCGTTGAGAAACTGTCCAAACTGCGTGAGCAGATCGAGGACATGAACCGCCAGATCCAGAAAGCAAAGAATGATTACGATCTGAACCGCGCCGCTGAACTGCAGTACGGTGAACTCCCGAAATTACAGCAGATGCTGGAAGCAGAAGAGAAAAAAGTTAAAAATGAAGATCTCTCCCTGGTACACGAGAGTGTAACGGATGAAGAGATTGCCAGAATTGTCTCCCGCTGGACCGGAATCCCGGTTGCAAAACTGACCGAAGGCGAGAGAACTAAGATCCTCGGTCTGGAAGATGAACTTCACACGAGAGTTATCGGCCAGAATGAAGCAGTCACCAAGGTTTCGGATGCGATTATCCGTTCCAAAGCCGGAATCAAGGATCCGACAAAACCGATCGGTTCGTTCCTGTTCCTTGGACCTACCGGTGTCGGTAAAACAGAGCTTGCGAAAACGTTGGCAGAAAAGCTGTTTGATGATGAGAACAACATGGTTCGAATCGATATGAGTGAATACATGGAGAAATACTCCGTCTCCCGTCTGATCGGAGCGCCTCCGGGATATGTAGGCTACGAGGAGGGCGGCCAGCTGACCGAGGCAGTGCGCAGAAAACCATATTCTGTTGTTCTGTTCGATGAGATCGAGAAAGCGCATCCGGACGTCTTCAACGTTCTGCTGCAGGTACTCGATGACGGCCGTATCACCGACTCCCAGGGCCGTACCGTAGACTTTAAAAATACGATCCTGATCATGACCTCCAATATCGGATCCCAGTATCTGCTGGACGGCATTCAGGACGACGGCAGCATCTCCGAAGAGGCGAGAAACCTGGTCATGCAGGATCTGCGTGCACACTTCCGTCCGGAGTTCCTGAACCGTCTGGATGAAACAATTATGTTCAAACCATTGACAAAAGACAACATTGGTCATATCGTAGATCTGTTGCTGAAAGGACTGAACAAACGTCTGGCAGACCAGGAGCTTACCGTCGAACTGAGCCCGGCTGCAAAACAGTTTGTCATCGAGGGCGGCTACGACCCTGTTTACGGCGCCCGTCCATTGAAACGTTTCGTACAGAAAGAGGTAGAAACCAGCACCGCAAAACTGATCCTTGGCGGTCAGGTCAGCGAGGGCGATACGATCCTTCTGGATGTGGAAAACGGCGGCCTGAAAGCAATGATCAAACCAGGTGTGGAGGTAGTAGACGAATGATGCCGAAAGATCCCGTAATGCTGCTGAGCTATGTCAATACGCAGTTAAGAGATTTTTACCCGTCGCTCGCAGAATTCTGCGCGGCCATGCAGACAGAGGAATCCGATCTGCGGGAAAAACTGGCGCTCATCGACTATGAGTACGATGAGAAAACGAACCAGTTTGTATAAGAATAACCAGGCCCTGAAAAAAATGGCGGAAAAAGGCGTTCCGTATGTGGAAAAAACACATACGGGGCGCCTTTTTTACGCAAAGCGTGTTTCTTATAACTGACAGGAAAAATCATATCTATAATAGAAGAAATGTGGTAAAATGGAGGAAAAGAAAATCCGCTGAAAATGGGGAAACAGCGGATCTGGAGAAGGAGGAAACAAATATGTATTTTGGTGTACAGATGTATGGGGTATCCAAAGAATGGAAACAGGATCCCGAAGGATTTTTAAAGAAAATCTATGAGGCAGGCTACCGCCAGATCGAGCCGTGTCTCGGATTCCGTGTTGATGCCAGGGACTACGGTTTCTGGATCCCGGAGGATCTGGAGCAGGCAATGCCGTTGCTTGCAAAATACCACATTGAGGTTCATGCGGTCCACATTTTCCTGGATGAATACCACTATGAAAGAGAACTTGCCATTCTTACAGAACTGGCGCAGAAATACCACATTTCCTGGTTTGTCGTAAAGAGCCCGGCACGCCTGACAAAAGATGTTCTGGACGAAACCGCTGCAAGATACCGCGAACTGGCAGAAGAACTGGAAAAAGCCGGAGCAGGTCTTCTGATTCACAACGAAAAAGAAGATATCTGTATCCGCGTGAATGGAAAAACAGCGTACGAATATCTCCTGGAAGCCTGCGGTGAAAAAGTCGGAGCAGAAGTAGATGTCGGCTGGATGTACTGCGGCGGCGTCGACCCGGAAGAGTTCCTCTGGGCGCATGCGGACCGAGTCAAAGCCGTTCATTATAAAGATATGAAAATCACCGGCCAGGAAGCGCCGCTTGGAAAAGGCATGGTTGATCTGAAAGCCTGCTTCCAGTTCGCCCGTGCAAACGGTGCACTGCAGATTGTGGATATGGATGCGGCAACACTGGAGGATACCTGCCGCGCCGGAAAAATGCTCTCCGGATGGACAGGGGACAGAGACAACACCGACAGCATTCTCTGCACGATGGATGTGGAGACCGGAGAAGAAACCGTGCTGCATGAGTTTCCGGGAATCATCGAGGCACCGAACTGGCTGAACGATGGAAACACCCTGCTTTATAATGCGGATGGAAAAATCTACCGCTATGAGATCGACAAAGACCATGTGGAGCAGGTTGATACCGGTTTCTGCGTGCAGTGCAACAATGACCACATTCCGTCACCGGACAACCAGCTGCTGGCGGTAAGCTGCATGCCGCCGGAACTCACAGATGGAACGTATGAATCCCACATCTACGTGCTCCCGATGACAGGCGGTGAACCAAAAGACCTCACCGGACCGGGTCTCAGCTATCTGCACGGCTGGTCGCCGGACGGAAAAGAGCTTGCGTACTGTGCCTTCCGCAAAAAGCCGGAGGAGGAGACTATGCGCATTGAGATCTGTACGATTCCATCAGACGGCGGCGAGGAAACCTGCCTGACGGACGGCAAAGGCTACAACGACGGTCCGGAGTATTCACCGGACGGAAAGCACATCTGGTTCAACAGCACCAGAAGCGGTCTGATGCAGGTATGGCGGATGAACCGTGACGGCAGCGGTCTCACCCAGATGACCGATTTCGATGCCAACAACTGGTTCGGCCACGTTTCGCCGGATGGAAAACACGTCATTTACCTGACCTTCGCTAAAGGTGAGCTGGAACCGAATGAGCATCTGCCGAACATGTATGTATCGCTTGGAATGATGGATTATGACGGACAGAATAAGAAAAAAGTGCTGGATCTTTTCGGCGGCCAGGGCAGTATCAACGTCAACTCCTGGGCACCGGACAGCCGCAGAATTGCGTATGTGAAATATGTGCTTCATCACAAATAAAGGAATATCTTAAGAAAATCTGACGGGCCGTAAAAATTCATGGAAGTATTGTGAAAAAACGTTGAAAGTATTTTAGCGGAAATGCACAAGAATTCTTACGAATTTTTACGGCCCGTTGACTCTTTTTCTGACACACGTATAATGAAAGTAACAAGAGAAACTGCGGCCCCTGGCGGCTGCAAAACAATCAAAAGGAAAGGAGGATTTGTGTTATGAAGAAAACGAAAAAAATGCTTTCGTTTGTACTGTCCATGCTTCTGATCGTGACGATGTTCCCAACCATGGCATTCGCAAAAGAGGAAGCCAAAACGTGGAAGTTCGGAGAGCTTTCGCTGAAAGCAGGCGACGTTCTCGGCAAAGATACGGAGATTAAAAATGATGCAGAGAACAGAGAAATCCGAATACTTTCAGAAAAAACAAATCTGGATGAAAAGAAAGATGACAAAGAAAGAATAAAAACAGAAAAAGAGGCTGTGATCGCAGCGGCGGCTTCCTGGAATCTGAAGGATCTTACGGAAAAGGCCAAAAAGGCTCCGGCAGATTATCTGCTTAAAAAGGCAGACAGCTGGAACGGAAGCTGGATTGTAACAAAGATCGCAGAAACGGAAACAAAAGATGCCATTGAAATCCAGATAAGAACCTATGAGTACGTAGCTGTAACAGAAATCCAGGGCATACCGAAAGAAATCCCGGGAATCACCGCACTGACGGGCAAAGCAGTTCCAGAAAATGCAGATCAGAAACAGATCACATGGGAAATCACGGATGCCGGAATGACAGGTGCTGTTTTAGACGGCACAAACCTGAAAGTAACGAATGCCGGAACCGTAAAACTTCTGGCGACAATCAAAGACGGAAAGAAAACCGGCGTTGACTTCACACAGGAATTCACTGTGATTGTAAAAGCCGCAGATTACACCAAAGTAACAGAAGCGCTGGCGCTGATCCCGGAGGACATGGGCCGGTATACAGAAGAAAGCGCGGCAGCTGTTCAGAAAGCAAAAGATGCGGTAAAAGAGAACCTGCCATCAGCTGAACAGGAAACCGTAAATGGTTATGCGGCAGCCATTCAGACAGCAGTAAACGCACTGACGCTTCTTGGCGCAGATTACACAGAAGTTGATGCAGTACTTGCCAAAGTTCCGGGAGATCTTTCTATCTATACGGAAGAAAGCGTGGAAGCACTGAATGCAGTCATCGCATCCATCGACCGCACCAAAACGGTAGAAGAGCAGCAGGCAGTTGATGCTTATGCGGAAGCACTGGAGAATGCAATTGCAGCACTGGTACGCAAACCGGTTCCGGCAGATTATCAGGGAGTGGAAGAACTCCTGGGAAAGATTCCGAAAGACTTATCCATTTATACCGAAAAGAGTGTAAAAGCACTGAATGCGGCAAAAGAAGCCATTGTATGGGATTTGGATGACAGCAGACAGGAGGAAGTCGATCAGTCTGCAGAAAACCTGAAAGCAGCTCTTGACGGACTGACCCTGAAACCGGCGGACTACAGCGCCGTAGACGCGGCTCTTGCCAAAGTTTCGAATGATCTGAGTATTTATACGGAAGAAAGCATTCAGCCGCTTCAGACAGCGATCAACAGCGTAGAAAGCGGAAAAACCATTCTGGATCAGGCAGAAGTAGACGGCTGGGCAGCAGCAATTGAAAATGCACTGGCAGGACTGCAGGTTCGGAAAGCAGATTATTCCAAAGTAGAGGAAGCCATCAAAAAGATTCCGGCGGATCTCAGTCTGTATACCGATGCGTCTGTAAAAGCACTGGAAGATGCAAAGAACAGCGTCGTAACCGAGCGGCCGGTCACAGAGCAGGAGAGCGTAGACGGTTACGCAAAAAAGATCGAGGCAGCGATTGCCGGCCTTACGTATAAAGATGCGGACTACAGCAAAGTAGATGCCGCAGTGAAAAAGATTCCAAACGATCTGAAGAAATACACGGACGAGAGCGTAAAAGCAGTCAATGATGCAAAAGCAGCGATTGTACGCGGAAAGAATATCACGGAGCAGAAGACGGTGGATGGTTATGCGGCAGCGCTGGAAAAAGCGATTGCCGGCCTGAAACAGAAACCGATGACTGCGCAGAATCTTCCGGAGATTACCAAAGGAGTCAATCAGTCAGGTATGCAGGGCAAGGAGCTTTCCTTCACCGCAGATTTTGAAGCAAAGGATCTCAAAAAGGTTCTCATCGACCAGAAAGAGATTGATGCGAAGAATTATGTGACGGCTGGAAAAGAGAATACGCAGGTTACGCTGAAGGCCGAGTATACAAAGAGTCTGGCAGAAGGCAAGCATACGATTTCGATCGTTTCAAGCAAGGGCCAGGCGGATACCGTATTCTATCTGAAGAAAGCAACAAAGAGTCCGGACACGGGAGACCGCACACAGGTGATGCTGTGGGTGATCCTGCTCGGCGTTTCTGCAGCAGCAGTGGTCGGAGCAGTTGTTTATCGTAAACGTGAGAAATAAGAGTTGAAAGGGAAAGGGCGCCGGAAGGCGCCTTTTCTTTTGGACGGTTTCGGATAGATTGTAAATAGTCAGATAAAATACAAAATATGCAGAATTAACTATATTTTTCTAAAAATAAGAAAATTCGAAAAAAGGTGTTGACTTTTGCTTTTGGCGGTGTTATTATAACTAAGCTGTCAG